>NZ_JBWLKL010000014.1:0-190624 GCF_059026065.1 Streptomyces sp. A18 | reverse complement strand
TCGATGAGGGTCTCCACGATCTTCGACTCGGGGACGGTCTTGATGACCTCGCCCTTGACGAAGATCTGCCCCTTGCCATTGCCGGACGCGACACCGAGATCCGCCTCACGGGCCTCCCCCGGCCCGTTCACGACACACCCCATGACCGCGACGCGCAGCGGCACTTCCATGCCGTCCAGGCCCGCGGTGACCTCGTCGGCCAGCTTGTACACGTCCACCTGCGCCCGCCCGCAGGACGGACAGGAGACGATCTCCAGGCGGCGTTGGCGCAGGCCCAGGGACTCCAGGATCTGGATGCCGACCTTGACCTCTTCGGCGGGCGGCGCGGACAGCGAGACCCGGATGGTGTCGCCGATGCCCTCGCTCAGCAACGCCCCGAACGCCACCGCCGACTTGATCGTGCCCTGAAAGGCGGGGCCCGCCTCCGTCACACCGAGGTGCAGCGGATAGTCACTGGCTGCGGCCAGTTGCCGGTAGGCGTTGACCATGACCACCGGGTCGTTGTGCTTCACGGAGATCTTGATGTCCCCGAAGCCGTGCTCCTCGAAGAGCGACGCCTCCCAGAGGGCGGATTCGACCAGGGCCTCGGGGGTGGCCTTCCCGTACTTCTGGAGGAGGCGCGCGTCCAGGGAGCCCGCGTTGACGCCGATCCGGATCGGCGTACCGGCGTCGCTCGCGGCGCGCGCGATCTCCTTGACCTTGTCGTCGAACTGCTTGATGTTGCCGGGGTTCACCCGCACCGCCGCACACCCGGCGTCGATCGCCGCGAAGACGTACTTCGGCTGGAAGTGGATGTCGGCGATCACCGGGATCTGCGACTTGCGCGCGATGGTCGCGAGGGCGTCCGCGTCGTCCTGTGTGGGGCACGCGACCCGCACGATCTGGCAGCCGGACGCGGTGAGTTCGGCGATCTGCTGCAGCGTCGCCCCTATGTCGGACGTACGCGTCGTCGTCATGGACTGCACCGAGACGGGCGCACCGCCCCCCACGGCCACCGGCCCGACCTCGATGCGCCGCGAGAGGCGACGCTCCGCGATCGGCCGGACCGGCAGCTCAGGAAGGCCCAGTGCGACAGGCGTTCCAGGGGTCATGACGTCACCCGCGGTTTCCGGAGACCGTCTCACGGGCGGCGCGGATGGACTCCTTGAGGGAGCCCATGGTGGCGAGGACGGCGGTCGGTTCGTAGCCGCAGTGCGCCATGCAGTTGGCGCACCGCGGGTCCTTGCCGCGGCCGTACTTGCTCCAGTCGGTCTCCTCGACGAGCTCCTTGTACGTGGGGACGTACCCGTCGCTCATCAGGTAGCAGGGGCGCTGCCAGCCGAAGAGCGAGTAGTTCGGAATCGCCCACGCGGTGCACGGGAAGTCCGCCTTGCCCTCGAGGAAGTCGAGGAACAGCGGCGAGTGGTTCAGGCGCCAGCGCCGCCTGTTGCCGCCCGCGAAGGCCTTCTTGAAGAGTTCGCGGGTCTGCTCGACGCCCAGGAAGTGCTCCTGGTCCGGCGCCTTCTCGTAGGCGTAGGCGGGCGACAGCATCATCTCGTCGACTTCCAGCTCGTCGTTGAGGAAGTTGAGGACCTCGATGATGTTCTGCGGGGTGTCGTTGCTGAAGAAGGTGGAGTTGGTGGTCACCCGGAAACCGCGTTTCTTGGCTTCCTTGATGGCCTCCACCGCCTCGTCGAACACACCCTCCTTCGCGACGGATTCGTCGTGCCGCTCCCGCATCCCGTCGATGTGCACCGCGAACGCGAAGTACGGAGAAGGCGTGAACTTCTCCAGCTTCTTGCGCAGCAGCATGGCATTGGTGCAGAGGAAGACGTACTTCTTCTTCGCCACCAACTGCCGCACGATCTCGTCGATGTGAGGGTGCATCAGCGGCTCGCCACCGGCGATCGACACCATCGGCGCACCGGATTCAAGGACGGCGCCGACGGCCTGGGCCACCGGCATGCGCTGCTTGAGCACTCCGGCCGGGTGCTGGATCTTTCCGCATCCCTCGCACGCGAGATTGCAGGCGAAGAGCGGCTCCAACTCGACGATCAGCGGAAACTTGTCACGCTTGCGGAGCTTCTGTTCAAAGAGATACGTCGCGACCTTGACGGTCTGGCGCAGCGGCATGGCCATCTGGCTCACCTCCGAGGGAGCAAAGAAGAACGGTGCCATTCGAAAAAAGCGGGAAGCACGGCACGAAGAACACGGAAAGCTGATATTCCACCGCGCACCGTGCCGATACGGACGAGTTCGTGCTGTGGGGCGTCCACGACCACCCGGACGGCGGCAACCGGCCGGTCTCCCACCCGCATCGCGCTGTGCAGCGTCGCCGCGGACTCCATGTCCACCGCGATGGCGCCCGTGGCGAGCAGGTCGGCGCGTTCGTGTCCGCGGACGACATGGTCGGAGCCGGTGAGCGGGCCGGTGTGCACGGTGCGGCCGGGCACGGCGCGCACGAGCTCCTTGACCAGCAGTTCGGTGCCGACGCAGGGCGTGTGGCCGTGTGCGTCGCGGGTCTGGTCGGCGACGACCAGGTCCCCGGGGTGCATGCCGGGGGCGAGCCCGGCGCAGAAGCCGGTGGCCACGACGGCGGCGTGGCGCAGCGGCTCCTTGCCGAGGGCGCCGGTGACGGCGCGCTCGGCGTTCTTGGGGCCCATGCCCGTACGGAGCATGGTGACCCGCCCGTGCGCGCCTCCGCGGTCGCCCATACGCAGGGCGAGGTGCTCGATGCCGAGCGCGCAGGCGATCAGCAGCGGTGCGGGGTCCGGCACGGCCGGGGCCTGGCCCATCAGCCCCCCTTGGCGGAGAGGCCCGCGAACGGCTCCCCGTTGACGTACCGGCCGAGGGCTGTGAGCGGGAACACCTGCCGGTAGAGGTGGTAGTTGATGGAGAAGTCCCAGGGGAAGCCGGTGCCGGTGAAGTACGGCTCGTCCCAGGAGCCGTCGTCCCGCTGCGTCTCGGCGAGCCAGGCGACGCCCCGCTCCACGGCCTTGGAGTCCCGCTCACCGGCCGCGATCAGGGCGAGCAGCGCCCAGGCGGTCTGTGACGCGGTGGAGGCGCCATGACCGCGCCACTCCTCGTAGCGGTAGGAGCGCAGGTCCTCGCCCCAGCCTCCGTCGTCGTTCTGCACCGACTCCAGCCAGCCGACGGCGCGGCGCAGCGCCGGGTGCGAACCGGGCAGTCCCGCCGCGGTGAGCGCGGGCACCACGGACCCTGTCCCGTATACGTAGTTGACCCCCCAGCGGCCGAACCAGGAGCCGTCCGCCTCCTGTTCGGCGAGCAGCCACTCGATGCCACGCCGGGTGCGCGGGTCGTGCGCCTTGCCCTCGATGGCGAGCATCTCGACGACATGCCCGGTGACGTCGGCCGACGGCGGGTCGATGACCTCGCCGAAGTCGCAGAACGGCAGCCGGTTGGGGAACGGGCTGGTGTTGTCGGCGTCGAAGGCGGCCCAGGCCCCGTTCTTGGACTGCATGCCCAGGTTCCAGCGCACTCCGCGGGCGATGGCGTTCTCCATGCGCGCGCGGTCCGGGTGGTCCACGCGGCGCAGGGCCAGGACGACCTCGGCGGTGTCGTCGATGTCCGGGTAGTTGTCGTTGTGGAACTCGAACGCCCAGCCGCCCGGGGCGAGTTCGGGCCTGCGCACGGCCCAGTCACCCGGGCGCGCGATCTCCTCGGCGAGCATCCAGTCGGCCGCTTTGATGAGCTGCGGGTGGTCGGCGGGCACGCCCGCGTCGGCGAGCGCGATGGTTGCCAGGCATGTGTCCCAGACCGGCGACTGGCACGCCTCGATCATCCGGGCGCCGTCCTCGCGCCAGACCGCGAACCGGTCGAGCGACTCGAGTCCCGCCTTGAGGACCGGGTGTTCGAGGTCGTAGCCGAGCAGGTGCAGCGCGATCACGGAGTAGACGGCGGGCGGCTGGATGCCGCCCCAGCAGCCGTCGTTCTCTTGGCGTTCGATGATCCAGCGGGCGGCACTGTTCATCGCCGCCTTGCGTACTTTGCGTGGGGCGACCTTGCGGTAGAGGTGCAGCGCCTTGTCGAGGCGCTGGAAGACGCCGTCCCAACTCCCCATGGGTGCAAGGGGCTTGCCCGGGTTCGGCAGGCGCGCGTCGCTGTGCAGCTCGTCCAGCGGGAAGGGCGCGGGCCGTACGGGCCGCTTGGCGGAGACGACCGTGAGCGGCACGATCGTCTGGCGGGCCCAGCACCCGAAGTCGTAGATGTTGAGGGGCAGCCACTTGGGGAAGTAGATGAGCTCCGGCGGGAGTTCGGGCAGGTCGTCCCACTTCCACCAGCCGAACAGGGCGAGCCAAATGCGGGTGAAGACGCGGCTCTCGGCGATGCCGCCCTGGTCGCGGATCCAGGCGGAGGCCTTGGCCATGTGCGGGTCGTCGGGGGCGTCGCCGGCCAGACGCAGCGCGACGTACGCCTCGATGGTGGTGGAGAGTTCACCGGGACCGCCGTAGAAGGTGGCCCAGGTGCCGTCGTCGCGCTGCTCGCCCCGGATGAAGAGCGCGGCGGCCCGGGTGGTCTTCTCGTCCCGGATCCCCAGGAACTGACGGAGCAGCAGGTCTTCGGCGTCCATCGTCACGTTCGTGTCGAGGTCGCCCTTCCACCAGCCCTGGGCGTCCTGCTGCGCGAGCAGGAATTCGGTGGAGCGATGTATGGCGCGCGCGGCGGCGTCACGTGGCCCTGCCGTCGCGGCGGTCGGGTCGAGTGGCTGGCTGGCCGAGGTTGCGCGGGGCGTCACCGCTCCGGTGCTTCCGTCGGTCGTCGCTGTCATGGCTTCCCCTTCGTGCAGTCGTCTTCTCTGCTGTGGGTCCGCCGTCGGCCGACGCGCTGGGCGCCGGCCGGCGACTGCGAGTCATATGCGTCCGATAGTGATCATCTCTTCCGTACGACGACGAAGTCGGCGAGGGCGACGAGCTGCGCCCGCACCCGGTCCGGCATCTGGACGGTGTCCAGGGCTTCGATGGCGATGGTGTGCTGACGCCGGGCCTCGTCGGCGGTCCACCCACGGCCGCCCGCCTGCTCGATCAGGGCGGCGCGTGCGGCGAACTCCTCCTCGGAGAAGCTGTCGAAGTCGTTGCTCTTGGCATCGGCCGCGAGCAGCTCGGCGAGCTGCTCGGACGCCGGACCGCCGGCGGCGAGCGCGGCCACGACCGGCAGTGACTTCTTGCGCTGGCGAAGGTCGCTCCAGGTCTGCTTCCCGGTGGCCTCCGGGTCGCCCCAGATGCCGAGGAGGTCGTCCACGGCCTGGAAGGCGAGGCCGAGGTGGTAGCCGTACTTCTCCAGGGTGTCGGCGGTGCGGTCGTCGGCGCCGCCCAGGACCGCGCCGATGGAGACCGCGCAGGCGAGCAGGGCGCCGGTCTTGTTGCCCTCCATCTCCAGGCACTCCTCGACGGTGACCCGCTCTCGGTGCTCGTAGGAGATGTCCTGCGCCTGGCCGTCGATCAGGGCGCGGGTCGCGGTGGTCAGGCGGCGCGTGGCACGGCCCGCCTCGACGGTGCCGATCTCCAGGAGGATCTCGTTGGCGAGCGCGAAGAGGGCGTCGCCGACGAGGATGGCCTGGGCCGGGCCGTGCACCTTCCACACCGTGTCGCGGTGGCGGCGCTGCTCGTCACCGTCCATCAGGTCGTCGTGCAGCAACGAGAAGTTGTGCACCAGTTCGACGGCGACGGCTCCGGGCACACCGACCTCCGGCGCGGCGCCCGCGGCCTCGGCGGAGAGCAGGGCGAGGGCGGGGCGCACGGCCTTGCCGCCGTCGCCGTCCGACGGGTTGCCCTCGGCGTCGATCCAGCCGAAGTGGTAGGCGGCGACGGTGTCCATGGGCGGCGCGAGGCGGTCCACGGCCGACCGCAGCACCGGGGTGGCCAGCGTCCTTCCGCGCTCGAGCAGTGAGGTCACGTCCACCGTGTCGGCAGCCGATTCGGCCGAGGGCACAGTCGGCACAGTCTCTCCTCTTGTTCCGGTGCTGGATTTCTGGGGACCTGACCCCAGAAGGGCTGGCTTCACGCGGCCTCCTCGACGTAGAAGAGGTGATCCCGCGGGCGGTCTAGTGCACGGAGAGCCGCCCCGGCGGCACTGATGCCACTGCGGACGGCGCCCTCCATGGTCGCGGGCCACCCGGTGGCGGTCCACGCCCCGGCCAGGTACAGGCCGGGAGCCTTCGTGCGGGCACCGGGCCGCAGCCGTCCCACGCCGGGAGTCGGCGCGAACGTCGCGGTGCGCTCCCGGGTCACGAAGAAGTCCCGTACTTCGGCGCCGTGCGCTGCGGGCAGCAGCCGCTCCAGCTCCGGCAGATAGCGCTCGCGCAGCGCGGCGACGGGCGCGTCGATCTCGTCCTGGGCGGCGGACTGGGACACCGCGATGTACTGGCCGTCGGTGAGCCCGGAGGCGTCGGTACGGTCGAAGACCCACTGCACCGGAGAGCCGATGGCCGCGAAGAAGGGGCGCTTGAGGACCTTGCGGTCGTAGACGACGTGGATGTTGAGGATCGGCGCGGTGTCGATGTCGAGCAGCCGGTCGGGCTCGTCGAGGGCGCCCTCCGGGAGGAGGTCGTGGGTCTCGTGCTGCGGCACGGCGAGCACGACGGTGTCCGCCTCGATCTCCTCACCGGGAACTTGGACCTTCCAACCTCCGTTCCCCGTACGGGAGATGGAGGTGACGCGTGTCCTCAGTTCGGTTCGCACGCCCGCGGAGTCGAGCGCCTTGCGGGCGAGCGTGTCATGGAGGTCACCGAGGGGCACGTGCGACCAGCCGATGTCGGCGGCACCCGGCTCCGAGAGCAGCCCGGTCTTGAAGACCATCGCGGCGAGCCCCAGCGAGGCGTCTGACGCGACGGCGTTCAGCGTGGCCACGCCGACCAGGTCCCACAGGGCCTCGACGGCGCGCGCCGACTGACCGTGCGCGGCGAGCCAGCTGCCGAAGTCCTGGCCGTCCAGCTTCGGGTCGGCCGGGTCGAGCCCCTTGAGGGCGAGCGCGGCGCGCCCCACGTTGGCGCGCTCCGCGAGCGACAGATGCGGGTACGTGGCGAGGCTGGCCGCCAGGTGCAGCGGCACAGGCAGCGCGGTGCGGCGCAGGCGCCCGAGCCGGTTCCGGTCGGCGTCGAGGACGGGCACGTCGAGACGTTCCTGCAGGGGTGCGAGGGCCGCCCCGTCGACGCGGTCGAGGAACCAGCGGTAGGCGGTGCAGCAGCGCAGATAGACGTGCTGGCCGTTGTCGACGGTCAGCTCGCCGCGCTTGAAGGAGAAGGCCAGCCCGCCCAGGCGCGGCCGTCCTTCGAGCAGTGTCACGCGCAGGCCCGCGTCGGCGAGGGACAGCGCCGCGGTGACGCCGGCGAGACCGCCGCCGACCACCACGGCGGCCCCCCGGCCGGCGCTGCCGTCGGCCTCCGCGGTCGATCGCGTGTCGTCGTCGCTCATGCCCGTTCCCCCTCGGCCGTTGCAGTCTGGGACGCCGGGGCCCGGTGAAGGGTTGCCAGGCGGATGCACGAGGTCGCCCTACGTTCACCGCATTCGCCGTGGATGCCCATCAAGTACGCCTCCTGACGGTCTGTCGGGAGATGGTGCGTGCGTCGAGACCGGAGAGTCCGCGCACGGCGACGTACGCCTTTTCGCGGCCCGGCAGTGAGACACGGCCGCGCAGGACAGCCTCCGGATCCCGCTCGATGCGGTCGAGGAGCCGCCGGTAGATGCCCGCCATGGCGGCGACACAGGCACCGCTGCGCCGATCGAGCATGGGCAGCAGGCGGTACCCCTCGGCGAACAGCGCCCGCGCCCTGCGCACCTCGAAGTGCACGAGACCGGCGAAGTCGGAACCGGCGGGCGGCTGCGGGCCCGAGAACCCGGCGGAGCAGCCGAACTTCGCGAGGTCGTCGGCCGGCAGGTAGGTGCGCCCGCCCTCCGCGTCCTCGCGAACGTCACGCAGGATGTTGGTGAGTTGGAGCGCGAGGCCGAGCGTGTCGGCATACTCCGGTGCGCGCTCGGCATGGAGCGCCCCCGGCTCCGTACCGAACACGCCGAGCGAGAGCCGTCCGATGGCGCCCGCCACGCACCGGCAGTAGACCTTCAGGTCCTCCCACGTCTCGTACGTCTCGCCGCGGACGTCCATCAGGACGCCGTCGATGAGCTCGTCGAGCCCGCCGAGCGGGATGGGGAAGGCCGTCGCGGCGTGCGCGAGCGCGACCGCCACGGGGTCGGTGTCGTCCTCGTCCACCTCGCCCTCGCGGATCCGGGACAGCAGGGCCCGGGTCTCGTCGAGGCGCTCGGCCTTGATCTCCGGCGCGAGCGCGCCGTCACCGATGTCGTCCACGCGCCGCGAGAGGGCGTAGAGCGCCGACATCGCGCGGCGCTTGGGCAGCGGAAGCAGCCTGATGCCGTACGCGAAATTGCGTGCCTGCTGTCCGGTGACGGCCTCGCAGTAGCTGTATGCGGCGAGAACCGGCGCGGACACGTTCGGGCCTGACTCCACGGTCCGGCTCACCCCTCTCCTCGCAGAACCGCCCCCACCTCGCGCAGCAAGCGCGGCTTGGTGGGTTTCGGCGGTCCAGGAAGTACGTCGTATCCGGCGGCGGCGATCGCGTGGACCGCCGCCCTCCCCCCAGCCACGAAGCCCGCAAGCAGCACCTTGAGCCTGCCGTGGACGCTACCCACCAGGGGGGTGCCTTCATTCAGGAGGCAGCGGGCGCGTTCTGCTTCATATGCAACCAGCGCGCGCACCGACGCGCCTGCTGTCGGTGCGGCCAGATCCCGTTCCTGGACATGAAAGCGCTTCATGTCATCGGCGGGCAGGTAGATGCGGTCACGCCCCAGGTCCTCGGCGACGTCCTGCAGGTGCTCGACGAGCTGGAGGGCGGTGCACACCGCGTCCGAGCGGCGGATGCGCTCCGGGGTAGCGGTGCCGGTGATCCCGAGGACGAGGCGGCCCACGGGGTTCGCGGAGAGCTCGCAGTAGGCCAGCAGGTCGTCGTACGTCTCATAGCGTGCGACGAGCTGGTCCTGGCGGTTGGCCGCGATCAGGCCGAGGAAGGGTTCGGGGGTGAGCCGACAGCGCCGCACCGTGGGCTGGAGGGCGCGCATCAGGGGGTGCCGGGGTGTGGAATCGAAGACCCGGTGCAGGTCGGCCTCGAAGGCGTCGAGGAGGGCGATCCGGTCATCCACGGCCTCGGGGTCCACACCGAGGTGGCGGGCGTCGGCGCCGCCGGGGGCCAGGTCTCCGTCGCCGATGTCGTCGACGAGACGGGCGTAGCCGTACACGGCCATGAGGTCGTCGCGCCAGGCGCGGGGCAGGAAGAAGGGCGCCACGGGGAAGTTCTCGTCCGCGGCCTTCGCGAGGACGGCGGATGCGTCGCGCAGCTGGAGATCATCCGTAGCCATTGCCGTCACATCTCCCGTTCTACACTGCCGACCCAATACATCCTATTTCGGACACGCCGCCCGGCCCACCGCGAGGCGGACCGTGCCATGAGCCGGGGCGCCGCGCGAAATCGCCCCACTTGCCGCGAATCAGCACCGGTACAGCTTACGTTGTACAACGCAGCGTGCATCGTCGGGGTGTTCCGCGCATCACAACAACGCACCGATTGACGTCAATCTTCCCTGGGCCAGAGGGACTTGAGAGGCCACCGGGGCAGTCGAAGACTCAGGACGCACGAGGGCCCCGCCGGGTTGACTCCGGCGGGGCCCTGGCGCATTCGGTCGTACGGGGCGTCCTACTTCCCCGTGAACTTCTCGTACTCCTTGATGACCTCGTCGGTCGGCCCGTCCATGCGCAGCTCACCGCGTTCGAGCCACAGCACGCGGTCACAGGTGTCACGGATGGACTTGTTGTTGTGGCTGACCAGGAAGACCGTGCCGGCCTCCTTGCGGAGCTCACGGATGCGGGCCTCGGAGCGCTTCTGGAACTTGCGGTCGCCCGTGGCGAGCGCCTCGTCGATCATCAGTACGTCGTGGTCCTTGGCGGCCGCGATGGAGAAGCGCAGGCGGGCCGCCATGCCGGAGGAGTACGTACGCATCGGCAGGGTGATGAAGTCACCCTTTTCGTTGATGCCCGAGAAGTCGACGATGTCCTGGTAGCGGTCCCTGATCTGCTCGCGCGTCATGCCCATCGCGAGCCCACCGAGTATGACGTTGCGCTCGCCCGTCAGGTCGTTCATCAGGGCCGCGTTGACGCCGAGCAGCGAGGGCTGGCCGTCGGTGTAGACCTTGCCGCTCTCCGCGGGCAGCAGGCCCGCGATGGCCCGGAGCAGGGTCGACTTGCCGGAGCCGTTCGAGCCGATCAGGCCGATGGCCTCGCCGCGGTAGGAGGTGAAGCTGACGCCGCGCACGGCGTGCACCTTGCGTACGCCCCGCTCCTCGCCGCGCCTGATGATGCGGCTCAGCGCGGAGGTGGCGCTGCCCTTGCCCGTCTTCGCGCCGTTCACGCGGTAGACGATGTGCAGCTCGTCGGCGATGACGGTGGGGATGTGCGTCTTGTCGACGCCGGTGTCGTCAGCCACGGCCGTACCGCTCCTCAGCCTTCCAGAAGTACACGAAGCCGCCGGCGGCGACCAGCAGGGCCCAGCCCGCGGCGATCGCCCAGGTCCAGTAGCCCAACGGGAGGTATCCCACGCCGTACCCGTCGATCAGCGCGAAGCGCATCAGGTCCATGTAGATGGCCGCCGGGTTCCACTGCAGGATGTCGGCGATCCACTCCGGCTTGCCCTCGAGCATGACCGGGATGGAGAACATCACGCCGGACGCGTACATCCACGTACGCATCACGAACGGCATCAGCTGCGCGAGGTCCGGGGTCTTGCTGCCGAGCCTTGCCATGATCATCGCGAGGCCGGTGTTGAACAGGAACTGCAGGGCCAGGGCCGGGACGATGAGGAGCCACGACAGCTTGGGGTAGCTGCCGAAGCCGATCGTGATCACGAAAAGGACGATCATCGAGAACAGCAGCTGCTGGAGCTGCTGCAACGAGAACGAGATCGGCAGCGAGGCCCGCGGGAAGTGCAGCGCACGCACGAGACCGAGGTTGCCCGCGATCGCCCGGACACCCGCCATCACCGAGGACTGCGTGAAGGTGAAGACGAAGACACCCGTGACCAGGAACGGGATGTAGACCTCGCGCTCGAAGCCCCGGTCCGCCTCCAGGATCAGACCGAAGATCAAGAAGTAGACGAGCGCGTTCAGGAGCGGCGTCGCCACCTGCCACAGCTGGCCGAGCTTGGCCTGGCTGTACTGGGCTGTCAGCTTCGCCTGCGAGAAGGCGAGGATGAAGTGGCGCCGCCCCCAGAGCTGGTGGACGTACTCGAAAAGTCCGGGCCGTGCGCCGCTGACGGTCAGACCGTACTTGGCGGCGAGCTCGGTTCGGGAGAGCCCGTCATCGGGCGACGGAGGCACGGTCACCGCGACTCCGCCGTCATGCGTTGTCTCACTCACGAGTGGAAACTTTCGTCTTCAGATGCGCAGCCGGTCGGGCGTAGGCGTGGGCCAGGGACCGGGGTATGGCCCAGATGTTCTCAGACCCGAGCTTGTCAGATGACAGGAGGTCGGCCCAGTCGGGTCAGGCGCCACACCGTACGCCACTTCATCGGCCGGCGAGGTCCGCAGGGCGTCGTCCAGCCCTCCTTGAACCCGCCGAACCAGGCCTTGAGCGCGGGGCCGGACGGGCGCCTGGCCAGGGTCAGGAGCATCCAGACCCCGAGGTAGACCGGGACCAGGAGGAGGGGGAGGTTCCGGCGGGCGAGCCAGACCCGGTTGCGGGCGACCATCCGGTGGTAGACCGCGTGCCGGGAGGGGGCAGTCGTCGGGTGGAAGAGCACCATGTCGGCGCGGTAGTCGATCATCCAGCCCGCGTCGAGGGCACGCCAGGCGAGGTCGGTCTCCTCGTGGGCGTAGAAGAACTCGTCGGGCAGTCCGCCGACCTCGGCCATGACCTGCGTACGGACGGCGTTGGCGCCGCCGAGGAAGGTCGTCACCCGGGAGGAGCGCATCGGGTCGGCCGCGCGCAGCCGCGGGACGTGGCGGCGCTGGGTCTCACCCGTGTCCGGGTCGGCGATGCGGAAGCTGATGATGCCGAGCTTCGGGTCGGCCTCGAACGCCTCGCGGCACAGCTGGGCCGTGTCCGTGTTGGCCAGGAGGCCGTCGTCGTCCAGGAAGAGAAGGATGTCGACGTCGGTGCCGCCGGGGCCGAAGGCCTCGATGCCGACGTTGCGGCCGCCCGGGATGCCGAGGTTCTCGGGCAGCTCGACGGTGCGTACGCCTTCGGGGACGTCGGGCACGGGGGCGCCGTTGCCGACGATCACCACCTCGACCGGGTCGCCGTCCTGCTTGGCGACCGAGTCGAGCAGGGCGCGCAGCTCCTGCGGCCGGTTGCCCATGGTGATGATGACCGCGCCGACCTTCAGGGGCCGGCTCCCCGCCGCACTCACTTCAGCCTGCTCGACGCGAGGATGGACACGAGGTGCAGCAGGGTCTGGAGCATCGCGATGCCGGCCAGGACGGCGACACCGATCCGCGAGAAGAGCAGGTCGCCGCGGACCGAGTCCACGATCGCGAGGACCAGGATGAGCAGCGACGCCTCGATGCCGAGCACGAGGCGGTGGAACTTCAGGGCACCCGCGGCCTTGCGGGCCAGGGCCATGCCGGAGGAGCGCGGCTCGGAGGCCGACTCCTTGACCGGGGCGAGGCCCTGCTGGTGGCGGGCGACACCGACGAGGTCGGTCTCCGCCTTGATCAGGATGGCGCCGAGCGCGGCGAGCGTGCCGAGGAACGCCCACAGCCAGTCGATGCGGCCCGAGCCCCACAGGTCGGCGGCGCGCAGGCCGAAGCCGACCAGGACCGCGGCGTCGCACAGGTAGGCGGCGACACGGTCCAGGTAGACCCCGGCCATGGAGTACTGCTTGCGCCAGCGGGCGATCTCGCCGTCGACGCAGTCGAGCAGGAGATACAGCTGGACCATGATCACGCCGAGCACGGCGCCCGTTATCCCCGGCACCAGAAGCGCCGGGGCGGCGAGGGCACCGGCCACGGTCATCAGATACGTGAGCTGGTTGGGCGTGATCCTGGTGTTCACCAGGTAGCGGTCGCAGCGCAGCGAGATCTCTCGCATGTACAGGCGTCCCGCCCAGTGCTCACCGCTGCGCCGGTCCTTCACCCCTGCGGGGTGAACGACGGGGCGGAGTTCAGCTACCGATGGCCTTGGCATAGTCGGCGTATGCGTCCTTGATCTGGTCGGAATTCAGATTGAGGTGCTCGAGGATCGTGTAGCGCCCGGGGCGCGTCTGCGGGGCGTACTCCACGACCTGGACGAACTCGTCCACGGTGAAGCCGATCTCCTCCGGCGTGACGGGAAGACCGTGCCTGCGCAGCACCTCCACCATGTACAGCGACTCCTCGCGTGCCCCGCGCAGGAACATCGCGAAGGCCGCTCCCAGGCCGCACTGCTCGCCGTGGCTGGCGGCGCGCTTGGGGAAGAGGAGGTCGAAGGCGTGGTTGATCTCGTGGCACGCGCCGGACGCCGGGCGGGAGTCGCCCGACACGGACATCGCGATGCCGGTGAGGACCAGACCCTCGGCGAGCACCTGGAGGAAGGCGTCGTCGCCGACGCCGCCGGGGTGACGCAGGACGGCCTCGCCGGCCTGGCGCGCCATGGCGGCCGCGAGCCCGTCGATGTCCTCGCCGCGCTCGCGTGCGGCGAGCTCCCAGTCCGCGATCGCGGAGATGTTGGACAGGGCGTCGCCGATGCCGGAGCGCACGAAGCGCACGGGGGCCTCACGGATCACATCGAGGTCGATGACGACCGCGATGGGGTTCGGCACTCCGTACGAGCCGCGGCCCGCGTCGTTGTCCAGCGTCGCGACCGGCGAGCACAGACCGTCGTGCGACAGGTTCGTCGCGACGGCGACCAGCGGCAGGCCGACGCGCGCCGCGGCGAACTTGGCACAGTCGATGATCTTGCCGCCGCCGAGGCCCACGACCGCGTCGTATCGGCCCTTCTTGATGGCGTCGGCGAGCTTGATGGCGTCGTCGAGCGTGCCGCCGCCCACCTCGAACCACTCAGCGCTGGGCAGCGACGGTTCGAGGCGCTGGCGCAGGACCGCGCCGGAGCCGCCGCTGATGGCGATCGCGAGCTTGCCGGTTGACGAGCAGATCCGCTGGTCCGCGAGGACACCGGCCAGGTCGTTGAGCGCCCCCGGCCGGATGTCCACGACGACCGGCGAGGGGATGAGCCTCGTCAGTACTGGCACGCGATCTCCCGACCCTTGGCGAGGTCGTCGTGGTTGTCGATCTCGACCCACTTGACGTCGCCGATCGGCGCCACGTCGACCTTGAAGCCGCGGTTGACGAGCTCCTGGTAGCCGTCCTCGTAGTAGAGGTCGGGGTCGCGCTCGAAGGTGGTCTTCAGGGCGTCGGCCAGCTGGTCGGCGGCGTCGCCCTCGATGAGCGTGACACCGATGTACTCACCGGTGGCGGTCGCGGGGTCCATCAGCTTGGTGATCTTCTGGACGCCCTTCTCGGGGTCCACGATGACCTTCATCTCCTCGTCGGCGAGGTTCTTCACCGTGTCGAGGGCGAGGATGATCTTCTTGCCGTCGCCGCGGGCGGCGAGCAGCGTCTTCTCGACGGAGACGGGGTGCACGGTGTCGCCGTTGGCGAGGATCACGGTGTGCTTGATCGCGTCACGACCGCACCAGAGGGAGTAGGCGTTGTTCCACTCCTCGGCCTTGTCGTTGTCGATCAGCGTGAGCTTGAGGCCGTACTTCTCCTCGAGCTCCGCCTTGCGGTCGTAGACCGCTTCCTTCTTGTAACCGACGATGATCGCGACCTCGGTGAGACCGATCTCCGCAAAGTTGCCGAGGGTCAGGTCGAGGATGGTGGTGTCACCGTCGACCGGCACCAGGGCCTTGGGAAGCGTGTCGGTGTAGGGGCGAAGACGCCGTCCGGCGCCGGCCGCCAGCACAAGGCCGATCATGCGGGTTCTCCTTCATCGTGTACGGCGGGTGCTCCGCGCTTGTGAGCGGTCACCCAGTAGCGGATGCTCTCGACGAGCACCACGAGTGCCACGGCCACGGCGAGTGCCGTGAGCGCAACGGTGAAATCTGTGTCGGTGAGCAGGGCGGCGGCGACAGCGACCACCAGCGTCCTGCCCTCATGCCCGCCGATCGCCCGCACCAGCCAGTGCGGAGGCGCGCCGGCGTTGCCGCGGATGCGGTACACCGTGTCGTAGTGATGGTAGGCGACAGCGGACACCAGTCCGAAAGCCGCAGGCAAGGCACCGTTCACGTCCGCCTTGGCGGCGAGCAGCAGGATCGTGCCGTACTCGGCCGCGCGGAAGAACGGCGGCACCAGCCAGTCCAGGGCGCCCTTGAGGGGGCGTGCGACGGCGAGGCCCGAGGCGATGACGTAGATCACGGCGGCGACGACGACCCACGGGCTGCCGTACGACGTGAGACCGGCCACGCACGCGATCGCGGCGCCGCCGACGAAGGCGAGGGCGGGCGCGGGCACCGGCAGGGCGGCGCGCCCGAGCGCCGCGAAGGCGGAGGCGAGTGGCCCGGTGTCGGCGAGGTCAGCGAGCGCCTGTGCGGCGCGGTCGGAACGGGTCGCCCTGCGGGTCAGCGAGCGCAGGACGCGCCCGGCGGTGGTGTAGCAGGCGGCGAGGCCGCAGCCGATGATCAGCACGATCAGCGTGATGCGCGGGGTGGTGACCGCGGTGAGCACGGCGATCAGTGCCCAGCGCTCGCCGATCGGCAGGACGATCATCCGGCGCAGCCAGACCGTCCAGCCGACGCTGTCGAGCTTGTCCGAAAGGGCCGCTGTGGGGCTGGTGTTGGCCGTCGCGTCGTGGTTCGCCTCATTGAAGGAGAAGTCCACGACGTGCCGACTGGTCTGCAGGACCATCGCGCCGAGCGCGAGCGCCCAGACATCGTCGCCGCCTTGGGCCGCGCCGAGCGCGAGGCCCGCGTAGTAGGCGTACTCCTTGGCGCGGTCGAAGGTCGCGTCGAGCCAGGCGCCGAGCGTCGAGTACTGCAGGGAGTAGCGGGCGAGCTGCCCGTCCGTGCAGTCCAGGACGAAGGAGAAGAGCAGCAGCAGGCCGGCCGCGACGAAGCCGGCGCGGGTGCCGGTGGCCGCGCAGCCCGCCGCGATCAGGGCGACGAGCAGCGAGGCGGTGGTGACCTGGTTCGGGGTGAGGCCCCGGCGCGCGCACCAGCGGGCGATGTAGCGCGAGTAAGGGGAGATGCAGTACGTCGTGAAGAAGCCGTCCCGCGACTTCACTGCCGTGCGCAGGCGTACGGCTTCGTCGTCGACGGCGGCGACGGACTGGCGTGCCTCGTTCCGCGCCTGCGGATCGCTGGGCACGGTGGCGACGAGGGTGCCGAGGTCGGGGCGGTGGAGCGCGCGGCCTTCGGCCTCGATCGCCTCGGCGACGTGGTCGGCGATCGCCTCGACCGTCAGCGCGTGGCCGCCGCCGTTGCCCGAGCCGGTGGTGGAGTGCAGCGCGCGCGTCAGGTCCGCTCGGGCCTCGGGCTGCGCGGTGACGGCGCCGGGGACGGCCGACGCGGGGAAGCGCGGGTCCGTCAGACCGAGGCGGAGCGCGTGGACGTGACCCACGAAGCGCGCGTCGACGACCGCGACCCGCTGCCCGGCGGGGACGGCGGCGAGCAGCGCCTCGGTGTCCGCCGCGTCGGACGCGACCCGGACGTCAAACCCCAGGGACCGCAGATCGCCTTCGAGCGGCGACCCGGGGACCGGCTGACCGGTCAGGATGGCGGTCGGCAGACGAACTCACTCCTTGATTGCCGGCGCGGCTCGCGCCGGGCACGTGCGTGATGAGGGGGCGCCCCTGGCCGGCAGCGGCCGGGCGGCACGTCGGCAGAGGCTATCGGATGATGGGAAGCGGGCGTTCACCGCCCGTTTACGGCCCGATAAGCACGGCCTGCGAGGGCCCGTGCCAACTCGATCATCATGGTCGATCGGAGGCGGCAGCCACAAACCGCGCTTCATGCGACCGGCACAAACGACATAAAGTCGACGCCCATGACATGGATGATCACAGGTGGAGCGGGATATATCGGGGCACACGTGGTGCGGGCGATGGCCGGTGCCGGGGAGCGGGTCGTCGTCCTGGACGACGTCTCGGCCGGGGTACCCGAGCGGCTCCCCGCGGACATCCCTCTCATCAGGGGCTCTTCGCTCGACGGCGAGCTGCTGCGGCGGGTCTTCGCCGAGCACGGCGTGACGGGTGTGGTGCATCTCGCGGCCCGCAAGCAGGTCGGCGAATCAGTGGAGCAGCCGCTGCGCTACTACCGGGAGAACGTGGGCGGTCTGGTGACGCTGCTCGAAGCGGTGGCGGACGCCGGCATCAAGCGGTTCGTCTTCTCCTCCTCGGCCGCGGTGTACGGAAACCCGCCCGACGTCGACCTGGTGTCGGAGGACACCCCCTGCGTACCGATCAACCCCTACGGCGAGACGAAGCTCACCGGGGAGTGGCTGGTGCGGGCGGCCGGGCAGGCGCACGGCATCGCGACCGTGTGCTTGCGCTACTTCAACGTGGCGGGCGCGGCGGCTCCCGAGCTCGCGGACACCGGGGTCTACAACGTGGTCCCGATGGTCTTCGACCGGCTCACCCGCGACGAGGCGCCGCGGATCTTCGGTGACGACCACCCGACGCCGGACGGCACGTGCGTCCGTGACTACATCCACGTCGCCGATCTCGCCGACGCGCACCTCGCGGCGGCCCGCCGCGTCGAGGCGCGCCCCGAGGGCGACCTGACGGTGAACATCGGCCGCGGCGAGGGTGTTTCCGTACGCGAACTGGTCACGCTCATCGGCGAGGTCTCCGGCGACCGCCGTCCGGCGCTCGTCGAGCCGCGCCGCGAGGGCGACGCCCCGCGCGCCGTCGCGGACGCCCGCCTTGCCGCCGACGAGCTGGGCTGGAAGGCCAGGCGCGGCGTACGCGAGATGGTCGAATCCGCGTGGGCCGGCTGGTGCCTCCACCACCCGGAGGCGCGCCGCACCTGATCCCGTCAGCGCTCTGACCTGCGGTCATTTCCGCAGGTCAGAGCATATGACAACGGTGTTCAGTGCCGTGTTGCCGGATACCCCCCACCCGTAGTTCACTGTGATCGCGACAGGCGCGCGACCGGGGAACAGAAGACCGATACCGAGCACACGGAGGCGGCTTCCATGGGGGCTGGGCACGACCACGGACACACACACGGGGGGACTGCGACGGCGGCGTACCGAGGGCGGCTGCGCATCGCGCTCTCGATCACGGTCACCGTCATGGTGGTCGAGATCGTCGGCGGCATCATGGCGGATTCGCTCGCGCTCATCGCGGACGCGACGCACATGGCGACGGACGCGCTGGGCCTCGGCATGGCACTGCTCGCGATCCAGTTCGCGAGCCGCCCGGCGACGGAGAACCGCACCTTCGGCTACGCCCGCGCCGAGATCCTCGCCGCGCTCGCCAACTGTCTGCTGCTGCTCGGCGTCGGCGGCTACGTCCTGTACGAGGCGATCGAGCGGTTCATCACGCCCGCCGAGACCGAGGGCGGCCTGACCATCGTCTTCGGCGTCGTGGGACTCGTCGCGAACATGATCTCCCTCTCGCTCCTGATGCGCGGCCAGAAGGACAGCCTGAACGTGCGCGGCGCCTTCCTCGAGGTGATGGCCGACGCGCTCGGCTCCTTGGCGGTGATCGTCGCGGCGGTCCTGATCCTGACCACCGGCTGGCAGGCGGCGGACCCGATCGCCTCGCTGGTCATCGGCCTCATGATCGTCCCACGTACGGTGAAGCTGCTGCGGGAGACCCTGAACGTGCTCCTGGAGTCCGCACCGAAGGGCGTCGACATGGCCGAGGTCCGCTCGCACATACTGGATCTGCCGGGCGTGGAGGACGTCCATGACCTGCACGCCTGGACCATCACGTCGGGGATGCCGGTCCTCTCCGCGCACGTGGTCGTCAGCACCGAGACGCTGAACGCGATCGGCCACGAGAAGATGCTGCACGAACTGCAGGGATGCCTGGGCGACCACTTCGACGTCGAGCACTGCACCTTCCAGCTGGAGCCGGTCGGTCACGCGGAGCACGAGGCGAAGCTCTGCCACTGACCACCAGTGCGGGTGGCTTCCGGTGGTTCCTTGCCAGGAGGGCCGGTCGCGTACGGCAGACTTGAGGCTCGAAGACCGAAGCGAAGGATGGGTATGCCGACCACACCTGCCACCGCGGCGAACACCTCGTCGAACGGCACCGGAGAAGCGATCTTGCTGGAACTCGTGGACGAGGACGGCAGGACCATCGGCACAGCGGAGAAACTCTCCGCGCATCAGGCGCCCGGGCAGTTGCACCGGGCGTTCTCCGTTTTCCTCTTCGACGAGCAGGGGCGGCTCCTGCTGCAGCAGCGCGCCCTGGGCAAGTACCACTCCCCCGGTGTCTGGTCGAACACCTGCTGCGGCCACCCGTACCCGGGCGAGGCGCCGTTCGCGGCCGCCGCGCGCCGGACGTACGAGGAGCTGGGCGTCTCGCCCTCGCTGCTCGCGGAGGCGGGCACCGTGCGCTACAACCACCCGGACCCCGACTCGGGCCTGGTGGAGCAGGAGTTCAACCATCTCTTCGTCGGGATGGTCCAGTCGCCGCTGCGGCCCGACCCGTCCGAGGTCGGCGAGACCGTGTTCGTGACCGCCGACGAGCTGGCGAAGCGTCATGCGCAGGGACCGTTCTCCGCGTGGTTCATGACGGTCCTGGACGCGGCGCGGCCCGCGATCCGGGAGCTGACGGGGTCTGCCGCGGGCTGGTGAGTCAACTCCCGGCCTAGGCCGACTCGTTGGGCTTCAGGGGCAGGGCCGCCCAGATGACCTTGCCCCCGCCGGCGGTGTGTTCGACGTCGCAGGCACCGCCTGCCTCCTGCGTGATCTCGCGGACGAGGAGGAGGCCGCGGCCACCGGTCTGGCCGTGGTCGGCCACCAGGGCGGTCGGTCGGTAGGGGTGGTCGTCCTCCACGGAGACCCGCACCCACTCGGCGCCCACCGCCACCTCCACCGCGAGCATCGGCGAGAGCAGGGCCGCATGCCGCACCGCGTTGGTGACCAGTTCGGAGACGATCAGGAGCAGGCCCTGCACGAGGTCGTCCGGCGCGGGCACGCCCTGCCGGGCGAGCAGGTCGCGCACCGCATGCCGTGCCTGGGGCACCGAGGCGTCGACGGCGGCGGCGGTGAACCGCCACACGCCCTCGTACGGCACCCTTCCGGCCTCCCGAGGGAGTGGGCCGGGCCCCCTCCCATCGTCGTCCATCGTCCGGTCGCCGCCCTTGCGCTCGATTGTCACCACGCATCGAGTGTTGGGAATGCCCTGGTCCGGACCGAACGACTGACCATAAGTCAGCGACTATCGACGACATTTGACCGCTGACGCCCGTCCGCGTCAGCCGTGCGACCGGTCCTGCTCCTCTGGTTTCGCTTTCCAGCGTTCTTCGGGTTGTACGGGTTCTCCGAGCGGTTCCGAGCCCGGCTGCTCCGCGACCATGCTCACGATCCTGCGCCCGCCGAGGCCCGTGGCGAGCAGCCCCAGGCCGTCGAAGAGCAGCGCGAGCGAGAAGAAGCAGCCGATCACGTACTGGCTGCTGCTGGGCCAGTTGGCGAGCACCAGGATGCCGAGAAGCAGCCCGAAGGCACCCTGCACGAGCGTCCAGCCGAACTGCGGGCCGCGCACCACCAGGCTGCCGGCGAGGCGGAACACACCGCCGGTCAGGAAGAGCAGCGCCGCGAACATCGTCAGCGCCTCCGCCGCCACGTCCGGCCTGCGGATGATCACGACTCCGGCGGCGAGGTTCAGCGCGGCCACGACCACGCCGAGCCAGAAGAAGTTCGTGCCGCGCGCCTGCACCGCGTGCAGGAGGCCCACGCAGCCGCCGATCAAGAGCAGCCAGCCGAAGAGGAGCATGGAGGTGAGGGTGGCCAGGCCGGTGTAGACGAGGCCCACGATCCCCGCCACCGCCAGGATCGCGCCCATCAGAGCCAGCCAGCCGAGGCTGCGGTTGAGCTGCTTGGCGCCCTGGGCCTCGGGTGCGGCGACCTTGGCGCGCTTGGGTCGGGCCATCAGCGTCTCCGTCCTGCTTCCCCCGCTGCGCAGCGGGCTCAGGGCCGCCCCTTCTTGATCGTACGTTCGAGTACTGCGGATAGCATCCTGCGCATGGAGCCGCAGCTGAGGCAGGCCGTCACCGACGGCGTCGCCACCGTCGTCATCGACCATCCGGCCAAGCGCAACGCCATGACGGCGGACATGTGGCGCCAGGTGCCGCCGCTGCTCGCCGGGCTCGCCACCGATCCCGCCGTACGGGCGGTCGTACTGACCGGCGAGGGCGACACCTTCTGCGCGGGGGCCGACATCTCCTCGCTGCGCCGGTCGCCCGGCGAGGCACAGGATCTCGCGGTGCGGGCCGAGGAGGCGCTCGCGGCCTTCCCCAAGCCGACGCTCGCCGCGGTGCGCGGCTACTGCGTGGGCGGCGGCAGCCAGCTGGCTGCCGCCTGCGATCTGCGGTTCGCGGACGAGGGCGCCCTGTTCGGGATCACCCCGGCGAAGCTGGGGATCGTCTACCCGTCGTCGTCCACGCGGCGCCTGGTGTCGCTCGTGGGGCCCGCCGCCGCCAAGTACCTGCTGTTCTCGGGCGAGTTGATCGACTCGGGGCGTGCGCTGCGCACCGGCCTGGTGGACGAGGTGCTGCCCGCGGGCGAACTGGACAAGCGGGTCGCCGAGTTCACCAAGGTCCTTGCCGCGCGCTCGCAGCTGACGCAGGCGGCGGCGAAGGAGTTCGCCGCCGGGCGCACGGACCGGGACGCGTACTGGGGCGAACAGGCGCTCGGGGGCGATGACACCGCCGAAGGGATCACCGCGTTCCTGCAGCGCCGCGAGCCGCGCTTCACCTGGACGCCTGGCGAGACCGCTACTGAGTGAAACGGCTCCCCGCGCGGAACTTCTCGACGAGGTGCGCGGGGGCCTTGTGCGGGGACCCGGCGTCGTACGGCGGCTGAGGGTCGTACTCCGTCAGGAGTTGCACGGTCTGCGCCTGCTCCTCGCCCGCGATCCGGCCGATGAGGGCGAGCCCCATGTCGATGCCGGAGGAGACCCCGGCCGCCGTGACGTACTTGCCGTCGAACACCACCCGCTCCCCCGTCGGCTCGACGCCGAACCGCTCCAGCTCGGCCAGGGCCAGCCAGTGCGAGGTGGCGCGGCGGCCCTTGAGCAGCCCGGCGGCGGCGAGCAGGAGGGAGCCGGTGCACACGGACGTCGTCCAGGTGCTGGTGGCGTCGGCGGAGCGCAGCCAGGCGAGGAGCGTCTCGTTCGCCATGTTGTCGCTCTGCCCGGGGCCGCCCGGGACGACGAGGATGTCCGGGGCCGGTACGTCGGTGAAGGCGCGGTCGGCGACCAGCGCGAGGGAGCCGCTGTCGTTGCGGACGGGCCCGGGGCGCTCGGCCACGAAGACGGTCTCGGCGCCGGGCATGCGGCTGAGGGTCTCGTAGGGGCCGACGGCGTCCAGGGAGGTGAAGCGGTCGAACAGGGCGATGGCGATCTGCATGGAGTGCTGCCTATCCGTTGAGGGCGGGAGCCGACCGTGCGGCGAAGGGGGCGTGGAAGCGCCGCCGGTACTCGGCGGGCGCCGCGCCGAGGGTCTTGACGAAGGCCCGGCGCATCGCCTCCGGCGTGCCGTAGCCACAGGCGCGTGAGACCTCCTCGACCCCGGCGGATGTGTCCTCCAGGAGGCGGCGCGCGTGCTCGACGCGCACTCGCTCGACGTACTTGCCGGGCGTCATGCCGGTCTCCGTCTGGAACGCGCGGGCGAAGTGCCGGGGCGAGAGGCGGGCGCGTGCGGCGAGCGACTCGACGCAGAGGTTCTCGGCCGGGTGCTCGGTGATCCACTGCTGGACCTCGCGCAGGGGCTCACGCTGGGCGGTCTGCGCGGCGAGCTGGGCGCTGAACTGCGCCTGGTTCCCCGGGCGCCGCAGGAAGACGACGAGATAGCGCGCGACCATCAGTGCCTCGTCCCGGCCCAGGTCCTCCTCGACGAGCGCGAGGGCCAGGTCGATGCCGGCGGTCACGCCCGCCGACGTCGCGACATGGCCGTCGCGCACGAAGATCGGGTCGGGGTCGACCTCGATGGCGGGGTGGTCGCGGGCGAGCGTGGAGCAGTACGCCCAGTGGGTCGTCACCCGGCGGCCGTCCAGGAGCCCGGCCTCGGCGTACAGGATGGCGCCGGTGCAGACCGAGACCAGGCGCTGTGCGCGCGGGGCGTTCGTCCGGAGCCAGTCGATCAGACGGGGATCGGCCTCGCGGCTGCCGATGCCCCCAGGGGCGAGCAGGGTGTGCGGCACGGGGGCGTCGGCGAGGGAGGAGTCCGGCACGACGTTGAGTCCGCTGGAGGTGCGTACGGGAGCGCCGTCCAGGGACGCGGTAAGGATGCGGTAGGCAGGCACGTCGCCGCCGCGGCAGGCGGCGGCGCCCGCGAAGACCTCCACCGGCCCCGTGACGTCGAGACTCTGGACCCCGTCGAAGAGGACGACCAGGACAGTTCGCTGCTCCATGCCCTGATTCTTGGCCCCGCGCGGGATGTCCGCAATGACGAATGGCCCACTTTTCCTGCCACCGGCGGACGCGACCCAAGGGCGGACGGCCGGTGCGAGCGCCCCGGGCTTCACGTCATACCAACCAGTCGGTAACGTGCGGTCATGACTTCTCTCACGCCTCCCTCCCCGGCCGCGGCACTGCACCCGCGCGCGGGACGTCGATGTCACAACGTGCTCAATTCGCTGCACTCGACGCACTACTTCTCGCCCGACGTGGGGCGCGAGCTGGCCGAGATCGGGATCACCCACCCCAGGGCGGTCAATTTCGCCGTACGCACGGCGGCCATGGGCCCGGTCGGCGCCGGAGTGGTCACGGCGGCGTTCTACAACTACAAGCACGAAACCGTCGCCCGGCACGTCCCCGGCATCTGGGACGACGCCACCCCCGAGGACGTCCTCGCCGCACGCCTGCGGGCCGTCGACACGACCCTGCGGCGCCTCCTCGGAGAGGAGGCCATCGCCTCCCCGGAGGTGGCGGAGGCGGCCGAGCTCGCGCTGCGCGCCACCGAGGCATGCTCCCGCTCGGCCCGCCCGCTGTACGCGGCCCACGCGGACCTGCCCGTCCCCGAGCAGCCGCACCTCGCGCTCTGGCACGCCGCGACGCTGCTGCGCGAGCACCGCGGCGACGGGCACCTCACGGCCCTCCAGCACGCCGAACTCGACGGCCTGGAGGCCCTGGTGAGCCACACGGCCACCGGCAAGGGCATGACGCCGAAGTGGAACTTCACCACGCGCGGCTGGAACCAGGAGGAATGGGACGCGGCTGTGCAGCGGCTGCATGCCCGCGGGCTGCACGACGGGGTGTCCGAGTTGACGGAGGCCGGCGTCGAGCTGCGCAAGGACGTCGAGGAGGCCACGGACCGCCTCGACCGGGCGCCGTACGAGCACCTGGGCGCGGCGGGCGTCGAGCGCCTGACGGAGCTGGGCACGCTGTTCGCGGGCGCGGCACTGCAGGCGGGCGCGTTCCCGGCAGATCTGCTCGGCAAGGACTGAAGGCCTGGATGGATTAGACGGCTGCAGTCCGAGGTACCCGTGCGTCTCCGGTCCCGCGCTCTCCGTGCCGGACCGGGCGACGAAAGGGGAAATCCCGTGTTCCGAGCGATCGCAGATGTCCTGCGTCAGATCGGCGCGGCACTCGCCACCGTGGTGACGCTGCCGTTCCGCGCCGTGGCCCGGCTCCTCGGCGGTGCCTCCAGCTCCACGCGCCGGGGCGGGCGCCGGTCGGGACGCCGTCCCGGGCGGGCACGCCGGGTCTGATCCCCCCGCTGTCGGTGCCACCTGCCACAATTGCCCCGCAACCCCAGTGAGAAGGCGGGAAACGTGGCACCTCTGCAGACGTCCACTCCAGCATCGATCGAAGGCAGGATCGCCGAAGAACTCGGCGTACGGGAGCGGCAGGTGAAGGCCGCCGTCGACCTGCTCGACGGCGGCTCGACGGTGCCCTTCATCGCTCGCTACCGCAAGGAAGCGACCGAGATGCTCGACGACGCGCAGCTGCGCACGCTCGAGGAGCGGCTGCGCTATCTGCGGGAGCTCGAGGAGCGGCGTGCCGCGATCCTCGAATCGGTGCGCGAGCAGGGCAAGCTCACCGACGAGCTGGAGGCCCAGATCCGCGCCGCCGACACCAAGGCGCGGCTGGAGGACATCTACCTGCCGTTCAAGCCGAAGCGCCGCACGAAGGCGCAGATCGCGCGTGAGGCGGGCCTGGAGCCGCTGGCCGACGGCCTGCTCGGCGACCCGTCGGTGGAACCGCTCGCCGCCGCCGCGGCCTTCGTGGACGCCGACAAGGGCGTCGCCGACCCGCAGGCGGCCCTGGACGGCGCCCGCGCGATCCTCGCCGAGCGGTTCTCCGAGGACGCCGACCTCATCGGCGAGCTGCGCGAACGCATGTGGGTGCGCGGCCGCCTGGCCGCGAAGGTCCGCGACGGCAAGGAAGAGGCGGGCGCCAAGTTCGCCGACTACTTCGACTTCTCCGAGCCCTTCAAGGAGCTGCCGTCGCACCGCATTCTCGCGATGCTGCGCGGCGAGAAGGAGGACGTGCTCGACCTCGTCCTCGAACCGGAGGAGGCCACGGAGGGCCCGTCCGCATACGAGGGGATGGTCGCCCACCGCTTCGGCGTCCTCGACCGTGGCCGCCCCGGCGACAAGTGGCTGCAGGACACGGTGCGTTGGTCCTGGCGCACCCGCATCCTGGTGCACCTGGGGATCGACCTGCGCCTGCGCCTGCGCACGGCCGCCGAGGACGAGGCCGTGCGGGTCTTCGCGTCGAACCTGCGCGACCTGCTCCTCGCCGCACCGGCGGGCACGCGCGCGACGCTGGGGCTCGACCCCGGTTTCCGTACGGGCGTGAAGGTCGCCGTGGTCGACGCGACCGGCAAGGTCGTCGCGACGGACGTCATCAACCCGCACGTCCCGGCGAACAAGTGGGACCAGTCCCTGGCCACGCTCGCGAAGCTCGCCAAGGAGCACGCGGTCGACCTGATCGCGATCGGGAACGGCACGGCGTCCCGCGAGACGGACAAGCTCGCCGGTGAACTCATCGACAAGCACCCGGAGCTGAACCTCACGAAGGTGATGGTCTCCGAGGCGGGCGCGTCGGTGTACTCGGCGTCGGCCTTCGCCTCACAGGAGCTGCCCGACATGGACGTGTCGCTGCGCGGCGCCGTGTCCATCGCGCGCCGCCTGCAGGACCCGCTCGCCGAGCTGGTGAAGATCGACCCGAAGTCCATCGGCGTCGGCCAGTACCAGCACGACCTCTCCGAGGTGAAGCTGTCCCGCTCGCTCGACGCGGTCGTAGAGGACTGTGTGAACGGCGTCGGCGTGGACGTGAACACCGCGTCCGCCCCGCTCCTCTCCCGGGTCTCCGGCATCGGCGCGGGCCTCGCCGAGAACATCGTGGCGCACCGCGACACGAACGGCCCCTTCTCCTCCCGCAAGGGCCTCAAGGACGTGGCACGGCTGGGCCCCAAGGCGTACGAACAGTGCGCGGGCTTCCTGCGCATCCGTGGCGGCGACGACCCGCTGGACGCGTCCAGCGTGCACCCCGAGGCCTATCCGGTGGTGCGGAGGATGGCGAAGAAGACGGGCGGCGACGTCGCCTCGCTCGTCGGCGACACGGCGACACTGCGCTCGCTCAGGGCGGACGAGTTCGTGGACGAGTCCTTCGGTCTGCCCACGGTGACCGACATCCTGAAGGAGCTGGAGAAGCCGGGGCGTGACCCGCGTCCCGCGTTCAAGACGGCGACCTTCAAGGACGGCGTCGAGAAGATCTCCGACCTCGCGTCCGGGATGGTCCTGGAGGGTGTCGTCACGAACGTGGCGGCGTTCGGCGCCTTCGTGGACGTCGGCGTCCACCAGGACGGGCTCGTGCATGTCTCCGCGATGTCCAAGACGTTCGTCAAGGACCCGCGGGACGTGGTGAAGCCGGGCGACATCGTCAAGGTGAAGGTGATGGACGTCGACATCCCGCGCAAGCGGATCTCGCTGACGCTGCGCCTGGACGACGAGGCCGCGGCGGACACCGCCGGGGAGCGCCCGAAGCGTGGCGGGCGCCCCCCGCAGCAGCGGCAGCAGGGCGGCGGCCAGCGCCCCCAGCGGCAAGGCGGTGGCGGTGGCGGCCAGCGCAAGGAGCGGCAAGGACCGCCGCCCGCCAATGACGCGATGGCGGACGCGCTGCGCCGGGCCGGGCTCCTGGACCCCAAGAAGCGCTGATCCGAGGAGAGTCGGCGGAGGTCAGGGTGCCAGTTCGGTCACCTTGCCCTCCGTCACCTCCAGACGGCGCGTGACCCGCACCGCGTCCAGCATCCTGCGGTCGTGCGTCACCAGGAGCAGCGTGCCCTCGTACGCGTCGAGCGCCGACTCCAGCTGCTCGATCGCCGGCAGGTCGAGGTGGTTCGTCGGCTCGTCGAGGACCAGGAGGTTCACGCCCCGGCCCTGCAGCAGCGCGAGGCCCGCCCGGGTGCGCTCGCCCGGGGAGAGGGTGGCCGCTGGGCGCAGGACGTGGGCCGTCTTCAGGCCGAACTTGGCGAGCAGCGTGCGCACTTCGGCCGGTTCGGTGTCCGGCACGGCCGCGCAGAACGCGTCCAGGAGCGACTCCGGGCCGTGGAACAGGGCGCGCGCCTGGTCCACCTCGCCGACGAGCACCCCTGAGCCGAGCGCCGCGTGCCCCGCGTCGGTGGGGATGCGGGTCAGGAGGGTGCCGAGCAGGGTCGACTTGCCCGAGCCGTTCGCGCCGGTGATCGCCACCCGGTCCGCCCAGTCGATCTGCAGCGACACCGGGCCCAGCGTGAAGTGGCCGCGGTGCACCTCGGCGTCGCGCAGCGTGGCGACGACGCTGCCGGAGCGCGGCGCCGACGCGATCTCCATGTGGAGCTCCCACTCCTTGCGGGGCTCCTCGACCACGTCGAGCCGCTCGATCATGCGCTGCGTCTGGCGCGCCTTCGCGGCCTGCTTCTCGCTGGCCTCGCTGCGGAAGTTCCGGCCGATCTTGTCGTTGTCGCCCGCCTTGCGCCGGGCGTTCTTGACGCCCTTGTCCATCCAGCCCCGCTGCATCTGGGCGCGGCCCTCCAGGGCGGACTTCTTGTCGGCGTACTCGTCGAACTCGTCGCGGGCGTGGCGACGCGCGACCTCGCGCTCCTCCAGATACGCCTCGTAGCCGCCGCCGTAGAGGTTGATCTGCTGCTGTGCGAGGTCGAGTTCGAGGACCTTCGTGACGGTGCGGGTGAGGAACTCGCGGTCGTGGCTGACCACGACCGTCCCCGCGCGCAGTCCGCGTACGAAGCTCTCCAGGCGTTCGAGGCCCGCCAGGTCGAGGTCGTTGGTCGGCTCGTCCAGGAGGAACACGTCGTAGCGGGAGAGGAGCAGCGAGGCGAGGCCCGCGCGGGCGGCCTGGCCGCCGGAGAGGGAGGTCATGGGCTGGTCGAGGCTGATGTCGAGGCCCAGGGATGCGGCGACCTCCTCCGCCCGCTCGTCCAGGTCGGCGCCGCCGAGCGCCAGCCAGCGCTCCAGGCTGATCGCGTACGCGTCGTCCGCGCCCGGGGTTCCGTCGACCAGGCCCTGGGTGGCCTCGTCCATGGTCCGCTGGGCCTCGTCGACGCCGGTGCGGCGGGACAGGAAGCTGCGGATGGACTCGCCGGGGCGGCGCTCGGGCTCCTGGGGGAGGTGCCCCACGGAGGCGCCGGGCGGGGAGAGGCGGAGTTCGCCGGTCTCCGGGGTGTCCAGGCCCGCGAGGAGGCGGAGCAGGGTCGACTTGCCGGCGCCGTTGGCGCCGACCAGGCCGATGACGTCGCCGGGGGCGACGACCAGCTCCAGGCCGGAGAAGAGGGAGCGGTCGCCGTGGCCGGCGGCGAGGTTCTTGGCGACGAGGGTTGCGGTCATCAGGGGGTCGAGTTTAGGCGAGGACCCCTGGCCTGCTCGCCCGATAGTCACGAAAGGTGCAGACCGTGACGTTCTACCTCACTATCGGCGCCACCAGAACACTGTCCGTCGTCCGTGCCACCACGAACGACTCCCCCTTCGTCGCCTTCGCGTCCAGCGCGATGCGGTGCTCCCCCGGCTCAAGGACCCCGTCGAAGACCTCGTGGATCTGGGTGCGGGAGAGCCGGTCCAGGCGGTGCGCGATGAGCTGGACCCGGCAGGTCGAGGTGATCTCGACGTCCGCCGCGCCGTCCGCCGCCGCGAGCCGCGTCAGGCGGCGCCGCTCCAACGGACTGTCGTCCAGGGCATGTTCGATCTGCGCGACCAGGAGCGGGACGATCGGCGCCAGGCTGTCGACGTAAGCGACCTGGAGCCCCGCCCCCTCGAACGCGGCGCGCACCCCCTCGCGCGTCGCCGCGGGGACGGCCCGTCCGAAGGCCACCGCCCCGTACGTCCGCAGCTCGTCCGGCGGTACGCCCGCAGCGTCCGCCGCGATCTCGGCGCCGACACCGATCGTGCGCAGCGCCGCCGCGAGCTTGGCGAGGACGGCGACACGGGCGCCGATCAGGAGCACCCTGCGGCGCACCGTCGATTCGCCGCGGGCCAGCAACTGCCCCAGAGCGCCGCGGTATTCGGCGCCCTTGAAGCGGAAGGGCCCTATGCCGTGGTAGCCGTTGAGTTCCAGATCGGCCCGCTCGGCGGTCTGCCAGGCGAAGTCCCGCCATACGTAGGCGTCGGTGCCGTCCGTGGCGCGCTCGATGACCGCCGTGACCGCCCCGCACTCCAGGCCTTCGCACTCGGGACAGCCGTAGATGACGTGACGGTCGTCGAGCAGCGGCGCCTCCGTCTCCAGGAGGAGTCCGCGTACGTGGTGGGTGAAGATCGCGGGTGGTACGTCGGAGGCGAGCGGGGAGACGGCGTCGAGGTCGGAGAGCTGGAACAGCAGCGGGCGCCCGTTCACGATGAAGTCCACGAAATCGCGGTGGACTTGATAGTCACCGTTGGCGAGAACTCCACCGGCGCGCATGGCCGGTGCCAGAGCGAAGGTCGCGTACTCGGCAGACATGGTGTGAGTATCCCCACCTGGGCGGTGATGTGAGCACGGCATGACGCATTCCGCCAAGTTCCCGGGATGGACGGGACGCATGGCGGCGATGTGATCGTGGTGGGCAGCGGTGTCATCGGCCTGACGACCGCCGTGCTCCTCGCCGAGCGCGGGCGCCGGGTGCGGGTGTGGGCGCGGGAGCCCGCCGAGCGGACGACCTCGGCCGTCGCGGGTGCGCTGTGGTGGCCCTATCGCATCGAACCGGCGGCACTGGTCGGCGGCTGGTCCCTGCAATCCCTCGTCACGTACGAGGAGTTGGCGAAGCGGCCGGCACAGACCGGCGTACGCATGGTCGATGGCGTACAAGGCGAGACCCGGCTGGACGACCTGGGCTCCTGGGCCGCTCAGGTGCCGGGGCTGCGGCCCCGAGCGCCTCGCGCGGGCGGGCGGGATGGTGGAGGCGCGCCGGGTGGGGCTGCGCCCCGTCCGCCCCTCGGTGCGGATCGAGCGTGAACCGCACGCCGGGGGCAGGGTGTTGGTGCACAACTACGGCCACGGGGGTGCCGGGGTCACCGTGGCCTGGGGATGCGCGCAGGAGGCGGCGCGCCTCGCGGACGAGGCGGCCGCCTCCTGAGAGCGGAGTGGACTCAGACCTTCGTGGCTCCGGTGTCCTCCTCCTCGTCGTTGTCGCTCGGGCCGATGCGGAGCTCGAAGTCACCGTCGTACTGCTCGTGGCCCGCGATCACGGCCTTCTCGACGGCCTCCGTGCCGTGCTCGCCCCGGACGATCAGCGCGTCGTGACGCAGGTCCCGCATGAGCGCCACACACATCCCGATCATCACGAGGGTGAAGGGCGCCGCCACCAGAATCGTCAGATTCCGTAGACCGGTGAGTGCGTCGCCGGAACCGTCACCGATGAGCAGCATGATCGCGGCGACGGCTCCCGTCGTCATGCCCCAGAAGATGACGACGAGCTTGCCCGGTTCGAGCGCGCCCTTCTGCGAGAGCGTGCCCATCACGATCGACGCAGCGTCGGCACCCGACACGAAGAAGATGCCCACGAGGATCATCACGAGCAGGCTCGTGACCGTGGCGATCGGGTACTCGTGCAGGAGGCCGAACAGCTGGGCCTCGGGCGTTGTCTCGCCCTCAAGACCGCCCCGGTCCTTGACCGTCATGGCGGAGCCGCCGAAGACGGCGAACCAGATCAGGCTGACCGTGCTGGGGACCAGGATGACGCCGCCGACGAACTGACGGATCGTACGTCCCCGGCTGATCCTGGCGATGAACATGCCCACGAAGGGCGTCCACGAGATCCACCAGGCCCAGTAGAAGACGGTCCAGCCGCTGAGCCAGTCGGCGACACCCTTGCCGCTGGAGGCCTCGGTGCGGCCCATCAGCTGCGGGAGCTGGTCGAGATAGGCGCCGAGCGAGGTCGGCAGCATGTCCAGCATGATGACCGTGGGGCCCGCGATGAAGACGAACAGCACCAGGAGACCCGCGAGCACCATGTTGATGTTGGACAGCCACTGGACGCCCTTCTCCACACCGGAGACGGCGGACGCCACGAAGGCCAGGCTCAGGATGGCGATGATGGCGACGAGCAGGCCCGTGCCCGCGTCGTCCATCCAGTCGAGCACCTCGACGCCACTGCCGATCTGCAGGGCGCCGAGACCGAGGGAAGCCGCCGAACCGAAGAGCGTGGCGAAGATGGCCAGGATGTCGATGACCCGACCCCAGGCGCCGTTCGCGTGCTTCTCGCCGATGAGTGGCGTGAACACAGCACTGATCGTCTGGCGCCGGTTGCGCCGGAAGGTGCTGTACGCGATCGCCAGGCCCACCACCGCGTAGATCGCCCAGGGATGGAGCGTCCAGTGGAAGAGCGTGGTGGCCATCGCCGTTTCCATGCCCGCCGCCGCATCCGCGGGATCGGTGCCCGGCGGAGGCGTGGTGAAGTGGGAAAGCGGCTCACTCACGCCGTAGAACATCAGGCCGATGCCCATGCCGGCGCTGAACATCATCGCGACCCAGGAAACGGTGCGGAACTCCGGCTCCTCCCCCTCCTTGCCGAGGGTGATCTTCCCGTATCGGCTGATGGCCAGCCAGAGGGCGAAGACCACGAAGGCACTGGCGGTCAGCATGAAGAACCAGCCGCCGTTGTGCATCAGGCCGTCGAGCATGTCCGTGGAAACGCTCTCCAGGGAATCCGTCGACACCGCGCCCCACACCACGAAGGCCAGGGTGAGTACCGCGGTCACGCCGAACACGATGCGGTCCGTCTGGGGATGACTGCCACCGTGAGCGGCAGCCATGATGTGAGGGTCCCCTCCCCCGCCGTCCGCTTTCTGTTGGTCTTGCGTCACTGGCACACCTCTCACGGTTAAGCATTCGTACAAACTCTGTGGTCCGCTACCCAGTACCACATGTGCCGCACCTATCAACCACTCAACAGTTGGTGTCGGGCGACCCTATGACGAGGTGATAAGACGCGCGCTCGTCGAGGAGCAACGGTACGAGGGATCGAGCGGATTGCCTCATCGGTACGTAGGCGCCCTTTCCGTCCCTCTTGACCTTGACTCCATGCAGGGCGAGTTCGTCCCTTATGTCGCCGTACTGGGTGGCGTCGAGCCGGTAGCCGCAGGGCGGGTCCTGGATCACTTCGGACGGCTCGGCGGGGTCGTTGTCCGCGCCGCCTACATAGACGGGCCCGCGGTCACGGAAGCCTTCGAGGCGGGCCGCACCGGTGGCCGCCTCCAGCTGGCCGCGCCGCTCGTCAGTGTAGGTGAACAGGCCGCCCAGCGCGGAGAGTTGGGACTGCACGCGGCGCCGGTTGTTCAGCGCCTCGTCCTTCTTCTCGGCGTCGGTGAGGGGGTCGACGCGGCTCTCGATGAGCAGGCCCGCAGCGTGCTTGATGCCGGAGACGTTGCGCAGGATGCGCTCCTGGCCGTCGCCCGCCGTCTGCTTGATGGGTTCACCGGTCACGGGATCGGTCCAGATTCCGTACGTTCCCGTCGTGTATCCGGACTTGTTGGCGGCCGGCCTGACATACGCCTCGGACAGGGTCTTCGCCTCGCCGTGCACCGCCTCGTCCGTGTTGAGGTTGCGCGGCCAGAGGTCGAAGAGGTCCTTGTCGTAGTACTTCGGAGTTGCTCCGTACTCGTGCAGGTCGTAGATGGAGTCGGGCTGCCGGTCACGGATGATGGCGGCCATCGCGCGGCCCTCCGCCGTCTGCAGGGAGATGTGGTCGCGGTTGATGTCGACGCCGTCGGAGTTGCCGCGGGTGTCGGCGGCGCGGCCGTCCGGGTTGGCGGTGGGGACGACGAGGAGCGTGGTGCGGGAGAGAAACTTCCGGGTCTTCTTGTCCTTCGCGTACGCCAGGTCGCGGATCGTCGACAGACACGCCTCGCGGCCCGACGGCTCGTCGCCGTGCTGGCTGCAGATCAGCAACACCGTGTTCTTCGAGGGGCGTTCACCGATGCGGACCAGCTGGACGGGCCGGTCCTGCTTGGTGGTGCCGATGCGGGACACCGAGACCCGGTCGCTCGCCTTGTCGACGGCGGCGAGCAGCTTCTGCTCCTCGGGCTGACTGGTCCAGCGCGCGCCGTTGCTCTCCTCGAACCCGGTGCGGGGCGGGGTCGGCGTCGCCTGCGCCGGCGCGGTCAGGAGCGGTGCGGCGAGCGCGGCGGTGGCGCAGGCGAGCGCCACGGTGCGGATGCGGGGCGTGAGGCCGGTGCGGGGTCTCATGAAGTGCTGCCTCCAGGTACGGGGCGGAACGGACGCGGCGGGGCCACGCCGTCGAGACGGGACTCGCGGGGGGTGACGGTCTCGGAGGTGCGGAACGCGTCGGCGCCGCCCACCAGCGGTACCTTCGCCGACGTGCGGGACAGGTCGATGGCGAGCGTCGGGGTGTCGGCGGGAGGATCGATGAGGTCCTTGTCGGTGCCCGCGACGATCAGCGCGAGACGGTGGCCCTTCGGCACGACGTGGTCGCTCGCCGCCAGGTCGAGGGTGATGGTGTGCTTCTTGCCGGGCGTGAGGGGGCGGCCCTTGTGCTCGTCGGCCCAGTTGCCGAGGTCGGCCCAGCCGCGGCTGAAGATCGTGTAGTCGACGTCGGCGGTCTTGGCCGCGGTCTCCTTGAAGCAGGAGCTGTCGCCGCCGGTGCTCGGGCCCCAGCAGGTGCGTTCGGGGAGCGTGGTGATGCCCTCGCCCGCGCTCGCGTAGTCGCGGATGGTGTCGGGGCCGAGGTCGACGAGGACCGCGGAGAGATGGGCGGTGCGGGTCGTCGGGGTCGCGGTGACGGTCACCTCGGAGGAGCCGGACAGGCGCAGGTCGCGGCCGAGGGGCCGGCTGATGAACCCGGCCTTCGAGGGGGTCGACGTGTCGATCTGCGCGGCCCAGTCGGTCTCGCTCAGCTTCGGGTCGTCGGTGAAGGTCTCACTGCCCTTGCCGGGGCGCGTGCCGAGGGTGCCGACGCCGGGTGAAGTCCCCTTGCCGGGGCGGAGCTTCACCGTGTCCGTGGCTCGCGGGGGCCAGACGCGGTCGGTGGACCACTGGTCGGGGGCGCGCTCGATGTCGGCCATCGGCTCACGGTCGATGCCGTTGTCGTAGCCGAGGAGTTCGTGGTCGAACCAGCGGTGCAGGGTGCGCACCCACTCACCGCGGCGGAAGTCGAAGGGGTCGACGTGGCCGGTCTGGCTGAGCCACACCTTGCGGTCGACGCCCGCGTCGGCGAGGGCGTCCCACCACTGGCCGAAGTGCTTCATCCGGACGTTCAGGTCCTGCATGCCGTGTACGGCGAAGACGCTGGCCTTCACCTTGTCGGCGTCCGGGACGTGGTCGCGCTCGCTCCACAGCCGGGTCCAGTCGCCGGTGCGGGGCGCTTCGTCGATCAGCCGCTGCTGTACGGCGCCGCAGCGGGCCCGCGCCTCGGGGCTCTCCACGTAGTCCGACAGCCACTCCGGGCCGCTGTCGTAGAGCGGGGCGCCCTTGGCGAAGTAGTAGTCGTACCAGGAGGAGATCGCGCCGATCGGCACGATGGTCTTGAGACCTCGCACTCCAGTGGCGGCCACGCCCTGCGCGACGGTGCCGTCGTAGCTCTTGCCGATCATGCCGGTGGCGCCGTTCGACCAGGACGCCTTGGCGCTCTTGTCCCCGGTGCGGGTGGTGTAGCCGCGGGCCCGGCCGTTCAGCCAGTCGACGACGGCCTTGGCCGACTGGACGTCGGAGCGGCCACCGACGTCCACACAGCCGTCGGAGCGGTTGGTCCCCGCGAGGTCGACGGCGACGAAGCCATAGCCGCGGGGCACGAAGTAGTTGTCGTAATAGAGCGGGAACTGGACGGGATCGCCGTCCGCGTCGTACGTCTTCTTCTGGCTCTCGTTGCCGCGCCCGCAGCAGGAGTAGTACGGGCTGGCATCCATGATCACGGGGATCTTCCGGCCTTGTTGGGCCGGTTCGCGGGGCCGGACGATGTCGACGGCGACACGGTCGGACTTCCCGTCGTCATCCCCGTCGATCTTCGTGTCGACCCAGACGGATTCGCGGACCGCGCCCTCGTACGAGTAGACGGGCTTGCTCTCCCGCGGGGCGGGCGCCCCTTGGGCGGCGCTCGGGGCCACGAGTGTGGCGAGGAGGGCGGCGAGAGCCGCCGTCACCAGTGATCTCCGGATCAAGCGTGTGCGGCGCGCACGTATCGGCATGGCGCGGAAGGTACACCGGTCAACTCCCGCGCGACAGAGGGCGGTACGCGTCGATGACAGGCTCGTGGGGCGTTTTGGCACATGTCGGCCGAATGGCGATCGTGTGACAGCAGCGACCATGGACATGACGCGTGGCCACGGGGCTCAATAAGGTCGGACGCATCTACTGAAGTGCCCCTACGACTTGTACGACTTGGAGCTCCTGTGCACCGCAGACTCATCGCGCCGGGCGCGCTCGCGGCCTCTCTCCTGCTGGCGATCCCGGCATCGGCGGCCGACTTCACGCCCGGGGCGCCGGGTATCGGCGATCCCTATTACCCGGCGAGCGGCAACGGCGGCTACGACGTCTCGCACTACGACCTGCGGCTGAAGTACCAGCCGAAGACCGACCTGCTCGAAGGCACGGCGACCATCAACGCCACGACGACGCAGGACCTCTCCCGCTTCAACCTCGACCTCGGCCTGAGGGTCAGCGAGGTGCGCGTCAACGGCAAGAAGGCGGCGTTCAAGAAGTCCGGCGAGCAGGAGCTGGAGATCACTCCGGCGGCCGGCCTGCCCAAGGGCACGCCGATCACGGTGGTCGTCCGCTACGCGGGCAAGCCGTCCGAGGTGAAGATCAACGGCTACACGGCGTGGGCACGGACGCCCGACGGCGGAGTGGCGGCGCAGGAGCCGGAGTCGGCTGCCTGGTGGTACCCGTCCAACGACCACCCGCTCGACAAGGCGACGTACGACGTCTCGGTCTCCGTGCCGGACGGCTCGCAGGCCATCTCCAACGGCGTGCTGCAGTCGCAGAGTTCGCGGCTCGGCTGGACGCGCTTCAACTGGCGTTCCAACAAGCCGCAGGCCGGCTATCTGACGACGCTCGCCGTCGGCAAGTTCGACATCACGACGGACAAGACCGCGGACGGTCTGCCCGTCCTGAACGCCTACAGCAAGGACCTCGGCGACAACGCGGGGGCCGCGCGGGCGAGCATCGAGCGCTCCACCGAGGTCGCGGAGTGGCTGGAGGGGGTCTTCGGCAAGTACCCCTTCAACGCCCTGGGCGGGTACGTCCCGAACGTGACGAGCGGCTTCGCCCTGGAGACGCAGACGCGGCCGTTCTACAGCCCGCGGCAGTTCGCCAACGGCTCCAACGTGTCCGTCGTGGTCCATGAGCTTGCCCACCAGTGGTACGGCGACAGTGTCTCCGTCCACGGCTGGAAGGACATCTGGATCAACGAGGGCTTCGCGCGGTACAGCCAGTGGCTGTGGTCGGAGAAGGAGGGCGAGGGGACGGCACAGGAGCTTGCGGACTACGCGTACGCCCAGCACCCGGCCGACGACCCGTTCTGGAAGGTCAAGCCGGGTGACCCCGGCCCGGAGAACCAGTTCGACATCGCCGTGTACGACCGCGGGGCGCTGGCCCTGCAGGCGCTGCGGAACGAGGTCGGTGAGAGGTCCTTCTCGGCGATCTTGAAGGGGTGGCCGAAGGAGTACGCGTACGGGAACGCGAAGGTGGGTGACTTCGTGAAGTACGCGGAGAAGGTCTCCGGCAAGCCGCTGGCTTCCCTGTTCGACGCGTGGCTCTACCAGCCTTCACGGCCGGATGCTCCTGCTGCGCGGGACGCGGGGATCGCTCGGTCCTCGGCGGTCCCGGCTACGCCGAAGTCGTGGAAGTCCATTGCCGCGACGAACGGCGTGCACGACCACGGTCACTGACACGGAGCCGCCGCTACGGCGAATGTTTCCCGCCCACCCAGCCGATTTGCCCAGCGGCGAGCTGCTGTGCGAGGCGGGTGGGCAGGATCAGCCCGTCCGGCGTTTGAGGACGAGCTCGGCGGAGCCGGTGATTTTGTGGCGCGCCCGAGCCCTGCGAGCCATCGGCAGATACCGCAGGCGCTCCGGCAGGCGTGGGACAACTGTGCGCACGGCCTTGCCGAAGCGCCGCAGCCGCCGTTCCTGGATGTCCGTCCACGGCAGGCCGATGGCCGACCTCGCGTCCGGCGGCATCAGGCCGATCGTGATGAAGCGGCGGAAGCGGGCAAGCGGCGGCAGGAGCAGCGGCCACAGGGCGCGCAGCGCGATCCGCAGCGCGTAGGGCCCGCGGTCCGGTGGTGGGACGGGGCGGTCCGTGGCGACCAGGTCGCGGACCACCTCCGTCTCCTCCAGTTCGTCGGCGAGGATCTTCGCGTAGTACGGCCAGAACTCCTCGATCGTCTGCGGCATGTCCCGGTCGTGGATGCCGAGGACGCGCCCGACCTGGAGCCACTCCGCGTACAGCTGCCGCTCCTGGGACTCGGTGAAGGGGCGGCCCAGGTACTTCTGGGCGTGGTGGTAGACGGGGAAACCCGTGGCGTGCACCCACGCGTAGTAGGCGGGCGTCAGCGCGTGGTAGTCGCGGCCGTGCGCGTCCGTGCCCCGGATGTCCTTGTGCAGGGCGCGCAGCCTGCGGCCTTCGTCGGCCGCGCTCTCGCCGCCGTACACCCAGGTCTGCAGCGACCGCAGTGACCGCTCGCCGCGCCCCCACGGGTCGGTCCGGAACACGGAGTACGTGTCGACGCCCGCGCCCACGGCGGGGTGCGCGACCTGCATCGTGAGCGCGGCGGGCAGGGCGAGCAGGGCGCGGACGTCGCCCGCGATGTCCCACAGGACCCCGCCGGGCGGAGGCGGCTCGGGAGTCTGGCGGCGGCTGTGCATCACGCGGCTCCCCAGCGTCGGCGGGCCCGCCGGCCGGTGCCCGGTTTGTATGTGTTCCAGTATGCGACGGCCATGGTGAGCGCGATCCGCAGGGCGGCGGCACGAGGACCGCGATCAGGTCCTCGACCAGCGAGAACGGCGCGGTGGGGCGGGAGACCTGCCGTACCCCCGCGCGTCGTAGCGGATGACCCGGCGCCCCTCGGCCAGCCGTGGCAGGACTCCGTCCCAGACGCGGGAGTCCGCGACACCGGGGTGCAGCAGGACCAGCGGCGGCGCCTCACCCCCCGCGGCTCCCGAGCCACTCGCGCCGCCCAAGCCTCCCGCGCCGCCCAGTGCTCCCGAGTTCTCCGCCCAGGCCTCGCCGTCCTTGACCGGCACCATGAGTTCCATGGCGCGAGCCTGCCGCGACGCCACCCGGGGCGCCGGGCCCGTGGGCCGCACGGCCCACGTCGAGCCGCGAAAACGTCCCCTCAGCGGCCGGAACCCGTCGCCGCCGCGACCGGCTCGCCCACGACCCTGCTCGCCAGCGCGGATGCCAACTCCGGTACCTGGACGCGCAGTTCGGCCTCCGCCGAGCTCCGCTCGGCCTCGATCGCGGCCTTCCCGCCCGTCAGCACCTCGTCGCGCTCGCGCACACCGTCCTCACGGGCGGCGGCGATCAGGACCGCGCCTTCCTCCCGCGCCCGCTGCCGCACCTGGGCGGCCTCGCGACGAGCCTCGGCCAGCGTCGCCTCGCGCTCGGCTCGTATCCGCTCGGCTTCGCGCCGCAGTTCTGCCGCCGGTCCGCCGGTGACTCCTTCGAGGAGCGTGGCGCGCTGCTCGAGTACGCCGTTGACGCGGAGGATCATGCGCCTGACGAAGACGTAGAGGGAACCGAACAGCACGGCTCCGACGGCGAGATGCTCGACTTCCGGGTTGATCGGCCCTAGCTGCATGGGAATGAGCTGCATGCAGCCGATCTACCCGCTCATCCGTGCACAACAACGCACATCAGTACGGGAGTTGAGTGAAGCGCGTCACGCCCACCCCTCCAGGGCCGCCCGCCGACCACCGCCGGCCCCGCTCAGTCCCCGAAGTCGTACACCGTCACCGCGATCCCGCCCCAGCCCCCGAGGTCGTTGCAGACATGGGCGATCAGTTTGACGCCCTTGCCGAACGGCGCGGTGGCGTCACCTCGGACATAAGTGATCTCCGACATGACGCCACCGTAGGCGCTGCCACTGACAAGTGGCCCTTGAGCTGCCCTGAGCTGCTACTTCGTGAGGCTTGCCGCCTCGCGGTCCACCCTGCGGCGAATCCCGTACCAGCCGGCGACCAGCGCCGCCGCGATGATCGGGATGAGGTAGAGCGTCTTGCGGCCGATCTCCGGGTCCTTCCACATCAGGACGAGCACGGAGAGCAGGAAGACGATCGTGACGATCTCCGTGACCGGGCTGCCCGGGAGGCGGAAGCTGGGCCGGCTGATCAGGCCTTCCTTGGCACGCCGGACGAACGCCAGGTGACAGATCATGATGATCACCCAGGTGCTGATGATGCCGAGGGACGCCACGTTCAGGACGATCTCGAAGGCCTGGCTCGGCATGAGGAAGTTCAGGCCGACACCGAGCACACAGACCCCGGAGGTGAGCAGGATGCCGCCGTAGGGGACCTGGCTCTTGTTCATCCTCGCGGTGAACTTCGGCGCCGAACCCGCCATCGCCATCGAGCGCAGGATGCGGCCCGTGGAGTACAGGCCCGAGTTCAGCGACGACAGCGCCGCCGTGAGGACGACCAGGTTCATCACGTCACCGGCCGCGGGGACACCGATCTTGGAGAGGACCGTCACGAACGGGCTCTCGTCCGCCGAGTACACCGATCCCGGAAGCAGCAGGGCGAGCAGGATGACCGAACCGACGTAGAAGAGGCCCACGCGCCACATGATCGAGTTCACCGCGCGCGGGACGACCTTCTGCGGCTCGGCGGTCTCGCCCGCCGCGACGCCGACCAGTTCGAGCGAGGCGTACGCGAAGACGACACCCTGCATGACGATCACGACCGGCATGATGCCGTTCGGCAGGAAGCCGCCGTTGTCGGTGATCACGCTCAGACCCGGCGTCTGGCCGCCCACGTCCTGCTGGGTGACCAGCAGGAAGATGCCGATCAGCATGAAGGCGATCAGGGCCGCGACCTTGACGATCGCGAACCAGAACTCCATCTCGCCGAAGTACTTCACCGAGATCATGTTGATCACGAGGACGACGGCGAGGGCGATCAGCGCGAGCACCCACTGGGGGATGTCGGTGAAGAAGCTCCAGTAGTGCGTGTAGAGGGCGATCGCGGTGATGTCGGCGATGCCGGTGGTCGACCAGTTGACGAAGTACATCCAGCCGGCGACGTAGGCGCCCTTCTCGCCGAGGAACTCACGCGCGTACGAGACGAACGAACCCGAGGACGGCCGGTAGATGACCATCTCGCCGAGGGCGCGTACGACGAAGAAGGCGAAGATGCCGCACACGAGGTAAGCGACGGCGAGCGCGGGGCCCGCGGAGTGCAGGCGGCCGCCCGCACCGAGAAAGAGTCCAGTTCCGATCGCGCCACCGATGGCGATCATGTTGACGTGACGGGCCTTGAGGTCCTTGCTGTAACCGGCATCGCCCGCGTCCGCGGGGGCCTGGGACGCATCTGTGCGGGATGCGTCCGCAGCGGCCGTGTCTACGGCTTCCTTGCTCACGTGGGGGGTCTACTCTCTGGTGCCCGGAAAACTCCGGTGTCCGGATGTGCTCCGGTCCACGACACTCCTGACGTGTGCGTGGACCGACGCGACACCTTCCCCCAGAGATCGCCCGACATGCGGTGGCGCACGTCACATAGCGGCACTTCTCACATGGTGGGCAGGGGGTGTACACCCAATGATCATTGGGTGTACAGGTCGTTGATGGCGTCCCCGTACTTCTCCCGGATGACCCTGCGGCGCAGCTTCAGGGACGGTGTCAGCTCCCCGGTCTCGGGGCCCCACTCCTCCCCGAGGAGCCGGTAGCGCTTGATCTGCTCGGTGCGGTTGAGGCGCGCGTTGGCCGCCTCTACGGCCCGCGCGACCTCCTCGCGCACGGTCTCGCTCGCCATCAGGTCGCCGGTAATCCCCCGGGCGGCGGCCCACACGGGGGCCATCTCGGTGTCCAGGACCAGCAGGGCCACCAGGTAGGAGCGGCCGTCGCCGTGGACGAGTGCCTGCCCGATGAGGGGGTGCTCCTTGAGTGTGTTCTCGACGAGCGCGGGCGAGACGTTCTTGCCCGTCGACGTCACGATCAGTTCCTTCTTGCGGTCGGTGAGCCAGAGGAAGCCGTCCTCGTCGATCCGCCCGACGTCGCCGGTGGCGAACCAGCCGTCCTCGTCGCAGGCCGACTCGACGCCACCATCGGCCAGGAGATAGCCGTCGAAGACCGTCGCGCCGCGCACCAGGATCTCGCCGTCGGCGTCCGTGCGGACCTCCAGGCCGTCCAGGGGCTTGCCCACCGAGCCGAGCCGGAAGGCGGCCGGGGTGTTGATGGTGACGACTCCGGTCGTCTCCGTCAGACCCCACGCGTCCATGATCACGACGTCGAAGCCCGCCCAGAAGCGCACGACGTCCAGCGGCATGGACGCCGCCGCGCTCGCGGTCCACACCAGGCGGTCGAACCCGGCGAGCGAGAGCAGCGGGTCGAGGACCTTCTCCTTGGCCTCGCGGTACGCCGTCTCCACGTCGGCCGGCGGGTCCTCGCCACGCTCGACGTACGCCACACGCGCGCGTGTCGCCTCGTTCGCCGCATCGATCGCCGCACGCTTCTCCTCCGGCAGCCCGGCGAGCACGGCCTTCACGGAGGTGGCCAGCTTCTCCCACACGCGCGGGACCCCGAAGAACTGCGCGGGGCGCAGCTCGCGCGCGGTCGCGGCGACGGCGGTCGGGTCGGCGCACAGGTGGACGTGTGCGGCGCGGAACACCGGCAGGTAGATGCCCAGCATGCGCTCGGCGACGTGCGCGAACGGGAGGTAGCTGATGTGCTCGACGAAGTCGGGGAGCTCGACGACGGCGTCCAGGGCGACGGCGTTGAGGACGACGTTGCGGTGCGTGATGCGGACGCCCTTGGGGTCGCCGGTGGTGCCCGAGGTGTAGACGACGGTCAGCGGGTCCTCGGCCCGTGACTCGCGCCAGCCCTTCTCGAAGGCGTCCGGGTCGAACAGGCGGCCTCCGGTGGCGTGCAGGGAGCCGTACGTGCGATGCGGGCCCGCGTCGGCCGCCTCGACGACCACCAGGCGCTCCAGGGGCGCTGTCTCGTCGATCAGGAGCGGCTCCCAGCGGGCCAGCTCGTGGGCGCCCTCGACGATCGCGAAGCGGGCCCGGCTGTGGCGGGCGATGTGCGCGATCTGTTCGGGGGCCGACGTGCCGTACACGGTGATGGGCACCGCGCCCAGGTGCACGAGGGCGAGATCGCTCAGCCAGTGTTCGGGGCGGTTGCCCATCATCATGAGGACGTGCTCGCCGCGCCGCACGCCGAGCGCCGCGTACCCGGCGGCGAGGACCGCGACCTTGCGGCGCGCTTCGCGCCAGGTCAGTGTCGTCCACTCCCCTTCGGGGGTGGTGCGCCAGGAGAGTGCGGGGCGGTCGCCGTGGTCCTCGGTGTTGCGGAGAAGCAGGGCGGGAAGCGTGACGTCGGTGGGTTCCCCCGGGAGTCGCAGGATCGTGGTCATGACCGCCTCCTGGCGTCATCGACGAAGCAAGTGACTGGGCCGGACGCTTTCACAACAGTGGTGAGACAGCAATACTGTTGCACCTGATCGGTGCACAACACCGGTGCACGACTGGGGAGGCGAACCGCTGCCATGACGATGACGACGACGTCGGACACCGACGAGCCGACGCTCACGGTCGACGAACTGGCCGCACGCGCGGGTGTCACCGTCCGCACGATCCGCTTCTACAGCACCAAGGGCCTCCTGCCGCCACCCGTGATCGGGCCGCGCCGGGTCGGTCACTACGGCCAGGAGCATCTGTCCCGGCTCGGGCTCATCGAGGAGTTGCAGCACCAGGGCATGACACTGGCCGCGATCGAGCGGTACCTGGAACAGCTGCCACCCGATCTGAGCGCCCACGACCTCGCCATCCACCGTGCGGTGGTGGCCTCTTGGGCCCCGGACTCGGCCGAGGACACCGACCACGCGGAGCTGGAGCGCAGGGCGGGCCGGTCGCTGGCCGCCGCCGATCTGGACCGGCTCTCGGCGATGGGGGTCGTCGCTCCGGCGGGCCCTCCGGGGGCGTATCGCGTCGACCCGGGGCTGCTGCGCCTGGGTGTGGAACTGCTGGACGTACCCATAGCGCACGAGACGATCCTGGCGGCGCGCACGGTCCTGATGGAGCACACCCGCTCGGCCGCCGTCGAGCTGTCGCGGCTCTTCCGCGACGAGGTGTGGGGCCCCTACAGGGAGCGGGAGTCGGACCCGGAGCACGTGGCGGCGATGCGGTCCCTGTCGGCCCATATGCAGCCGATGGTGGTGCAGGCCCTGGTGACGGCGTTCCAGCGCTCCCTCAAGGAAGAACTGCGGGAGTGGCTCAACGACGGCTGAGCCACTCCCTGGGGCGACGGGTTCAGCTGTCGCTGAACTTCTCGCCGCTCGAAGCCTTCTCGACGAGCAGCACGGGCGGCGTGAACCGCTCTCCGTAGCGGTCGGCCAACTCACGCGCGCGTGCCACGAATCCGGGCAGGCCGCCTTCGTAGCCGTTGATGTACTGGAGCACGCCGCCGGTCCAGCCGGGGAAGCCGATGCCGAAGATGGAGCCGATGTTGGCGTCCGCGACGGACGTCAGGACGCCCTCCTCCACCAGGCGCACGGTGTCGAGCGCCTCGGAGAACAGCATGCGCTCCTGCATGTCCTCGAACGGGATCTGCGTGCCCGGCTTGGTGAAGTGCTCGCGCAGGCCCGGCCAGAGACCGGCGCGCTTGCCGTCCACGTAGTCGTAGAAGCCGGCTCCCCCGCTCCGGCCGGGGCGCTCGAACTCGTCGATCATGCGGTCGATGACGGAGTCAGACGGGTGCCCGGCCCAGGTGCCGCCGGCCTCCTCGACGGCGCGCTTCGTCTCGCCCCGGATCTTGCGCGGCAGGGTGAGGGTCAGCTCGTCCATCAGGGAGAGGACCTTCGCCGGGTAGCCCGCCTGGGCCGCGGCCTGCTCGATCGACGCGGGCTCGATGCCCTCGCCGACCATCGCGACGCCCTCGTTGATGAAGTGCCCGATCACGCGCGACGTGAAGAAGCCACGCGAGTCGTTGACGACGATCGGCGTCTTGTTGATCTGGCGTACGAGGTCGAAGGCGCGGGCGAGCGCCTCGTCCCCGGTCCGCTCGCCCTTGATGATCTCGACGAGCGGCATCTTGTCGACGGGCGAGAAGAAGTGCAGGCCGATGAAGTCGACGGGCCTCGTGACGCCCTCGGCGAGCTGGGTGATCGGCAGCGTCGAGGTGTTGGAGCAGAGCAGCGCGTCCGGCTCGATGACGTCCTGGATCTCCTGGAACACCTTGTGCTTGAGCGAGGTGTCCTCGAAGACGGCCTCGATCACGGCGTCACAGCCCGCCAGGTCCTGCGGGTCTGCGGTCGGCGTGATGAGGGCGAGCAGCGCGTCGGCCTTCTCCTGGGTCGTACGCCCCCGCTGCACCGCCTTGGCGCACAGCTTCTCCGAGTAGGCCTTGCCCTTGGCGGCGGCCTCGGCGGAGACGTCCTTCAGGACGACCTCGATGCCCGCGCGGGCGCACGAGTAGGCGATGCCCGCGCCCATCATCCCGGCACCCAGGACGGCGGCCTTGCGGACCTGGCGCGGCTCGATGCCCTTGGGCCGGTTGGCACCGGAGTTGACGGCCTGGAGGTCGAAGAAGAACGCCTGGATCATGTTCTTCGCGGTCTGGCCCGTGACCAGCTCGGTGAAGTACCGCGCCTCGATGGTCAGCGCGGTCTCGAAGTCGACCTGCGAGCCCTCCACGGCGGCGGCGAGGATGTTCCGCGGGGCCGGGTAGGGGGCGCCGTTGATCTGCTTCTTCAGGTTGGCCGGGAACGCGGGCAGGTTCGCGGCGAACTTCGGGTTGGCCGGGGTGCCGCCGGGGATGCGGTAGCCCGGCTTGTCCCAGGGCTGCGCCGACTCGGGGTTGGCGTCGATGAAGGCGCGGGCCTTCTCGATCATCTCCTCGCGGGTGGCGGCCACTTCGTGGACGAGGCCGTTCTCCAGGGCGCGCTTCGGGGAGTACTGGGTGCCCTGGAGGAGCACCTTGAGGAGCGCGTCCGCGATGCCCATGAGACGTACGGTGCGGGTCACGCCGCCGCCCGCCGGGAGCAGGCCGAGGGTGACCTCGGGCAGGCCGATCTTGGAGCCGGGCGCGTCGAGCGCGACGCGGTGGTGGCTGGCGAGGGCGATCTCGTAACCGCCGCCCAGGGCCGCGCCGTTGAGGGCGGCCACGACGGGCTTGCCCAGGGTCTCGATGCGGCGCAGGGAGCCCTTGATGGCGACGCCCGCGTCGAACGCGTCCTGCGCGTTCTCGGGCCCTGCCTGCATCATGTCCTTCAGGTCACCGCCCGCGAAGAAGGTCTTCTTGGCGGAGGTGTAGATGATGCCGCGGATGGAGTCCTTCTCGGCCTCCGCGCGGTCGGCGATGGCCGCGATGGAGTCCTTGAACGCCTGGTTCATGGTGTTCGCGGACTGGTTGGGGTCGTCGAGGACGAGGGTGAGGATGCCGGTGGCGTCCATTTCCCAGCGGATGGTGGTGCTTTCGGTCATGGTCTTGTCTCCGTGAAGTCTTGGCGGGAGCGGTGGGCGACTACGGGGGTGGGTGGTGCCGTTTCGTTGCCGACTTGCGGTCGGTGGGGGCTGGTCGCGCAGTTCCCCGCGCCCCTGGAGATGCGCACTGCGTGCGCCATCTCCAGGGCGCGCGCGTATCGGGAAGGCTGCGCGCAGCGCATGCCTTCAGGGGCGCGGGGCTGCGACATATGCGGCTCCGCCGCGTGGGCGCGAGCAACCACGGCGCACCCGCGGTCGGCGACGCTCCCCGGCCCCAGCGGCGCTACACCCGCTCCACGATCGTGGCGATACCCATTCCGCCGCCCACGCACAACGTGGCGAGCCCGTACCGCAGGTCGCGCCGTTCCAGTTCGTCCACCAGCGTGCCCAGGATCATCGCCCCGGTCGCGCCCAGCGGATGCCCCAACGCGATCGCGCCGCCGTTGACGTTGACCTTGTCCAGGGACAGGCCCATGTCCTTCACGAACCGCAGCACGACCGCCGCGAACGCTTCGTTGATCTCGACGAGGTCGATGTCGTCGATGGTCAGACCCGCCTTGGCCAGCGCCTTGCGCGCGGCCGGGGCAGGACCGGTGAGCATGATCGTCGGCTCCGAGCCGGAGACCGCCGCGGAGACGATCCGCGCGCGCGGCGCAAGACCGTACCGCTCGCCGACCTCCTTGGTGCCGATGGCCACGAGGGCGGCGCCGTCCACGATGCCGGAGGAGTTGCCCGCGTGATGGACGTGGTCGATCTTCTCGACCCAGTGGTACTTCTGCAGCGCGACCGCGTCGAAGCCACCGAGGTCGCCGATGTCCTTGAAGGACGGCTTCAGCTTGGCGAGCGAGTCCGCGGTGGTGCCCGGCCGCATGTACTCGTCGTGGTCGAGGACGACCAGACCGCTGCGGTCCTTGACCGGCACGACGGACTTCTCGAAGCGGTTGTCCTTCCACGCGGCAGCCGCGCGCTCCTGGGACAGGGCGGCGTACTCGTCCACGTCACGCCGGGAGTAGCCCTCGACGGTCGCGATGAGGTCGGCGCCGATGCCCTGCGGAACGAAGCCCGTCTCGTAGTTGGTCATCGGGTCGGCGAACCAGGCGCCGCCGTCCGAGGCCATAGGGACGCGCGACATCGACTCGACACCGCCCGCGAGGACGAGGTCCTCCCAGCCCGAACGCACCTTCATCGCGGCCATGTTGACCGCTTCGAGGCCCGAGGCGCAGAAGCGGTTCTCCTGGACGCCGGCGACGGTGTCGGGAAGACCTGCGGCGATCGCCGCGATGCGCGCGATGTCGGAGCCCTGGTCGCCGACCGGGCCCACGACACCGAGGACGATGTCGTCGACGGCCGCCGGGTCCAGGTCGGGGAACCGCGCCCGGATCTCGTGGATCAGGCCGACGACGAGGTCGATCGGCTTGGTGCCGTGCAGGGCGCCATTGGCCTTGCCGCGACCGCGCGGGGTGCGGATCGCGTCGTATACGTACGCTTCGGTGGTCAAGACAGCAGCCTTTCGCGAAGAACTGTGCAGATGAGGGGTCGGTCGGACTCAGGCGAGCAGGGAGCGGCCGATGATCTCCTTCATGATCTCGGTCGTCCCCCCGTAGATCGTCTGGATGCGGCCGTCGGTGAAGGCCTTGGCGACGCGGTACTCGGTCATGTAGCCGTATCCTCCGTGCAGTTGCAGGCAGCGGTCGGCGACGCGTTTCTGCAGCTCCGTGGCCCACCACTTGGCCATCGACGCGTGCACGGCGTCGAGTTCCCCGTTCGAGTGATCGACGATGCAGCGGTCGAGGAACGTACGGGTGACCGCGCATTCGGTGGCCATCTCGGCGATCTCGAAGCGGATGTGCTGGAGCTTGGAGAGCGGACGCCCGAAGGCCTCGCGCTCCTTGACGTACGCCGTCGTGATCTCCAGGAGGTTCTCGGCGGCGGCGATCCCGGCGACGGCGATGCCCATGCGCTCCTGCGCGAGGTTCGTCATCAGGTGGATGAAGGCGCCGTCGAGCTCGCCCAGGAGGTTCTCCTTGGGGACGCGTACGTCGTTGAAGAACAACTCGGCGGTGTCCTGGGACTTCTGGCCGATCTTGTCGAGGTTGCGGCCCCGCTCGAAGCCGTCCATGCCGCGCTCGACGACCAGGAGGGACAGGCCCTTCGCGCCGCCCTCGGCGGACGTCTTGGCGACGACGATGACGAGGTCGGCCAGGATGCCGTTCGAGATGAACGTCTTGGAGCCGTTGAGCAGCCAGTGGTCGCCCTGGTCCGTGGCGGTGGTGCGGATGCCCTGGAGGTCGGAGCCCGCGCCCGGCTCGGTCATCGCGATGGCCGTGATGATCTCGCCGGAGCAGAAGCCGGGCAGCCAGCGCCGCTTCTGGTCCTCGGTGGCCAGGGAGGTCAGGTACGGGCCGATGATGTCGTTGTGCAGGCCGAGCGCGAGCCCGGACGTGCCCGCGCGGGTGAACTCCTCGGCGAGGACGGCGCTGTAGCGGAAGTCGGCGTTCCCGCCCCCTCCGTACTCCTCCGGCACGGCGAGTCCGAGGAGCCCTTGTTTGCCCGCGGCGAGCCAGGCGTCACGGCTGACGATCCCGTCCTTCTCCCACTCCTCGTAGTGGGGCAGCACCTCCTTGGTCAGGAAGGTGCGGACGGTCTCGCGGAACGCCTCGTGCTCGGCGGTAAAGATCTGTCGCTTCACGTACGGCCTCCTGAAGCCCTAGAGCCAGCCCTTGACGGTTTCGATCGACTTGGCCGGCTCGGGGCCGACGGGAATGACGTTGAGCATGGTGACGCCCGCCTCGCGGAAGGCCTCGACGCGCTCACGGACGTAGCTCTCGGGCCCGCACAGTGTCATGAGCTCGCAGAACTCGTCCGGGACGGCGGCCTCGCCTTCCTTCTTCTTGCCCGAGAGATACAGCTCCTGGATGCGCTTGGCCTCCTTCTCGTAGCCGTACGCCACCGCGAGGTCGTTGTAGAAGTTCTTCCCCGGTGCGCCCATGCCGCCTACGTAGAGGGCAATTTGCGGTCGGGCCAGATCCCGTGCGGCCGCCGCGTCGTCACCGATGGCGAGCAGTCCGCCCGCGACCGTCTGCAAGGGGCCGAGCGCCGGATCGCGCTTCTCCTTGCCTTCGGCGAGCGGAGCGCCCCACACCTGGTGGGCCTTCTCCGGGATGAACAGGGTGGGCAGCCAGCCGTCGGCGATCTCGGCGGTCATGCGGACGTTGGCGGGGCCAAGGGAAGCGACGTACAGCGGCACTTCCGAACGCACCGGCTTGGTGAGGATCTTGAGCGGCTTGCCCAGCTTGCCGCCCTTCTCCTCGGGCAGCGGCATGTCCGTGATGCCGTGGTGGTCGATGACCTCGCGGCGCAGGATGCGGCGGGTCAGCTCGATGGCTTCGCGGGTGCGGGCCAGGGGCTTGTCGTACGGCTTGCCGTGCCAGCCCTCGACGACCTGCGGGCCCGACGCGCCGAGCCCGATGATGGCGCGCCCGCCGGAGATGGCGTCGAGTCCGGCGGCCGTCTGGGCGATGAGGGCGGGGGTGCGCGAGTAGACGTTGAGGATCGCGGCGCCGATCTTCATACGCTCGGTGCGTGCGGCCAGGTAGCCCATGATCGTGGGCGAGTCGAAGCCGTACGCCTCCGCCACCCAGACGGCGTCCAGGCCTGCGGACTCCAGGGCCGCCACATCGTCGGCTGCCTGGCGCGGGTCGCCCGCGTAGGCGAGAGGTGCGGAGAGTTGCATCAGTCGTCTTCCTTCGTGGGGGTGCCTGTCAGGAGGGCCGGTACGTCCCAGTCGCGGGCCACGTCCTCGGTGTGCGCGCCCGGTTGGGCGGGCCCGCCGCGGACGTCCGTCGGGGTCGCGGAGAAGCGGGGCGCGGGGGCGGGCTGGGTGATGCCGCCGTGGTCGACGAAGGTGCCGCGGGCGGCGAGATGGGGGTGGCCGGGGGCTTCGCGCAGCGAGAGCACGGGTGCGACGCAGGCGTCGGAGCCTTCGAAGACGGCCGTCCACTCCTCGCGCGTCCGCGTCTTGAAGCGGGCGGCGACGGCCTCGCGCAGCTCGCCCCAGCGGGACAGGTCCTTGCGCGGAGGCGCCTCGTCCGCCAGGCCGATGAGCGCGATGAACTCGTCGTAGAACTGCTGTTCCAGAGCCCCGACGGCCATGTATCCGCCGTCGGCGGTCTCGTAGTTGCCGTAGAACGGGCAGCCGCCGTCCAGGAGGTTGGCGCCGCGCCTGTCCTGCCAGCCGCCGGCCGCGAGCATGCCGTGGATCATCGACGTGAGGTGCGCGGTGCCGTCGACGATCGCGGCGTCCACGACCTGTCCCGTGCCGTGGTCGCGCGCGTGGTGCAGGGCCGCGAGGATGCCGACGACGAGGTAGAGGGAGCCGCCCGCGAAGTCCCCGACGAGGTTCGCGGGGACGGTGGGGGGCTCTCCTGGGTTGCCGATCATGCCGAGGGTGCCGGTGATCGCGATGTACGCGATGTCGTGCCCGGCACGCTGGGCCAGCGGGCCCTCCTGCCCCCAGCCGGTCATTCGTCCGTAGACGAGCCTGGAGTTGCGGGCGTGGCAGGGGGCGGGCCCGACGCCGAGGCGCTCGGCGACGCCGGGGCGGTAGCCCTCGATGAGGACATCAGCGCGGTCGACCAGGTCGAGGACGCGGGCCGCGCCGTCCGCCGCCTTGAGGTCGACGATCACGGAGCGTTTGTTGCGGTTGGTGACGTCGTACTCGGGATTGATCGCGAGACCGCCGCCGCCTGGTCGGTCGACGCGTACGACGTCGGCGCCGAGGTCGGCGAGGAGCATGGCCGCGAACGGGCCGGGCCCGATGCCCGCCAGCTCGACCACGCGCACCCCGGCGAGCGGCCCGTGAACGCCCTTGTCCGGCACTGCCATTGAGCCCCCAGCGCTATGACACAACTGATGTAACACCAGTGATGCTAAGAACGTGTTCCACTCCGCACAAGACCCTAGCAAGCAAGCGCTTAGACAAATTGCGGCCCAGGTCGCGCGCCGGTGCGGGTCCGGTCCGCCTGTGGCGGGGCCAGGGGGGCCGGTGGGAGAGCCGCACTACGCACGCTAGCCTCGGCCACCGACATCGGCGCGGGGTGCACGGCAGAGAGGTGCCATGACCAGTCAGAGCGACAACGGCAAGGAGCGTGCGGACCGTCGCACGTACGACATCGTGCTCTTCGGGGCGACCGGATTCGTCGGTGTGCTCACCGCGGAGTACCTCGCCGCGCACGCCCCCGCAGGGTTGCGCTGGGCGATCGCCGGTCGCGACACCGGGAAGCTGGAGCGGCTGCGGGAGAAGCTCGCCGAGACCCATCCGGCCTGTGCGGAGCTCCCCCTCGTCCGCGCGGACGTGGCGGACCCGGCGTCCCTGCGGGAGATGGCAGGGCACGCGCGCGTGGTGGCCACCACCGTGGGGCCCTACATCGCGTACGGCCAGGAACTCGTCGCCGCGTGCGCCGATGCGGGCACTGACTACGTGGACCTCACCGGTGAGCCGGAGTTCGTCGACCTGATGTACGTGCGGCACGACGCCCGCGCACGCGAGACGGGCGCACGCCTCGTGCACTCCTGCGGCTTCGACTCGGTCCCGCACGACCTGGGCGCGTACTTCACGGTGCGGCAGCTCCCGGAGGGCGTGCCGCTGCGCGTCGACGGGTTCGTCCGGAGCAACGCGACGTTCTCCGGCGGTACGTTCGCCTCCGCGCTCGCCCAGATGGGACGCGGGCCGCAGATGCTGGCCGCCGCGCGGGACCGGCGACGGCACGAGCCGCGCCTGGTGGACCGCAAGGCGTACGCGCCGCCGAGCGTGCCCCGGTACGCGGGCGAGGTCGGCGCCTGGGCCCTTCCCCTGCCGACGATCGACCCGCAGGTGGTGCAGCGCTCGGCGCGGGCCCTGGAGCGCTACGGGCCCGACTTCCGCTACCGGCACTACGCGGCCGTGAAGACCCTGCCGTTCGCGGTGGGTGGCGCGGCGGCCGTCAGCGGTCTGGTGGCGGCGGCCCAAGTGCCGCCCGCGCGGCGGTGGTTGTCCTCGCGGCTCAAGCCGGGCGACGGGCCGAGCGAGCAGCGGCGCGCGGAGAGCTGGTTCTCCGTGCGGTTCGTCGGCGAGGGCGGCGGCCGGCGGGTGTTCACCGAGGTCTCGGGCGGCGATCCGGGCTACGACGAGACGGCGAAGATGCTCGGCGAGGCGGCCCTGTGCCTGGCCCTCGACGACGATCTGCCGGACGTGGCCGGGCAGTTGACCACGGCCGTGGCGATGGGCGACGCGCTCACCGCGCGGCTGACGGCGGCCGGGCTCAGGTTCCGGGTGGCGGCGACGCGCTAGCGGTCGCCTCGCGCAGGGCCGCACGGCACAGGGCGTCCGCGCGCCGCGTCGACTCCGGAAGGCGGTAGCGCGGCGTCAGGCCGAGCGTTTGGGCGCAGGCGTTGTCCAGGCCCACACGGTGGCCCACGGAGACGAAGACCGGCTTGACGTCCTCGCGGGTGCGCAGGGCGCGGCCGATCTCCTCCGCTCCGTCGAGGAGAGGGGCCGCGCTTCCCCGCGGCGCGCCCGGAGCCTCGTACGTGAAGGTGAAGGGGTTCTTGGCCACGCCGATCGTGGGCAGACCGGTGAGGACGCCGAGGTGGCTCGCGAGGCCGAACCTGCGGGGATGCGCGATGCCGTAGCCGTCGCAGACGACGAGGCCCGGGGCGGCTTCGAGCTTCCCCAGGGCGGCGAGGACGGTCGGGATCTCGCGGAAGGCGAGCAGGCCAGGGACGTACGGGAAGGCCACGCGGCCCACCGCGGTCGCCTCCTCGACGACATCGAGCGTCGCGGCATCCAGGACCACGACCGCGGCGGCGACGATGTCGCGCTCGTCGTCGTAGGCGACGTCGACGCCCGTCACGTGGCCCGTGCCCGGCTCGGGGCCCGCCTCGTCGAGCACGACCCGGGCGCGGAGAGCGTCCTGGACCGCGCGTGCGGTCGGCTCGTCGGTGGGCCAGTCGGCGGGGATGCGCGCGAGGGCGGCGGCGTGGGTCGTCATGGTGCGGTCAAGACTAGGCCTTCGGCCTTACCCCACCCCGCCCGCCCGGCGGCTTGCTACTTGGCGGCGAACTTCCAGGTGAACGGCTCGCCGTCCTCCTCCGACCAGTGGATCTCCAGGTCCTTCGCGTCCTTGGGCACCAGGTAGGTGTCGCACAGGACGTGGGTCTGACCCTTCTTCCAGCCCTCGATGGACGAGGGGTCCTCGCAGCCCGGCGCGTCGTCGGCGGCACCGATGACCAGGGTGCCGCGTCGGCCGTCCGCCCAGACGGTGGTGGAGTCGTTCGCGTCCGGGGTCTCGGTGAGGGCGGCGCCGGACTTGTGCGTGTACTTCACGTAGGCGATGGCCGGGACCAGGCCCTTGGCCTCCTTGGGGTCCTGCACCATCTTCTTGGTGTCGGCCTCCGTGCCCAGGTCGACCTTCTGCGCGGTGATCTCGTAGGTGACGGGGACGTCACCCTCCTTGACCTTGCCGGTGGCGCTCTCGCCGGCGCCCATCTCGCCCCCGGACTCGGGCGACGGCTTGGCCTTGGGCTCGTTGGCCCCGGCCTTCGGCTTGTCCGCGGAGTCCTTCTTGTCGCCACCGCCGCAGGCGGTCAGCGCGAGGGCGAGCACGGCCACGGGTGCGGCAACGCGCAAAGCGGTCTTCCTGTACAGCAAAGTGAACTCCCGGCAGAAATGGGCCAGCCACGCACCACGAAGTCAGCTCGCGGAGTGGCCGGTTGAGCGGTCAGCATACGAGTCGACTACGGGATGAGGCGAGGCGGTTCCGCACCGTGCGCATAAGGCGCGTTAACACTTGCTACGGATACGGGATAAAGCGAACGCACCGGGCCGGGGCGGCCCGTGGCGACGAGCGGCGGTAGCCTCGCGATCATGTTCGTTCTCGAGTTGACCTACACCGCGCCCGTGTCCGCCGTCGACAAGGAGCTGGAGGCCCACGTGGCGTGGCTAGACCAGCTGTACGCACAGGGCGTCTTCATCGCCTCCGGTCGCAAGAATCCGCGCGACGGCGGCGTGATCCTCGCCGTGGCCGACGACCGTGCGGCGATCGAGGAGATCGCGGCGAGCGACCCCTTCGTACTCGCGGAGGTCTGCGAGTACCGCATCACCGAGTTCATCGCCACGAAGACCGCCCCCGAACTCGCCCCTTACCGGCAGGTACTGCCCTAGTCCCGCGGGGCGGAGCCGCTCCGGTCCCGCTCCCAGCGCGCGATCCGGCCCTTCTCGCCGGAGGCCCAACAGACGCGGTCCCGCGTGCAGTCCACGGTGTCGTACGACCCCGCGTCGACCGTCCGCCAGCTGCGCCCGCCGTCCGACGTGACGTCCGTGCCGGTCGGCCCGACCGCGAGCGCGCCGCGGCGGCTCCCGGGCAGCCAGGCCACCCCGGAGCGGTAGGCGGGCGGCGGCCGGGTGGCCGTGGTCCAGGTGCGGCCGGCGTCGCCGGTGGTGGCCGCGGCCTTCGGCGATGGCTGGTCGGCGCGGTAGTCGCCGCCGACCGCGATGCCGTGCGTACGGTCGCGGAAGGCGAGGCCGAAGACGCCGCGTGCCGGGTCGCCCGCCGGGATCGGCGCGTCGGTGGCCGTCCAGGTCCGGCCGCGGTCGGCCGAGTGCAGGACACGCGCGCGTGCCGCGCCGCCGGTGGCCAGCCACACGTCGCGGGGGCCGGAGCTCACCAGGCACTGGCCGCCGGCCGCGAAGCCCGCCTCGCCCTCCTGGGCGGCGGGCATGCCGTCGTCGGGCAGGACCTTCCAGGACCGGCCGCCGTCGGCGGTGGACAGGATGCGGAACGTGCCGTCCACCGGGTCGCTCATCGCCAGGCCGTGGCGCCGGTCGAAGAACGTCATGCAGTCGTAGAAGGCCTTGGGGTCGGTGTTGCGGAAGGACTCCGTCCAGGTCGCTCCGCCGTCCGACGTCCGGAAGACCCGCGACGCCTCGCCCTCGCCGATGGCGAGGACCACCGCGCGGCGGCCGTCGAAGGCCTCGATGTCCCGGAACTCCAGTTCCCCGGCCCCGGGCGGGGAGACGTCGCGCCAGCTGTCGCCGCCGTCCGACGTGCGCAGCACGGTGCCCTTCGCACCGGCCACCCACGCGGCGTTCCGGCTGACGGCGGCGAGACCGCGGAAGCGCGCGTCGCTGCCGCTGTCCTTGAGATCCCAGCCGCCGCCCCGCTGCGACTGGCCCGCGGGCGCCGCCTGGGCGAACCCCGGCGCGGCAGGCGCCGTCGCGGCGAGAGCCGCCCCGCACAGCCCCACCGTCACCGCACGACCCACGGACCGCGACCATCTCGTCTTCCCCAAGGACCTCATGGCGGGGGAAGTTACCACCGGAACACAGGATTCCTTCCGGTAATTACGTGAAGACGGTGAAGAGCGCGCGGTGACCGAGGTCACTCGGTGTTCGCGTGCACGGATTCCGTCATTCCGACGTCTATCAGAGTGCCGACCCGAGTCGTCCAGCTGTAGTTGAGGGAGCAGGCGTTGTCCAACAGCATCGAACAAGCCGTAGAGGCCCGCCTCGTCGCCGCCGCGCCGCGGATGTCGACCATTCCCGCGACGCTCCACTACGACCAGGGCGATCCGTTCGCCGTCCGGATGAGTTTTCCCGCCCCCGCGACCCTGGAGGGCGTCGAGGTCTACTGGACCTTCGCCCGAGAGCTGCTCGCCCAGGGCATGGAGCAGGCGGTGGGCGACGGAGACGTCCGCGTGCGTCCGTACGGCTTCGACCGCACGGTCGTGGAGTTCCACGCCCCCGAGGGCACGGCGATCGTCCACATCCGCAGCGGCGAGCTCCGCCGCTTCCTGCACCGCTCCCTGACCCTGGTGCCCACCGGCGACGAGCATCTGCACGTCGACCTGGACCAGGACCTCGCCGATCTGATGCGGGACGCCTGCTGAGCCGCCGCCCCCGGCGTCACCGGGCGCCGAGCAGCGAATTCAGCTCCCCGTAGTCGAGCCCACCCGCCAGCGAGGTGTACGTCCCCTCGGCGAGCAGCTCACGCGCGGCCCGGCGCACGACGGCGTGCACGGCCTGTGCGATGCCCGCGCCCACACTGATCCGCGCGACGCCGAGACCGGCGAACTCCGCGACCGACGGCGCTCCGTGCCCTGCCATCACGTTGAGCGGCCCGTCGACACCCGCGACGAGTGCCTTCACCGTCCCCGGGTCCACGGCCCCCGGCACGAAGATCCCGTCGGCTCCGGCCGCGAGGTATGCGGCAGCCCGCTCCAGGGTCGGGCCGACGCGGTCCGCCGGCTCCCCCGCTCCCCGCAGATACGTGTCGATGCGCGCGTTGACGAACAGCGGCACACCCGCGGCGTCGGCAGCCGCACGGGCCGCCGCGATGCGCTCCACCTGCCCGGCGACCGTCCGCAGCGGCGCCTCTCCCTCGTACAGCGCGTCCTCGATGTTCACGCCGACGGCGCCGGCGGCGAGCACATCCCGCACCGTGTCGGCGACTCCCGCCGGGTCCGCCGCGTAGCCGCTCTCGATGTCGGCGCTCACCGGCACCCCGACCGCGGCGGCGATCCCGGCGAGCGCGCCGAGGGCGCGATCCCTGCCGAGCCGGTCGCCGTCCGCGGCGCCGAGGTCCCACGCGACACCGGCGCTCGTGGTGGCGACGGCCGCGGCTCCGGCCGACTCGACGACGCGGGCACTGGCCACGTCCCAAGCGTTCGGCAGCACCAGCGGCCGTCCCGGGACGTGCAGGGCGCGGAACTTCAGGGCGTCGTCGCGACGGTTCGTCTCTGTCATGCGGCCACTCAACCAGCGCCGCGCGACCCGCAGCTGGCGAGAATCCGACCTGTACGTCCCGGCCGCGGGCCCTCAGCCGCCGCCCCCGCCGCCTCCCCTGGCCGCCTCCGCGTACGTCACCGCGGACGCCAGGGCCTTGCGCAGCGCCCGCATCAGCTCGGGGAGTTCCGGGGCAGGGGCTCCGCAGCGGTCGGTGAGGGCGTCGAGCCGTTCCTTGTACCGCCTGCGCTCCTTGCCGGGGAAGATGCCGCGCAGCTTGCCCGTCGCCGCGCACACCACCAGGGCCGCGTCGATCGGGGGGACCTCGGACACGGGTACCGGGCCGCGCAGGACCGCGAGCGCCTCGGTGTGCAGGACCTCGACGTATCCGGTGCGCTCCAGCTCGTACCGGCGGGAGGGGAAGATCCCGAAGACCCGGATGCGTTCCGTCCGCAGATAGCCCTCGGACGCCAGCTGGTCGCGCGCCCCGTTCAGGGTGTCGCGGGACTTGTGGGTGATCCAGCCGCTCCATTTGCGGGGCCGGGACTCCTCGATCAGTTCGAGGACACCATCGAGCGCCGGGTCGCCGGTGCGTGCGCCGAAGACCGGCGTGACGATGCCCTCCACGTCCGAGACGAGTCCGCGCTGGGCCAGCTCCGCGAGCGCGCCGGCCCGCACCGCGTAGGGCAGTTCGGGGGCGCCGGCGATCCTGTTCCGACCGGTGTCCCAGGCCAGCAGGAAGATCCGGGTCGGAAGTGAGAGCGAGCCATAGGGCATGGGGCCTCCTTGTTCGCGGTCACGATAAGTCGTTGACAGCGCTCAGATCGCACCGTACGGTGTATAGCGGTTCTGTTGTCGCCGATAGGAGTAGGACGTTGCTCGTCTGAGGTCTGGAGTCACCGCGTCACACGGCTCGACTGTGTGCGTAGCGTGCGACCTCGGCGTTCGAGCCGTCCCCGGGCACAGGGCCCATTTTTCTGCCCTCATCCCCTGACGACGCTGCTCCCAGTCCAAGCTGTCGCACCTCGCGGTGTCCCGAAACGCGTTGCCCCTGACCGCGCTTCATCTCACGCAACCGCGAGGACCACATGTCTACTTCCCCCACCTCCATCACCTGCACGTCGCTCGACTTCACCTGGCCGGACGGCACCGGTGTCTTCGACGGGCTCCAGGCGGCCTTCGGTCCGGGCAGGACCGGACTCATCGGCGTCAACGGATCGGGAAAATCAACCCTGTTGAAGCTCGTCGCCGGTGAACTCGCGCCGAGCGACGGCGCCGTCCGCGTCGCGGGCGACATCGGGTACCTGCCGCAGAACGTCACGCTCGACACCGGCCTGCGCGTCGACGAGGTGCTCGGCATCGCGGCAACTCGCGCCGCCCTGCACGCCATTGAGACGGGCGACGTGAGCGAGGAGCACTTCACGGCGGTCGGCGACGACTGGGACGTCGAGGAGCGCGCCGTCGCGACCCTCGATCAGCTCGGCCTGGGCCACATCGGCCTCGACCGCACCACCGGGGAGGTGTCGGGCGGCGAGTCCGTGCTGCTGCGCCTGGCCGCGCTGCTGCTGCACCGGCCCGACGTGCTCCTGCTCGACGAACCCACCAACAACCTGGATCTGTACGCCCGTCGACGCCTGTACGCGGCCGTCGACGCCTGGTCCGGAGTCCTGGTCGTGGTCAGCCATGACCGCGAACTCCTCGAACTGGTCGACCAGATCGCCGATCTGCGGGACGGAGAGGTCAAGTGGTACGGAGGCAACTTCGCCGCGTACGAGGAGGCGCTGGCCACCGAGCAGGAGGCCGCGGAGCGCATGGTGCGCGTCGCCGAGTCCGATCTGAAGAAGCAGAAGCGTGAACTGGCAGATGCCCAGGTCAAGTTGGCACGGCGCAAGCGGTACGGCCAGAAGATGTGGGACACCAAGCGCGAGCCGAAGGTCGTCATGGGCGAGCGCAAGCGCCAGGCCCAGGTGTCCGCCGGCAAGCACCGCATCATGCACGAGGAGAAACTCAGCGAGGCGAAGGAACGCCTGGACGACGCCGTCGATGCGGTGCGGGACGACGACGAGATCCGCGTCGACCTGCCGTACACCGCGGTCCCACCGGGCCGCACCGTGCTCAGCCTGCGGGAGTTGACCCTGCGTTACGGGGCGCGCGTGCAGGGGGAGTTCGAGCTGCGCGGTCCCGAGCGGATCGCGCTGGTCGGACGCAACGGCGCGGGCAAGACCACGCTCCTGCGGACGATCGCCGGAGAGCTGGAAGCCGTGGAGGGAGAGGCGCTGGCACACGTCCCGCTGCGTTTCCTGCCGCAGCGGCTCGACGTGCTCGACGAAGAGCTCACCGTCGCCGAGAACGTGGCGCGCTTCGCGCCCGACGCCACCAACAACAGGATCCGGGCCCGCCTGGCCCGCTTCCTGTTCAAGGGGGCACGGGCCGATCAACGGGCGGCGACCCTGTCGGGCGGCGAACGGTTCCGGGCGGCCCTGGCCGCGCTGCTGCTCGCGGAGCCCGCGCCGCAACTCCTGATGCTCGACGAGCCCACGAACAACCTCGACATGGCGAGCGTGAAACAGCTGGCCACGGCCCTGGAGTCGTACGAGGGAGCGCTGATCGTGGCCAGTCACGACGTGCCGTTCCTGGAGTCGATCGGCATCACGCGCTGGCTGCTCCTCGACGGCGAGATGAAGGAAATCACGACAGAAGGTGTCGGGTATTCCGGCTAGCTTCGCGTGTATGCACCACTACATCACCATCACCGGAGCCCGTGAGAACAACCTCAAGGAGGTGAGCCTGCGCATTCCCAAGGACCGGCTCACGGTCTTCACCGGCGTATCGGGGTCGGGGAAGTCGTCGGTCGTCTTCGACACGATCGCGGTCGAGTCGCAGCGCCAGCTGAACGAGACCTTCACGTGGTTCGTCCGCAACCGGCTGCCGAAGTACGAGCGGCCGCACGCGGACACCATCGAGGACCTCTCGCCCGCGATCGTCGTCGACCAGCGGCCCATCGGCGGCCACTCCCGGTCCACGGTGGGCACGATGACGGACACCTACTCGGTGATGCGCGTGCTGTTCTCGCGGCACGGCACACCGAGTGCCGGTCCTGCGACCGCGTACTCGTTCAACGACCCCTCGGGCATGTGCCCCCGGTGCCACGGCCTGGGCAAGACCGTACGGCCCGACTACGACCGCATCCTGGACCCGGCCAAGTCCCTGGCGGACGGCGCGATCCTCTTCCCGCCGTTCGCCGTGGGGACCTGGCAGGGCCAGACGTACACCAACACCCCCGACCTGGACCCGCACAAGCCGGTGGGCCGATTCAGCGCGCCGGAGCGGGAGTTCCTCATGCGCGGCGGGAAGGGCGGCGGCAAGGTCAACGTCGACAACACGGGCGGCGCGCGGGACATCGACTACGAAGGACTCGCCGACCGCTTCGAGCGCCTCTACCTCAACCGCGATCTGTCGGCGCTCTCCCAGAAGACCCGCGACCTCGTGCAGCGCTTCCTCGTCGAGGGAGAGTGCGACGCCTGCGACGGGGCGCGGCTCAACGCGGCGGCACTGGCCACCCGTATCGACGGAATGAACATCGCCGACTGCTCGCGCATGGAGGTCACCGACCTCATCGCGGCCCTCCGGCGGATCAACGACCCGGTGGCTGGCCCGATCGCCGGAGCCGCCGTGGCCGCGCTGAGCCGGATCGAGTCGATCGGCCTCGGCTATCTCAGCCTCGGCCGCGAGACGTCCACGCTGTCCGGCGGCGAGGGGCAGCGCCTGAAGACGGTGCGGCACCTCGGCTCCAGCCTGACCGGCATGACGTACATCTTCGACGAGCCCAGCATCGGCCTGCACCCGCGCGACGTGGGGCGGCTGGGCGACCTGCTGCTGCGCCTGCGCGACAAGGGGAACACCGTCCTGGTCGTGGAGCACGACCAGGACGTGATCGCCGTCGCCGACCACGTCGTCGACATGGGCCCGACCGCGGGCACGGGCGGCGGCCTGGTCGTCTTCGAGGGCACACCGGACGAGCTGCGCCGCGCGGACACGCTCACGGGCCGGCACCTGCGGCGCTCCACGGGCGTCAAGGAGAACCCGCGCGAGGCCATCGGCGGCCGGTGGGTCAAGGGCGCCGATCTGCACAACCTCAAGGACGTCAGCGTGCGCGTGCCGACCGGGGTGCTCACCGCGGTCACCGGCGTCGCGGGCTCCGGCAAGAGCACGCTGGTGTCGGGGGCGTTCGTCGCCGAACATCCGGACGCGGTGGTCGTGGACCAGTCGGGCATCGGCATCTCGGGCCGCTCGACCCCGGCGACGTACCTCGGGATCATGGACTCGCTGCGCAAGCTCTTCGCGCGGGAGACCGGCCAGGAGGCAGGGCTGTTCAGCTTCAACTCCCGTGGCGCGTGCGAGAGCTGCCAGGGGCGCGGGATCATCTACAGCGACCTGGCGTTCATGGATCCGGTGACGACGACCTGCGAGGCGTGCGAGGGTCGCCGCTTCAAGGAAGAGGTGCTCCGGCTGACCATCGGCGGCAGCTCCATCGCTGATGTGCTCGACATGACGGCCGAGCGCGCCCTGGACTTCCTCGCCTCCGTCGACGACACGGCAGTGCGCCGCCGGCTGCGGGCGCTGCACGAGGTGGGGCTCACCTACCTGACGCTCGGGCAGCCGCTGAGCACCCTGTCCGGCGGCGAGCGCCAGCGCATCAAGCTCGCCACGCAGCTGCACCGCACCGGCACGACGTACGTCCTCGACGAGCCGACGACCGGCCTGCACATGGCGGACGTGGACGGGCTGCTCGCTCTCCTGGACCGGCTCGTCGACGCGGGGAACACCGTGATCGTCGTCGAGCACAACCTGGAGGTCGTCAAGCACGCGGACTGGGTGATCGACCTCGGACCCGACGGCGGCAAGCACGGCGGCCGCGTCGTCTTCGAGGGCACACCGGGGCAGCTGGTCGACGCGCACGGCTCGTTCACCGCCGATCATCTGCGCCGAGCCCTGGGCCTGGACCCCTCACACGCTGCATGATGTGCGGCAGCGCCCTGATCCGGTCCCCGCCGGACCCGGCGCGCCCACCGCTCCCGCACCTACGGAGACCCCGCCGTGCCCAGCAGGAAAGCGCTGATCCGCCGCCCCGGCCCTCGCATCGCCGAAGGCCTGGTCACCCATGTCGAGCGGACCCCGGTCGACGCGGGGCTCGCTCTCGAGCAGTGGGAGACGTACGCCGAGGCGCTGCGGGGGCACGGCTGGGAGACGGTCGAGGTGGAGCCCGCCGACGACTGCCCGGACGCGGTCTTCGTCGAGGACACGGTCGTCGTCTTCCGCAACGTGGCGCTGATCGCCCGCCCCGGCGCCGAGTCCCGGCGCGCGGAGACGGCCGGCGTGGAGGAGGCGGTGGCCCGGCTCGGAGCCTCCGTGAACTGGGTCTGGGAGCCGGGCACGCTGGACGGCGGCGACATCCTCAAGATCGACGACACGATCTACGTGGGCCGCGGCGGGCGCACGAACGCGGCCGGCGTCCGGCAGCTGCGGGCCACCTTCGAGCCGCTGGGGGCGCGAGTAGTGGCCGTCCCCGTGTCCAAGGTCCTGCACCTGAAGTCGGCGGTGACGGCGCTGCCGGACGGCACGGTGATCGGCCACCCGCCGCTCGTGGACATTCCCTCGCTCTTCCCGCGCTTCCTGCCCGTGCCCGAGGAGTCGGGGGCGCACGTGGTGCTGCTCGGTGGCGCCAAGCTGCTCCTGGCATCGAGCGCGCCCAAGAGCGCGGAGCTGCTCGCGGACCTCGGTTTCGATCCGGTGGTGGTGGACATCAGCGAATTCGAGAAGCTCGAGGGCTGTGTGACATGCCTCTCAGTACGCCTGCGGGAGCTGTACGCCTGACCAGTCCTGGGGCGGGTGGAGCGGCAGGTGCACATGAGCCCCGCCGCCGCAAGCACTTTACGGAGGGCTTAACCTACGGCAACGTAACCTACGAGACCGTAGGTAGATAGCACCCGCTCGTGCTACCGCGTAACCCCTACGCACGTATCCGTAAGAAAAAACTCCCGTCCCCCTGGAGCCCCCGTGACGATCACCTCTCCTCATCTCGGCAGCACGGACGACTGGACCGATGCCCGGTTGCTGTTCGCCCTGGAAGAAGTGGTCGAGAAGGAGCTCAACCGCCACCTGAAGGTGGCCAAGGACTGGATGCCCCACGAGTACGTCCCGTTCTCGGACGCCCGGAACTTCCCCGGCTACTTCGAGGACGGCGAGGCCTGGGAGCCCGAGCAGTCCAAGGTCACGGACATCGGCAAGGTCGCCCTGGTCGTCAACCTCCTGACCGAGGACAACCTCCCCAGCTACCACCACGAGATCGCATCGCTCTTCGGCCGCGACGGCGCCTGGGGCACCTGGGTGCACCGCTGGACCGCCGAGGAGGGCCGTCACGGCATCGTGATGCGCGACTACCTCCTGGCCTCGCGCGCCGTGGACCCGGACAAGCTCGAGCAGTTCCGCATGGCGCACATGGCCGAGGGCTTCGAGTCCGACAACCGGCACTCGATGCTGCACTCCGTCGCGTACGTGGCCTTCCAGGAGCTCGCGACCCGCGTCTCGCACCGCAACACGGGCCACCAGTCGGGCGACCCGGTCTGCGACCGCATGCTGGCGCGCATCGCGACCGACGAGAACCTGCACATGGTCTTCTACCGCAACCTCCTGGGCGCCGCCTTCGAGCTCGCCCCCGACCTCACCATGCAGTCCGTGCGTGACGTCGTCGTCAACTTCCGGATGCCCGGACACGGCATGCCCGGCTTCGAGCGGGCCGCCGCGCAGATGGCGATCGGCGAGATCTACAACATGCGGATCCACCACGACGACGTGATCCAGCCGGTCCTTCGCTATCTCAAGGTCATGGACATCGACGGGCTCGGCCCCGAGGGTCTCAAGGCGCAGGAGGAGCTCGGCCTGTACATGAACGGGCTCGACACGGAGGCCAGCAAGTTCGACGAGAAGCTGGCTGCCCGCAGGGCGCGGATGGCGGCTCGGGGCAAGTAGTCCCGCTCCGGGGCGCTCGGGTGGGTGGATCCCAGGGGCCACCCACCTAAGCCGTGGCCACAGCCAGCGCCGCGTCCCGTACGTCCAGGACGCCGTGGGCCCGCAAAGACGTCAGCAGGTCCCGACACGGGCCCGCCCAGTCCGTCCGCTCCCCGAGGGATTCCACCGCCGCCACGGCGAAGAGCCCCGACGCGTGGCTGCCCTCCTCGGCGAGGCGGCGCGCCACGGGGAGCAGCAGGGCCGCTTCCCCTTCCGCGTCGGCGAGGCGCTCCCCCAGCGTCGCCGCCGTCCGCACCGCCAGCGCGGGCCGCCCCTCGTGCAGCCGGGCGAGCCGCGAGAGAGCCTCCGCCGCATCGGCGGGCGCCGCGTCAAGAGCGACCGCGCCGGCAAGCACCTCAGCGGCCTGCGGCACGAAATCCCCGTACCCGGCGAGCAACTCGCCCGCCCGGATGGACGCTGCCCGGTACACCTCGCCCGCACGGGCCAGCTCCCCGGCCAGATACTCGATCCGCCGCCGCGCAGGCAGATCCCGGTCTGGCGACGGCACCACCTCGGAGCCCGCCAGCGCCGCGAGCGCCCCGCACAACGCCTCGTCCCCACGGGGCGCGGTCGCCGCCGCCGTCACGAGTCCGCGTGCGGCCACCTGCCAGGTGGCCCGCCGGGCAAGATCCGCCGTCGCCCCCGCGAGCACCGAAGCCGCGTCCGGCGACCACGGGGCCCACCGCGCAAGGGCGGCGAGCGCGAGACCCGCCGCCTCGTCGTCGTCCGTACCCACCACCTCGCGCACGAGACGCGCGTACCGCTCCCGATGCCCCTGCGCCAGATCCAGTGGCCGCACCCGCAGCACAGCCGTGCGCAGCACCGCCTCGCCTCCTGCCGCATCCCGCAGGAGCCCCCACACCCGCTCCTCGCCGAGCAGCCCGCCCGCGAAGGCGACACACGCCGCCCGTACGTCGCGGTGAGCGTCCGGAGCCTCGTACGCGTCGCCGAGCAGCGCCGCCGCCTCGGGCGCGGGCAGCCGCACTGCCGCGAGGCGCGCGGCCTCCTTGCGGCTGGTCACCTTCTTGCCGGGCCCGCACAGGACCTCGCGCAGGAGCACCGCGAGCCGGGAGGGAGCGACATGACGTGACGCCTGCGTCGCCGCGTACACCGCGATCCGTGCCCGCTCGCCTCCCGCGTGCGCGAGCAGCTCAGGCAGCGCGTCCCCCGGCCGTGCGATGTGGGCGAGCGCGCCGAGTGCCGCCTCGGCGAGCACCGTGTCGGGTGAACCCGCCCAGCGGCGGACCAGTTCCTCCCCCGCTCCGGGAACGTGCGCGCTGCGTGCGATCGCAAGGGCACGGACCCGCTGCGGGAGCCCCGCGTCACCCGCGGTGCGGCCCAACTGCCGTGCGAATGACGCCTGTTGACGTGGCAGCCAGCGGTGGATCTGGTGCGGGCCGGCCGACAGAGTCCAGGACGCGCCCTTGGTCAGGAACCGGCCGTACGGCGGTGTACCGGTCAGGAGTTGGTCGAGCAGGTCCGTGCGGCGCCCGCACAGCACCGAGTGGACCGGGGCGAGCACGCCCGTCGACGGCTCCTGGGCCAGGACGCGGGCGACGCGTTCGTCGCGGGTCGCGGGCGGATCCAGCCACAGGTCGATCGCGCGCGAGACGGTCGCGTTGCTCCCGAACCGGATGGCCTGCCACAGGAGTTCCTGCAGTTCTGCCATCCCGGCGGCCCGTCGGCCGACGGCGCGGGCCAGCGCGAAGGCGAGGCTGTAGTCGGCCTTCTCCGCGCCCGCCTCGATCCAGGGCCGCAGCGCCTCGAACACGTCGTGCTCCTGGCCGCGGCGCAGGGTGCGGTCGAGGCGCCCGAGGTCGGCGCCGCCGGTGCTGCCCGAGATCCGGACGAGGGTGCGCAGCGCCCAGTTGACCAACTCCCGCTGCCCGCCCGCCGCGTGCTCGCGCAGCACGGCGACGGCCAGGCGGCTGAGGCTGCCGCGGGTTCGGTACGAGGAGTCGCGGGCCGCGACGGCGTCCGCGGAGATCCGGTCGAGGAACGGTTCCGCGTCGACCCCGAAGAGGGCGGGCCGGGTCTCGGCGAGCGCGGACAGGGCGGCGGCCCGCACCGGGTCCTGCTCGTTCACGAGCCGCGTCATCTCTTCGAGGACGGCCGTCACTTGGGCCGGTTCGCCGGAGCGTGCGGCATTGCGGACGAGCAGCGGCCACGCCTCGGCGCGGTCGTCTGCGGCAGGCCGCCGGGTCGCCGCCACGAGCCGCTCGCGCACCTCGTCGCAGGGCAGGAAGGACGCGGCGAGCAGTACGGAACTCCAGTGCCCGCCCTGCTCATCGGCCCGTTCGGCCATCCGTCGCGCCGCGTCGGCCACGGCGCTGCGGGGCAGTGCGCCGAGAATGACCCCGTCGACGGTGACGAATCCGGGACCACGCCCTTCGACGGCCCGCGCATAGACGGAAGCACGCTCGGCGGGGGCGTGCGCGAGCATCAACCGGGCGAGATCGGCGGAGTCTTCGGCGGTGGCGCGCGCGTACGTGAGGAGTTCGGGCGCTCCCGAGCGGGCGAGCTTGCGCAGCACGGACATCGTGAGCGCCCCGCTGCGCCGCGGCGGCCATCCCCAGGTTCCGGAGAGGATCGCCAGGACGCGCCCCGGCGCCGCGTCGGCGAACACACCAAGATGTGAACGGAGTTGATGAGGAAAGACGCTGGGGGCGAACCGGTCGAGGAGGTCGAGCACCCGCTCCGGCTCCGCCTTCGTGGCCGCCGCGACCCCCTCCGCGTACCGCTGCCACCACCCGTCCCGCAGCGCCTCGGGCAACGCGCCGAGCTCGCGCTCGGCCACGTCGAGCAGCACACCCGCATACCGCCGCGCCAACGGCCGCCACCCCCGCACGGCGTGGAAGAGCCCCGGAAGGAGCCGCTCCACCACAGGGTCCGAGCAGCCGGGCAGCAGCCTCGCCGCCTCCACGTCGCCCCACTCGCTCCGCAACGGGCCGACGACGCGATCGGCGAGCGCGCTGCGGCGCCCGGCGACGATCGCGCGCAGCAACTGCCGCCGCACCGCCTCGGGAGCATCGTGCAGCGCGGCCTCGAACGCGGCGTCCGGCACCCCGTGACTCTCCGCGACCCGCAGCGCGTGTCCCCGCACGAAGGGGTCGGGGTCGGCGAGCCGCGCCCCGGTCCACTCGGCGTCCCCACCGGCACACGCCAGCACGATCGCGACCCCGCGCTCGTACGGGCCGCCGCCCTCCAGTTCCTCCAGGACGGACCGCAGCGCGCCGCGCCGCGCGAAGTCCCGGGCGCTCTCGGCGATCTCCCGCATCCGGCGCGGATACGGCAGGGGGTCGAGGTCGGCGAGCAGATAGCGGGCGGCGGTGTTCTCGGGCGGAGCCATGCGCGGATTCTGCCTGGCCGGACCGGCCGAGGGACAGCGGATTTGCCCATGTGCGGCGGATTGTCGAGGGGCGGGGCGGCTGGAGTCGAACCAGCGTGTTCCGGTTTTGGAGACCGACGCGACTGCCTCTGCGCTACGCCCCGCCTTGGGCGGATCGTACCTTCCGGTGGAGCCCCGACAGGGGCGCGGGGCCGAGACATCTGCGGCTCCACCACGGCATCTGCGGCTCCGCCGCGTAGGCGTGCCCAGCCTTCAGCGATGCACACTCCGCACGGCAGCAACGTCCGCCGGAACGACCGGCACAGCCACACCCGCGGCGAAGGCCGCCAAGCGACGCTTCACGCTGGCCGCAACCCCCTGCCCCAGCACGAAGCGCGTAGGCGAGAGCGCGCGTCCGGCGGTGTCGAGCAGCCGGTGGGCCTCGCGGCTGCGCAGGCCGGTGTGGCTGAGCACCAGATGTGCCAGGCGGTGTTCGCCCTCGGCGAGACTTGCCGCGATGGCCGTGGCCGCCGCGTCGTCGACGTGGTTGTCCGCAGCGCCGAGTGTCCCCGCGGCGCGTACCCGGCCGAGGTCGAGCAGTTCCACCCCGGCGGAGACGGCCGCCGCGACCAGCGGGGCCGCGGCCCGCGGCCCGATGCCGTTGCTGGCGACGGAGAGGCGTTCGAGCTCGCCCCGCGGCGCACGCTCCAGCGCCTCCGCGATCAGCAGCGCTCCCCCGTCGCCCAACCGCGCCGCCGATACGTACAGTTCGCGCACCCCGCCCCGGGCGATCAGCTCGGCGAGCGGGACCGCACCCGCCGGTCCGAGCGGGTTGCCGCTCAGGAAGACCCGTTCCACACGCCGCCCCGCGTCGGCCGCCGCGAGCAGCGCGTCGACGAGAAGCGCGGCCCCGGCGGCGTCGAGCCCGGTCTGGACGAGGTCGAGCGTGCGCAACCTGCTTACGGAGTCGATGAGTTCGGTGGCGGCGGCGCCTCCCTTCGGCCCCAGCGGATTGCGTTTGAGCCAGACGCCGGTCACGACCTGCGGCGAGGCCCGCAGCTGGTCGGCGATGCGGCAGGCGCCGCCTGCGGTGATGCCGTTGCAGCCCAGGTAGAGCGTCTCGATACCGGTGGGCCCCGCCTCACCGGTCGCTGCCGCCGCCGCGACGGCCGCCCCCTCGTCCCCCAGGCCGTCCGTGCCGAGCAGCAAGTGGCGTACGGGATGAGGACGTTCGCCCCCTTCTCCCCGCAGTGCTTCGGCGACCAGCGCGGCGCCCTCCGCTCCGAGTGACTGCTTGCACAGGTCGAGCCGCCCGTCCGGAAGCACCGTCCCTGCCGCGAAGTCGAGGCGCTCCCCGGCAGGGCGTCCGCCACGCAACCAGTCGAGCAGCGGGGTCAGTTCAGCTACAGGCCGCGGCACGACCGAAGGCACGCCCGCGAACTGGCCGGTGATCGCGGGGTCGTTCACCACTCGGCCTCCTCGTAGTCCTTGAGGAAGACCCCCGATACCGGATCGCCCGCCTCGCCCCGCACGATCGGGTCGTAGATCCGGGCCGCGCCGTCCACGACGTCGAGGGGCGTACGGAAGCCGGCGTCGGCGATGCGGTCCTTCTTGGGGGCGGGGTTCTCGTCGGTGATCCATCCGGTGTCCACGGCGCACATGTGCACGCCGCGCTCGGCGAGTTCGGCCGCGCTCGTCCGCGTGAGCATGTTCAGGGCGGCCTTGGCCATGTTCGTGTGCGGGTGCCCGGCCATCTTGTTGCGCACGGCGAAGCGGCCCTCGACCGCCGTGACATTGACGATGTACGTGCGGGGGCGGGGCGAGGAGAGCAGCAACGGCAGCAACCGGTCGCAGAGCAGCGCCGGGGCCAGCGCGTTGACCAGCTGGGTCTCCAGGACCTCGGCGGGGTCGAGGTCACCGAGCCGGGCGGACCAGGAGTTCTCCGGAGAGGGATCGCGCAGCAGCCCCGCGGCGTCGGCCTCGCGCAGAAGACCGGCCCCGTGCACCACACCGGCCTCGCGCAGAAGACCAACCCCGTGCACCACACCGGCCTCGCGCAGGACCAGGGCGAGCGCACCCCGCGTCGCGTCGGAGCCCTCCAGCGTCCGCATCGGCCGGAACCCGGGTGCGCCGCGCGCCCCTGCGGGCAGTTCCGCCGGCTCCCCGCCCGCGAGCGCCGCGTACGACTCTGGTGGCCGCCTGACCGTCTGCGCCGCGTTGTTGACCAGGATGTCCAGCGGCTCACCCTCCTGCCGCAACTCCTCGCACAGGCCGAGGACTTGGCGCGGGTCACGCAGGTCCACTGCGAGCACCGTGAGCCGGTCGAGCCACTTCTCGCTGCCCGGCACCGCGCGGAAGCGCCGCTCCGTGTCGTGCGGGAAGCGGCTGGTGACCAGGAGTTCCGCGCCGTCGCGCAGCATCATCAGGGCCAGCTGGAAGCCGATCTTCACTCGGCCCCCGGTCAGCAGCGCGCGGCGTCCGCTCAGATCCGTGCTGAGCACGCGGCGGGCGCGGTTGTCGGCGGCGCAGCCGGGACAGAGCCGGTGATAGAAGGAGTCGACCTGTCGATACGACGCCTTGCAGACATAGCAGGGCCGTGGCCGCCGGAAGACTCCGACGGCGCCTTCGGTGCCCTGCGGCGGGACCAGCGGCGCGTCCTCACGGCGGTCGTCGGCCCCGGTCGCGGTGGCCGCCATCACGGCCGCGTCGGCGGCGGAGAGTTCGGCCCCGCGCGCCTTGCGCCTGCGCAGCCGTCCGTCACGGGCGAAGGACGCGGCGACCTGCTCGGCGCGCAGCCGCACCGGGTCGTCGACCGGCAGCTCGCGGAGCCTGCCGACCACGTCGTGGAAGACCGCGAGGTCCGCCTCGCTGATCCCACCGCTCTCGCTCATCCGTCCCGCCCCGCCCGTGCCGTCCGCTCGTGGTCCCGGCCGGATTCGAACCGGCGTATCCGCCATGCCGTGGCGGCGAGTCTGCCTCTGCTCTACAGGACCCCACCCCCGCCCGGACCAGGAGTCTTCGGTCCGCGCGCGTTTCCGGATCGTAGCCGCGGAAGGACCGCCGTGCCGAACGGATTTACGACCGCCCGTCCCGGTGCAACGGTGGGCAGCGGGGGTGGAACCCATGGCACAGACCCATGAGTGGATGTTCTACGAGGTCATGTGGCGCGGCTGGGCGGGACGGACGCAGGTGCCCTATCCCGTTCCGTGGTGGGCCCAGTCGGCCTTCCGGCGCTGGAGCGACGACTTCGACTCGGGAACGTACGAATCCAAGGAGGCCGCCTTCGCCTCCAACGCTCTGTACCGGTACTGGCACATGGTGGGCGTCAAGGATCACCGCCAGGAGTCCCTGATCGGGCAGGCGGGCGAGATCGAGCCGGTCTACGACAAGTACTGCCTGTCCTTCTTCCTGTACTCACCGTCGACGGGCGTCGTGTCCCTGCCGCAGCTGGCGGATGCCGGGGCCGTCGCCCAGCGCATGGAGGCGCCCCATCTGCCGGTGGTCCTGACGACGTTCCGTACCGAGGACGGCACCGAATTCGTGCAGCGGACCTTCGGGACGGTGATCGGGCCCCGGCAGCGGGACCTCGTCGTGACCCGCCTGACCGTGGGCAGCGCGACCGGGCAGCCGCGCGACGGCTGGCTGTGCGCGGCCGTCATGCCCGCGGGCCCGAGCGGTTTCCAGCGGCACGACCGCAATGGCCGCCAGATCACGGACCGGCGCCTGACGTACCTGCGCCATCTGCCGGACGAGGGCCGGGTGGAGACCAACAGCGGGTGGGGGCCGGTGTTCGACACGCACCCCGAGCAGTACGGCGTGTACGGCAACCCGGATTCCACGTACGACCCTGGTTCCTATCTGACCCGCAACCCGTTCCACGACCTGGTCGTGGGCGGCAAGTTGAACGGCGCCCTGCAGGCGCAGGACCAGATCGCGGGGCTGTGCAGCGCGGCGTTCGCCTGGCCCTACCGGATCGCGGACGACGAACTGTTCGAGCTCGACGTACGCCTACCGGTCGACGTCTACAGCGGCGCCGCCGACCTGGCGGAGATCAGGGCCACTCCTGCCGCCACCCTGGAGGAGGCCAACCGCGCGTTCTGGACGGGCAAGCTGGTCGCTCAGGGTGTGCAGCCCCAACTGCCGGAGCCAGTCGCGCACTTGGCGGACCACTTCCGGCAGTGCCGCTCGCAGCTCCTGATCCTCTCCGATCACGGCGAGATCCATCCGGGCCCGACGGTGTACGACTCCTTCTGGATCCGTGACTCGTCCGTCGAGGCCACTGCGTGCTCGCTGGTCGGTGACGCGGCCCTGGCCGAGCGCCAGTTGGGCACGCACTATCCGCTCAAGTTCAACCGCGGCTCGGGCCGGATCGGGCCGTGCGCCGAGTACGGATTCTACGGCGGACCGCACGAGAGGGACGACCGCGAGTGGGACAGCAACGGCCAGGCACTGTGGGCGATCGGCCGCTTCGACCGGACGCACGGCCGGTCCACGGCGTTCGGCGCGAAGCTCTACACGCCGTACGTGATCGACGGCGCCCGGTGGCTGCGCGACAACCGCGACCAGTACGGCCTGCTGCACAGCGGCTGGAGCGCCGAGCACCTGGGCGAGCGCGACAAACCACACTACTGGGACGACCTGTGGGGCATCGCTGGTCTCTATGAAGCCGCGCGGCTCGCGGAGCGGATCGGGGCACCTGATGTACCCGAACTCTGGGGCGCTTTCGATGACTTGAAGCGGGCCACAGCGGCGTCCGTGCGCTGGGTCCTGGCGGAGCAACGCAGGCGCGGCGAGTGGGAGACGTATATCCCGACCGGGCCCGGTGACGTCGGCCGGCTGGACTCGACGATGATCGGCGCGGCGGCGTTCTTCCACCCGCTGCGGCTGCACATGGGCAGCAAGCTGGGCGAGGACATCGACCGGGCGGCCCGCTGGACGCTCGACACGATGTACGCGCACTTCGTGACCGGCGGCTACCGGCACGAGGCGGCCTGGAACACCTACGGCCCTTATCTGACCACCCAGCTGGCGCACGCCTACCTGCTGTCCGGCGACGTCGAGCGGATGGACGCGCTGCTCGGCTGGATCGTGGGTGCCTCGCTGCCGCGGACCGAGGAGCGGGCGGTGGCGCTCGGCGCCTGGAACGAGCAGCACGCCTTCCCCGTCGCGTCCGACTTCCGCGAAGTCCCCTCCCGCCACTGGTACATGGGGGACATCCCGCACGGCTGGGCTGCGGCCGAGTATCTGCTCCTGATCCGCGACATCCTCTTCTTCGAGGCCGACGAGGACAGGGACCCGCATCTCTACATCGCGCCGGGCGTACGTCCGCACTGGGTGCCGGACGGCGCGTCGGTGGCCGTCGAAGACGCGCCGAACCTTTTCGGCGCGCCCTTCGGCTACCGGCTCACCCATGACGCGGGCGGGCGGGAAGTCACCGTGGACATCACGCGGGCGCCCGAGCGCGTGCGCTACGTCTATCCGTGCCGGTTCGGCCCGGTGCGCGCGGTCACGGCGGACGGCCGCGATCTGGCGGTGACGGGGGACGACGTGCACATTCCGGCGGGGACCAGGAGGTTCACGGTCATGTACGCGTGAGGTTCACGGTCACGTACGTCTGAGATTCACGGTCACGTACGTCTGAGGCCGAGCCGTTCCTTCTCGGAGAGCCCGCCCCAGACGCCGAACCGCTCGTCATGGGCCAGGGCGTACTCGAGGCATGCCGGGCGCATCTCGCAGAGCTGGCAGATGTATTTGGCTTCGCGCACCGAGCTGCCCGGTTCGGGGAAGAAGAACTCGGACCCCGTCTGGGCACAGAGGGCCTGCTCCTGCCAGGCGAGTTCCGGCTCGGCTGTCATGTGGATCTGCATGCCATCGATGCTGGCAGGGCGCGCGAAACAGGAGATCAACGAACGATCAACGCCGTGACATGCGGCGTTTCAGGCTCCTTCTGCTTGCCCGCGGGGAGCGCGGTCAAACGCTCGTGGTGGGTTCAGATACTGGACGCGATGTCTCGTCCGGCATCGTCCGGCGTGGCCGGGCGATGCCGGATCCTCGACCGTGTTCCGTGTTCCGTGTTCCGTGTTCCGTCTGCCATGTCCGTCTGCCGTCGGCTCTCGACCTCAGCCCGCGGTCGGCGCCTCCGGCTGCATCAGGGCGAACCGCGCCCCGGCCGGGTCGGCGAGCTTGGCGAAGCTGCCGATGCCCGCGAGGTCCATCCGCGGCACCCGCACCGTGCCCCCGGACGGCTCGACCTTGGCGAGCACCGCGTCCATGTCGGCCACCTGGAAGTACGGAGTCCAGTACGGCCCGCCCTCGGCTTCCTCCGGGGCTTCGGACAACGGCCACAGGCCGCCGAACATGTCGTCCGCCGTACCGCCGGCGGGGTGCACCATCGTGTACGAACCGCCGTCGAACGCCTGGGTTGTGGTGCCCCAGCCGAACACGGAGCCGTAGAACTCCTGGGCCGCCTTGGTGTCCGGGGTGTAGAGCTCCGTCCAGCACATGCTGTTCGGGGCGTCCACCAGGTCGAGGCCCTTGTTCGTGCCCGGCTGCCACACGGCGAAGCCGACACCCTGGGGGTCGGTGAAGACCGCCATGCGGCCGAGGTCGCCGACATCCATGACGTCGTAGACCGTGCTGCCGCCGGCCTGCTCGATCGCCTTGGCCGTCGCGTCCGCGTCCGGCGTCTTGAAGTAGAGCGTCCAGCCCGGAGGGGACTGCTCGGTGGGGACGCTCATGGCGCCCGCCACGGTCTTGCCGTCCGCCTGATACATGCCGTATCCACCGAATTCCTCGCCGCCCGACTGGAACCGCCACCCGAAGAGCGCGCGGTAGAAGGCGTGGGCGCTTTCCAGATCCGGGGTTCCTAGGTCCACCCAGGTCGGGGCACCCGAGGCATAACCGGTATTGAGCATGATCGACTCCTTTGTCGCATCTCTCTTCCGTCCTTCTGAGTCTGACACCAGGCACTGACAGTGCGCGCGTGCTGCCACCTTGTGAAAGAACCAAGATTCTGAGAGCGCTCTCAGCCATAAGTCTTGACGCTGGAATTCGTCGCCGCGACAGTGGTCGCACCACACGGCCGACCACCCCCCGCAGCACCCCCACAGCACAGCACCCCCACAGCGACCCGGCCGTACGTACGCACGACATCCCCCACAACCCCATCCCGGGAGACCTTCCGTGATATCGCGTCGAGTGTTCCTGTCCACAGCAGCCGGTGCCGCCGGAGCCCTCACCTACCCCGTCTGGGGAAGCGCCCTCAGCCCCGGCGCCAAGGCGGCCCCCGCGACCTGCGAACTCGCCCTCCAGAACAAGTCGTTGCCCGGCAAGGTGCACGCCTACGTCACCGGCCACGAGCAGGGCACCGACCGCTGGGTCCTGCTGAAGCCGGACGGCGGCGTCTACCGCCCCGACTCGCCGTCGGCGCCGGAGACGCCCCTCCCCGTCGACTGCGCGATTCCGCTCGGCGCGGCGGGCTCGGAGCCGAAGATCCTGACGCTGCCTCAAATGTTCGGGGCCCGCGTCTACTTCGTGCGCGACGACAAGCTGGACTTCTTCCTCAACCCGGGTCCTTCGCTCGTCGAGCCCGCCTTCGCGACCAAGGAGGACCCCAACTACGGGCGCACCTGGTCGTTCTGCGAATTCACCTTCAACAGCACGCAGTTGTACGCCAACATCAGCTACGTGGACCTCGTCACGGCCCTCCCCATCGGCCTGACCCTGGAGGGGGACGCCAAGCACACGGTGGCCCCGCTGCCGGACGGCGCCGTCGACAAGATCGCCTCCGACCTCGCGGCCCAGGGCGAGAAGGACGGACAGCCCTGGGGCGATCTGGTGATCCGCGGCGACGGCGGCGACGTGCTCCGGGTCATCTCGCCGCAGAACCTCATGGCCCCGTACTTCGACCGCCCCAATGAGATGCCGTTCCGGGACGTGTGGAACAGCTACATCGACGAGGCGTGGGAGAAGTACCGGAGCACCGACCTGAAGATCGACCTTCAGGGTGGCCGTGGCGTGTTCACCGGCCGGGTGAGTGGCGACACGCTGACGTTCAACGGCGGGCACACGTTCTCGAAGCCGACGTCGAAGGACATCTTCACCTGCAACCACGGGCCCTTCACGAACAACCCCGGGGACTCCGACGACAAGAAGGGCCTGCTCGCGCGGCTCGCGGCCGGGTTCAACCGGAGCATCATGCTGACGCACGCGGAGCAGCCGAACGGGGCCGGCGCCGGGGACTACTACAAGGGTGACGTGACCAACCACTGGGCCCGCGTGGTGCACGCGAACTCGCCCATCGGCTACGCGTTCCCGTACGACGACGTCCGGCCGGACGGGGAGCCGGATGTGTCCGGGGCGGCGCACGACGGGAACCCGAAGCGGTTCACGGTGAGCGTAGGGGCGTAGGGGCGTAGCCAAGCCTCTCCGCACGTCCGCCGGTCGGCACGTCCGCACGCACGTCAGCACGCACGCCGCCCCGTCGCGATCAGCTCGCGACGGGGCGGCGTGGTGTCGTCCGGGACCTACTTGCAGTTGTTGCCGGCGGCCGGGTTGAGGAGGCCGATGACGTTCAGGGAGTTGCCGCACGCGTTGACCGGCACGTCGACGGGGACCTGCAGGAGGTTGCCGCTGAGGACGCCGGGCGAGTTCTGAGCCGTGCCCTCGGCGTAGGCGCCGGGGCCGGGGTCGGCGACGGCGGTGCCGGCCCCGCCGATGACGGTGACCGCGGCGAAGGCCGCTGCTGCCAGGATCGCGCACTTGCGCATGGTGTTACCTCCGGATGAGGGAAAGTACTGAACCGAGCCTCACCCGACCACCGCCGAGCGAAAACGCAGGTGGACCGTGCGGGGTAACGGGGGCACTCGTTCGTATGACTGCAGCGGGGTCGCCTGCGGCGGGCAGCTGGGGAGGCGGGCCCGGCGGCAAGCGCCCTCGCCGACTCAGGGCGGGGGCCTCAGCCCTTCCCGGATGACCACAGGGGACAGGCCGGGCCGCCATCCGGGCGGGGGCGGGCGCCATTCCCGAGACGGCAGAAGATCACTGCCCCCGGGGCCGCCCCGGCAGGGGCGGTGCCTCGCACAAGGCCCACCCTGCCGGCGGCAAAGCCCAAGGCCCCCAAGCCCGCGAGCACCCCCCCCTACGCCGACCCCCTCCGCACCAGCTCCGTCGGCAGGACCACGCTCTCCGTCGGCAGCTCGCCCCGGGCCAGCAGCATCCTTGCCATCAACCGGCCCATCTCCTCGATGTCCTGACGCACTGTCGTCAGCGGTGGCTCCACCTGTTCCGCCACCGCCAGCATGTCGTCGAAGCCCACCACCGCCACGTCCTCCGGTACCCGCTTCCCCCGCTCCCGGAGCACCCGCAGCGCCCCCGACGCCGTCAGGTCGTTCGCGGCGAAGACCGCGTCCACCTCCGGTACGCGGTCGAGGAGTTCACGCATCGCGCGCTCGCCGCCCGCCGGGGTGAAGTCTCCCTGCGCGACGAACCTCTCTCCCGCATCCGGCAGGACGTCACGGAAGCCGTCAAGGCGGTCCACCGCCGACGTCTGGTCGAGCGCGCCGGTGATGTGCGCGATGTTGGTGCGGCCCAGGGAGACCAGATGGCGCACCGCGTCCCGCGCGCCGCCGCGGTTGTCGCAGTCGACGTACGGAGACGTCACCGTCCCGTCCTGCCACCCGGGACGGCCTCCGAACACCGTCGGCACCCCCGCGCCCTGGATGATGCCGGGCAGTGGGTCGTCCAGGTGCAGGGAGAAGACGAGGGCGCCGTCCACATGGCCGCCGGCCAGGTAGCGGCCGACCCGCTCGTGATCGTCACGCCCCTCCGTGAGCAGCAGTACGAGCTGCACATCACGTGACGTCAACTCCTTGCTGATGCCCCGCAGTTGCAGAGCGAAGAACGGGTCGGCGAAGACCCGCGTCTCCGGCTCGGCGATCACCACGGCGACCGCGTCGTGGCGGCGGGTCACCAGGCTGCGGGCGGCGCGGTTCGGCACGTAGCCGAGTTCGTCGACCGCCTGTCTGACCTTCTCGGCGAGCACCTCGCGCACGCCCGCGTCGCCGTTGACGACTCGGGACACCGTGGCCCGGGAGACTCCGGCGCGGGCAGCCACGGCCTCCAGGGTAGGGCGCGGGGCGGCGCTCGGCGGCTCGGTCACGTGGAGCTCCTCAGGGGCGTCTTGCGGGTGTGCGCCGGTCAGGATACGACCGGCGGGCGGGGCGGGGGCACACCCCCGCCCCGCGTCACCTCCGCGCGTCCGCCCTGATCAGCTCGGCCGCCTTCTCCGCGAGCGCCACCGTGGGAGCGTGCGTGTGGCCGCGCGTGATCCGCGGCATGACCGAGGCGTCCACGACCCGCAGGGCCGTCGTGCCCCGCACCCGCAGCGTCGGGTCGGTGACCGACCCCTCGTCGCTGCCCATCCGGCAGGTGCCGACCGGGTGGTAGAGCGTCTCCGCCGCCCCCCGGATCGTCCGGGCCAGGGTCGCGTCGTCGACCGTGCCCGGATGGGGTTCCAGCGGACCACCCGACGCGTACGGGGCGAGGGCGCGGCCCGCGAGCAGTTCCTCCGCACGGCGTACCCCGGCGACGAGCGTGCGGATGTCGGCCTCCGCCGTCAGATAGCCGGGATCGATCAGGGGCGCGGAGCCGACCCCCGGGCCTCTCGGCGTGATCCGGCCCTCGCTCTCCGGCTGGAGCAGCACCACGCCGACCGTGATGCCGTGTTCGGTGGGCGGGGTCAGACCGTGGTTGATGAACGGAACAGGGGCGTAGATCAACTCGATGTCGGGAGCGGTGAGTTCGGGACGTGTCTTGATGAAGGCGACGGCCTCGGCGACGTTCGACGTGAGCGGGCCGCGCCCGGCGAGCAGGAACCGGCCGACGTTGGCGAGGGAGTCCGCTCCGGTCAGCGTGATGGGCTGTGGGCAGCGCATGGTGACCGCGTACGCGAGATGGTCCTGGAGGTTGCGGCCCACGCCCGGGGACGCGACGCGCGTCACGATGCCGGCCTTCGAGAGGTCGTCCGGGTCGCCGACGCCGGAGGCCTGAAGGAGCTGCGGAGAGCCGATGGCGCCCGCACTGAGGATCACCTCGCGTCGGGCGATCAGCTTCCCGGGGACGCCGTCGGCGATGACACCGGCCACGCGTGTCCCGTCGAACTCCAGCCTGCGGACGCGGGCTTCGGTGAGGACGTGCAGGTTGCGGCGGCGCCTGGCCGGCTTCAGATAGCCGTCGGCCGCGCTCCAGCGGCGGCCGCGGCGCTGGTTGACCGGAGTGAGCGCGAAGCCGCTGTGGTCGGGCTCGTTCAGTTCCGTCAGTTCGCGCAGGCCCGCGTCGCGGCAGGCGTCGAGGAACGCGGTGGTGGTCGGGTTGAGGGCGCGAGGCGGGGAGATCCACAGCGGTCCGTCGTTCCCGTAGACACTGTCCGCGCCTGCCCCGCCCGCCGCGCCCGTCCACCGCTCCGCGCGCCGGAAGTAGCGTTCGAACGCTTCGTAGGACCACTCGGGCCCCGCGGCCTCGCCCCAGGCGTCGTAGTCGTCGCGGTGGCCGCGTACCCACATCATGGCGTTCATCGAGGACGATCCGCCCAGAGTGTGACCGCGCGGCCAGTACAGTTGGCGGCCGTCGAGCGCGGCCTGCTTCGCGGTGGAATAGTCCCAGTCGTAGGGCGTCTTGAACAGCTTCGGGAAGGCCGCCGGGATGCGGATCTCGGGCTTCCTGTCGCGCGGTCCCGACTCGACGAGCGCGACCCGTATCGCGGGATCCTCGGAGAGCCGAGCGGCGAGGACGCATCCCGCGGAACCGGCTCCGACGATGACGTAGTCGTACACGCTGTCCTTGCTCAACTCGGCTCCCTTGGCTGGCGGTTCGCGTGGGGCTGCGCACCGGGGGCGTACGGGTGTGACGCATGGGTGAGGCGTACAAGGAGTACACCCAAAGCGGACCTCTGGGTAAAGGGATGGCACCAGGATCAGCCAGTCCTGCACGATCTCCCCATGACGGCCAGAAATGGCCGATGCCGAGCACAGAACCGCAGCCGCCGCCCCAGCACACGGCCCCGCACGCATCCCCGCCGCCGGAAGGCTCCCGCAACGCGCCAACGCCCCGGCCGAAGCCAGGGCGTTGGTGGCGGTCAGCGCGAGATCCCTCACGCGGTCCTAGCCGTGATCGTGACCGGAGTCCCCGGAATCACCGGACCCGTCTGACCCTTCTGACCCGCCTGAGTCCGCGGAGTCCCCGGAGCCGCCGGACTTCTTGGCCGCCCCGGAGGCATGGTGCGGCTCGTAGTCCGGGATCGTCCCGTCCGCCTTCTTCACCAGGAAGAGGCCCGCCATCCCCATGTCGGAGTGGCTCTGCACATGGCAGTGGTACATCCAGGCGCCCGCCCCGACCCCTTCCCCCGCGATGACCTGGAAGCCGAACGAGTCCCCCGGTCCGGTGATCTTGTCGTCGAGGACCTGGCTCGGGTCGTCGGGGCCGGTCAGCATGCCCGTGCGGTTGTCCGCCCAGCGGTGACCGTGCACATGGAACGTGTGGTAGTACTCGCCGTGCGTGATGGAGACGAACTCGACCCGATCCCCCACCGTGGCCTCGAAGTTGGGGCTGTCGTGACCGGCCTTGTTGTTGATCGTCATGTCGTTGAAGACGATCGTGAAGGTCTTGTCGGGCAGCAGGTCGCCCTTGCGTCTCACGATCAGCGGACCGTAGAGCCCCTTGCGTACGCCGCCGGTGCCGTGATCGGTGCCGACCACATGGTCGTGGTAGTGCCAGTAGCCCGCGGTGCCGGGACGCCAGGTGCCGTCCTTGCGTCGGCCAGGCGCGTGCGTGCGCCAGGTGTAGGTCCGCTTGCCGCCCGGCTCGACGTCGCTCTTCGTGTGCTTGGTGCCGTCGCTGGATATCTCGTAGTCCGTGCCGTGGACGTGCAGGCTGGCGTGCACGTCCATCAGGTTCTCGAACTCGATGTGCAGGGTGTCGCCCTCGTTCAACTCGATGAGTGGGCCGGGGATGGACGCCTTGCCCTTCTCCAGGCCGTATCCCATCTGCCCGTCCGCCAGCTTCTCGGCGTACATCTTGATGCGGCGCACCTCACCGCCGGCCGGCGCGGTCTTGGGCCCCTCTGCCGTGCTCGCCTCGGGCGCGGCGGCCAGCGACAACGATGTCACGCCGGCCGTCGCGGCCACCCCACCCACGAGCATCCGCCGGTTGAAGCTCCGTCGATCCATGCCGAACTCCCCACTGCGGTACGGAGACTGACGGGGCGCAGGTGGCCCCCGAGACGGCCACACGGTATCCGGGGGATCTTCGTTTATCCACACGCAGGACAAAGTTCGCGGAATTCCGGTGTTACCTATTGGCGAGTGGCAAAAAGAGGTCTAGCTTCATCCGCGCCTGTTGCTGTGACCGACGAGGGGTGGGTGTACTCATGCGGCTCACACCGCATCAAGAGCCCTTGGCTGTACGAGGGTTGAGCAGAACCAGACGCAGATCGAACCGCCAGATGCGCAAGCGGGACCAGCAACGGAACCGGGTCGGCTCGCGCCGCGCCTGGGCCGCGGCCCTGCTCTCCGGGGCCATGGTCACCGGCGCGCTCTCCACACAGGCCGCCACCGCGCGGCCCTATCCCGAACCGCCGTTGACAACGATGTCCCTGCCGTCGCCGCCCGGCCAGGCGAACGTGCGCGTGCTCGTCTTCCACGGATCGGCCGCCGGCGGCGACGAATCACCTGTCGTGAACGCCGGCATCGAGGCCATCGAGAAGATCGGCCAATCGGGCCCGGCCGCCCAACGGTTCAGGATCGAGGCGACCGACGACCCGGCGGTCTTCACGAACGAGGCCAAGCTCGGCAAGTTCAACGCGGTCGCCTTCCTGACCGGCGGCGGCGACGTCCTCGACCCCGAGCAGGAAGCGGGTCTGGAGACATACATGGAGGCGGGCGGCGGTTTCCTCGGCATCCATGACGCGGCCCGCGCCGAGCCGTACTCGAACTGGTTCACCGGCCTGATCGGCGCCCGCCCGGCCGACTCGAGCCCGACGAACGTGCAGCGCGCCACCGTCGAGGTCGGCGACCGGGAGAATCCGGCCACCAAGGACCTGCCCCTGCAGTGGAAGCGCCCCGACCAGTGGCTGAACTGGACCAAGAACCCGTCCGGCGAGGTCCACACCGTGGCCCGCGTGCGTGAGTCGACGTACCAGCCGGGCGCGAGCAAGAACGGCGCGGACCACCCGGTCTCCTGGTGCCGTGACTACGACGGCGGGCGCTCCTTCTACACCGGCATGGGCGGTACGGCGGCCTCGTACGACGAGACGGACTTCCGCTCGCACCTGCGCGGCGCCCTGCTGTGGACGACCCGCATCGCGCGCGCCGACTGCAAGGCGACGATCAACGCCAACTACAAGGCGGAGCGCCTGACCCAGGCCAACCAGCCGGGCCAGAACGACCAGATCGGCGAGCCGCACGGCCTGGTCACCGCGCCCGACGGACGGATCTTCTACATCGGCCGCGGTGGCGCCGACTCCTCGCAGCCGGTCATCACCGACTGGAACAACCCCGACATCGGCAAGGGCAAGGGCGAGATCCACGTCTACGACCCCAAGACGAAGAAGTCGACGCTCGCCGGAGCGCTCACCATCTTCGGCAACAAGGGTGGCGGCGATGAGCTGATCAAGGTCGAAGAAGGCTTGCTCGGCATCGAGTTGGACCCGGAGTTCGAGCAGAACGGCTGGGTGTATCTGCACTACACACCCCACTCGAAGATCAACCGTGAGACGCACATGGCCGAGCGCTACGTCTCGCGCTTCACGCTCGACCAGGCCACCAACAAGCTGGACCTCGCGAGCGAGAAGGTCCTGCTCAAATGGCCGGTGCAGATCCACAGTTGCTGCCACGCGGGCGGCGGGATGGCCTGGGACTCCAAGGGCAATCTGTACATCGCGACGGGTGACAACAACTCCTCGGGCTTCACCAACGGCTACTCGGGCAACAACCCGCAGCCCAATTTCAAGGGCGTCTCCTTCGCCGACGCACGCCGCACGGCGGGCAACACCAACAACCTCAACGGCAAGATCCTGCGCATCCACCCGGAGGACGACGGAACGTACACGCTTCCCGAAGGCAACCTCTTCACCGGCAAGGAGCCGGACGAGGGCGGCGGCAAGACGCGCGGCGAGATCTATGTGATGGGCGTCAGGAACCCGGCGCGCATCTCCATCGACAAGCAGACCGACACGCTCTACGCGGGCTGGGTCGGTCCGGACGCCGGTGAGCCGTCGACGACGTGGGGCCCGGCGAAGTACGACACGTTCGCCGCCATCACGCACGCGTCCAACCGCGGCTGGCCGTACTGCATGGGCAACAACCAGCCCTACCGCGACCGCAATCTGCCGGACCCGACGAAGCCGCTCGGCTGGTACGACTGCAAGAACCTCAAGAACGAGTCGCCCAACAACGACGGCCTGGTGAACATCCCGCCGGCCGAGCCGAACAACATCTGGTACTCGCCGCAGGGCGGCGGCGTCGACTACCCGCGTGACGCGAACGGCATCCCGAGCTACAAGACGTCGGAGCAGAAGATCCTCCTGCCGTGGCTCAAGGGCGGCGGCCAGGCCACGATGAACGGTCCGGTCTACCGCTTCGACAAGGCCAACACCAGCGCGGACAAGTGGCCTTCGTACTGGGACGGCAAGTGGTTCGTCGGTGACTTCTACGACGCCGACCAGCCACGGCACGCGGTGCTCACCGACCCGAAGACGGTCGGCAGCGGCGGCCTGCCCACGCACGCCGAATCCCTGAAGAAGATCATCCCGATCGGCAACGACGGCATCAAGAACCTCATGGACTGGAAGTTCGCCCCCGACGGCTCGCTGTACGTCCTCGACTACGGCCGCGGGTTCTTCACCTCGGACTCCAAGTCGGCGCTGTGGCGCGTCACTTACTCGGGCGGCGAGGCCACACCGGCCGCCAAGGACCTGGCAAGGAGGGCGGGATGACCGTGCCCGCGGTAAGCAAGCGAAGACTCTGGACGGCGCTTCTCGCGTCGCTCCTCATGGTGCTCGGCCTGACGTCGACGGCGGCGAGCCAGCCCGACAACCCGGGCCCGGCGGCGGCACAGACGCTGACCTGGACCGCCGACAACAACATCGACAAGTACGCCTCCGCGCCCACCACGGCGGTCGCGGGCCCGACGACGATCGTCTTCGAGAACAGTGAGGCGACCGGCAACAACACCGGCATGCCGCACACGCTGACGTTCGACGTGTCCGACCCCGAGTACAACAACGACGTACCGCTGAACATCCTGGCCAACCCGAACGACGACCAGGGCGGCAAGCACACGGCGGAGGTCACCCTCTCGCCCGGCCGATACCGCTACCACTGCACGATCCCCGGCCACGGGGCGATGCAGGGCATTCTCGTGGTGACCGAGGGCGGCGGCGAGGACACGACCGCTCCCGAGACGGCGGCCAAGGTCGAGGGACAGACCAACTCCGATGGTGCGTACGTCGGTTCCGCCACCGTGTCGGTGACGGCGACCGACGAAGGTTCGGGCGTCGACAAGACGGAGTTCGCGGTCGGGGCCGACGGCGCCTGGCAGCCGTATACGGCGCCCGTGGTCGTCGACCAGGTCGGCACCCACAAGATCCGCTATCGCGCGAGCGACAAGGCGGGCAATGTGGCGGCGGAGAAAGCCGTCGACTTCACGGTGGTCCCACCCTCGTCCGACGACAAGACACCACCGGAGACCTCGGCCACGGTGACGGGCGAGAAGAACGACAAGGGCGAGTACATCGGGATGGCGACCGTCACCGTGACGGCGTCCGACACCGGCTCCGGCGTCAACAAGATCGAGTACGCGGTCGGTGACGGCGGCGAGTGGACGGCGTACACCGCGCCGGTCATGGTCCACGCGGCGGGCGCGCACAAGATCCGCTACCGCGCGTCGGACAAGGCGGGGAACCAGGCGGCGGAGAAGTCCGTCGAGTTCACCGTGGTCACGCCGCCGGTCGAGGACAAGACGCCGCCGGAGACCGCCGCGAAGGTCGAGGGCGACAAGAACTCGGACGGCGCGTACATCGGCAAGGCGAAGGTGACGGTCACCGCGACCGACGCCGACTCCGGTGTCGACAAGGTCGAGTACTCGCTCGACGGCGGTCCGTACCTCGCGTACGCCGATCCGGTCGTCGTCGACCGCGTGGGCCGGCACACGGTGGCGTACCGCGCGAGCGACAAGGCGGGCAACACCGCCGAGGCCAAGGACGTCTCCTTCACGGTCACGGATGGCGGCGGGGTCCCGTCGCCCAACTGCGCCGAGTTCGACGAGCGGTTGACGGTCATCGTCGGCACGGTCGACACGGGCATCCCGAACCGCGTCACCAACAACCGGTGCCGCATCAACGAGCTGATCGAGGACGAGAAGGAGTGGACGTCCCACGCGCTCTTCCTGAAGCACGTCAAGAGCGTCACGGACAGGCTCCTGAAGGCCGGTGAAATCGACCAGCGCGAGTACAACAAGATCAATCGTGCCGCCAAGCAGTCCGGCATCGGCAAGCCCGGCCAGACCGAGGGCTACCGCAAGATCTTCGACGGCACCCAGGAGTCCCTGGACAAGTGGGAGCAGGTCGGCGGCGGCAAGTTCGGCCTGAACCCCGACGGTTCGATCACCAGCAGCACCACCGTCGAGGGCATGGGCATGCTGTGGTTCCCGCAGCGCAAGTACGGCGACTTCTCGCTGAAGCTCCAGTGGCGTGACGACGCGCCGGGCAACGGCAACGCCAACGGCGGTGCCTTCGTCCGCTTCCCGCAGGTCCACGACCACCCGGAGGAGTCGCGTCCGGAGTGGGTCGCCATCAAGTACGGGCACGAGGTGCAGATGCTCGACCGGCCTGACGGCGACATGTACAAGACGGGGTCGATCTACGGCTTCGACCGGGTAGGCCTCGGCGGCGCCGGGGTCACCCCGAAGGGCACGTGGAACGACTACGAGATCAAGGTGGTGGACCAGCACTATTCGATCTACCGCAACGGAGTCCTGATCAACGAGTTCGACAACACCGGCGGCCAGGTCTTCACACCGCCGCGTGGCGACGACCCGGGCACGGACGGACGGCGCTACTCGTCCGGCTACGTCGGTCTCCAGGTCCACGGGGTCACGGATGTGATCTCGTACCGGGACATCAGGGTCAAGGAGCTGTAGTCACCGCGGACCACCACGGCTGACCGCATCCCACTGCGGCGCCCTCGCCCCTGTCCGGGGCGGGGGCGCCGTTGCGTGTGGCGGGGCGGGGCGGCTTCAGTCGTCGGTGTCGGTGTCAGTGGCCGCCAGAACGGCCACCCGCGTACGGGACGGATCGAGCACCGCGAAGCCCACGTCGGCCGTGTCGTGGTGGAACCACCGCGTGAACGCCATGAAGCGCAGCCACCGGCAGTCGGCGGCATACCGCACGGCGTCGAGGAATGGCGTACCGGCGGACAGACCGAGCATCGCGTACAGCCCGCGCCAGGCGTGCAGTCGGGCGTATGCCCCGTGCTGGGGGGAGCCGTTGACGCCTCCGTTGAACGACGCCGAGTACAACGCGCGTCTACGACGGCACCCTGGTGCGCAGGTCGGGCCACATCACGTACGTCCACGATGGGCCAGGACAGCCACATCCACCGCTTCGACTACGGCAGCCCCGTCGGGGCAACGGCAGTGGCAGGGTGACCAACGAGGTCGAGGTGGTCGTCCGCGACGGGAACATCCACACGGCGTACCCGATCTGAGCCCGCCCGCCGCGCTACTCCTCGTGCTTGGCCCGGCTCGGCTGGACCCGCTTCGGTTCGCCCGGCATCTTCGGATACTCGGGCGGATAGGGCAGATTGCCGAGTCCGTGCTCCCGCTCGTCCCGTTCGGCGAGTTCGAGGAGGGGCTCCAGGGAGAAGGCGTGTTTCTCCATCTCGGCGTGCACGTCGCCGAGTCGGGCGAACCGCTCCGGCATCGTGCCGACGTCGAAGTCCTCCGGCACCGCGTCGTCGACCTCGTCCCAGGTCAGCGGCGCCGACACGGGGGCGTTCGGCCGGGGCCGCACCGAGTAGGCGGAGGCGATGGTGCGGTCACGGGCGGTCTGGTTGTAGTCGACGAAGATCCGCTCGCCCCGCTCCTCCTTCCACCACGCGGTCGTGACGGCGTCGGGCATACGGCGCTCCAGCTCGCGCCCGCAGGCGATCGCGGCCCGTCGTACGCCGGTGAAGTCCCACCTCGGTTCGATGGGCACGAAGACGTGCATGCCCCGCCCGCCGGAGGTCTTGGGCCAGCCCTGAAGTCCGTACGCGTCGAGAACCGCACGCAGCTCGTGCGCGGCGCGCACCGCGTCGGCGTAGTCCGTGCCGGGCTGCGGGTCCAGGTCGATGCGGAGTTCGTCGGGGTGGTCGGTGTCCTCGCGCCGGACCGGCCAGGGGTGGAAGGTCAGCGTGTTGAACTGGGCGGCCCAGATGACGGCCGCGACTTCCGTGGGGCACATCTCCTCGGCGGTGCGGCCGCTGGGAAAGGCGATGGTGGCCGTGGGGATCCACTCGGGGTGGTTCTTGGGGACGCGCTTCTGGTAGAAGAACTCGCCGGTGACCCCGTCCTGGAAGCGCTGGAGCGTCGTGGGCCGGTCGTGCAGGGCGCGGACGATCCCGTCGCCGACCGCGAGGAAGTAGTTGGCGACGTCCAGCTTGGTGAAGCCGCGCTCCGGAAAGACGACCTTGTCGGGACTGGAGAGCCGCACCGTCCGCCCGCCCGCGTCGAGCTCGACCGATTTACCACCCATGCGGCCACGCTAGGCGCAATGAGCGAGAGGCGCATACCGGGCGGAGTGTGGCGTATGGGGACAGAATCGAGGCATGGATCTGCCGGTGATGCCCCCCGTCAAGCCCATGCTCGCCAAACCCGTGGCGAGGATCCCGCCGGGCATGCAGTACGAGGCCAAGTGGGACGGCTTCCGCGCGATCGTCTTCCGGGACGGCGCTGACCTGGAGATCGGCAGCCGTACGGGCAAGCCGCTGACCCGGTATTTCCCTGAGCTGGCCGAGGCCCTGCTGGAGCGCCTTCCCGCACGTTGCGTCCTCGACGGCGAGATCGTGATCGCCCAAGGCGGGCGGCTCGACTTCGACGCGCTCACGGAGCGCATCCACCCCGCCGCGTCCCGGGTGCGGACGCTGGCCGAGCGGACCCCGGCCTCGTTCGTGGCCTTCGATCTGCTCGCCCTGGGAGATCAGGGGCACCTCGACACACCTCTCACCGAGCGGCGGGGCCTTCTCACCGAGGCCCTGGAAGGCGTGAGTGCCCCCGTCCACCTCGCGCCCGCCACCATGGACCCGGAACTCGCCCAGGAGTGGTTCGAGCAGTACGAGGGCGCGGGCCTTGACGGCGTCATCGCCAAGCCGCTCGATCTGCGCTACCGGCAGAACGAACGCCTCATGTTCAAGATCAAGCACGAGCGCACCGCGGACTGCGTGGTCGCGGGCTACCGCTTCCACAAGAGCGGCCCCATCGTCGGCTCGCTCCTCCTCGGCCTGTACGACGACGAGGGCACCCTGCAACACGTCGGTGTCTGCGCGGCCTTCTCCATGGGGCGGCGCGCGGAGCTCGTCGACGAGTTGGAGCCGCTGCGGATGGAGTCGGCCGAAGGCCACCCCTGGGCGGCCTGGGCCGACGAGTCCGCGCACGAGACGTCCCGGATGCCGGGCGCACCGAGCCGCTGGTCGGGCAAGAAGGACCTGTCCTGGATGCCGCTGCGCCCCGAGCGCGTCTGCGAGGTGGCGTACGACACCCTTTCCAACAGGTTAAACGAACCCGCCCGCTTCCGGCACACAGCACGCTGGCGACGGTGGAGGACCGACCGCACGCCGACAAGCTGCACCTACGGACAACTCGAAGAGCCCGTGTACAACCTCGCCGACCTGTTGCCCGGAGTACCAGGCTAGGACTCGCTCCGGGGTGCGAGACCGACTCTCCAACGTTGCCTTGCTAGTTGACCTGTCCAGGAGCCGGACGTACGGCCCATGTCTCCGCCCGTACCTCCCGGCCCGCTTGACCAGCCGTATCCGGAGGAGTGACGCTCTGCAACGCAGCGCAACAACCTCAGGGAGGGCGCGAAGCATGAGCTACACATTCATTGGCAAAGATCCAGAGTCGGACGTGAACGGTTGCCCCAGCAATCTGGGTGGACGACGAGAAGCGCTTAGTCGTCCAGGGCAAGACGGCGCACGCTGACCTCGGTCACGACTCGCCCCGCGCAGACGACGAGTCAACGATCGTCCTTGAACCGAGGATGATCCCGCTCCTCAAGGAGGCAATCCGTGTCGCAGAGTCTCGCTGAGTTCGCCACGCTGCTCAGGCAGTGCGAGCGCTCAGCCGTGCACCTTGAGACCCGCGACTCGTACGCGTCCCCGGCAAACACCCCGCCTTTGACGCCTGGCTGGCAGGCGAACGCAAGGACTGGTCCGACCGTTCATCGTGGTGGCGGGACGATTGGCACGGTCTCATCCAAGACATGACCGCCCAAGGGGTCACCGTGCGCCGAGCCCGCGTCATCGGGGAACCCGCCTCCGACTACATCAGGTGGGAGCACGACGTCACGTACGGGAACGTGGCCTGCGGCGAACAGGTCCGGTGGCTGCCCCGGCGTGAGGCATCCGAACTGGCCCTACCTGGCAATGACTTCTGGTTGTTCGATGACCGGCTCGTTCAGTTCAACGTCTTTGACGGTGACGGAACTTGGGTCCACACCGACTACAACATCCTCCCTCCCCAACCTTCCGCGTACACAGACTGGTTTCGCACCGCAGGAGAGCCGTATAGCGAGGGTTGGTGGCCACGTGGTGACGCAGAAACCACAGAGCTACGGGCTTAGCGAGCTGCCCCCGGAACCCCGTGCAAAGCCAGGTTGCAAGACGTGCCTGAGCATCTGCACTCACCGCGAGAACGCCCGGTCGACGGGCAATTACAGCGGCGTCAGTGACAGCAACGTGGAGCTGCGCGACCACCACCAAGCCGATCACGCGAAGGCGTGATGGCAGTGGATATGCAGACGTGGCGGGACAGTCTCCACAAGGCCAGTGACGCCAGCAGCGCACTGCACGAAGTTGGCACTGCTCGGCCTCCCCGAGTCGGCCTATGAAGGTGTCAGGCCCATGGTGGGGCGACGCCAGGGACACGCGTACGTGCAAGTTCCGGCGCTCAGGGCTGAGCACGTCGAGCAGATAGCGGAAGCAATTCGTATCGCTGCCGCGACTACTGCCAAAAGGTGACCCGATGGAATGCCCCGACTGCCGCAGTACCCATGTCGGCTCTCAGCAGCTACTGACAGGCCGGTGGAAGTGTGAGGACTGCGGTCACGTCTTCGACCGCGACCAACAAGCCCATGCCGTCCAGCCAGGCCCCGTCGTACACCCCATGTGCTTCCCCCGCAGCACACGGCGTGCGGCGGGGCTTTCAACTGCCCTGGAGCCCAGGGCGAGTTCACTTTGCGTGCTGGCCGGCTCACACAGGCTGCAACAACAACGGAAGCCCCCGAGCGCCAAGACCGTTCGCCTGCTCTCCCTGACCTTTGGATACGCCAATCGTAGGACTCTCGCTGTGCCCTACAAGCATCCAATATGGCAGCCACCTAGCGTGCCCGCATGAACCCAACCAAAAGAGCCGCAGCCGTAGTGCTTCTCACCGGCCTCACAGTCGCTGTAGCTCCCGTAGCGGAAGCAGCCGCAGCAACCGGCACCGTTGTGGCCCGCACAGCTCTGCACGCGCGTGCGAAGGCAACCACGGCTTCTACCGTCACCGACACTTTCCGACGCGGAACTGTCCTACAGATCACGTGCAAGACCAATGGACAGAACGTCGCCGGAAACCGGCTCTGGTACCGCCTCACCAGCAAGACCGGTTGGGTATCCGCCCGCTACACGAAGAACAACAGCTACGTGAAGTGGTGCACCAACGAGTCAGGTGGCCGAGTCGGTCCTCCTGGCCCTCCCGGACCGCAGGGCCCCAAGGGGGACCAGGGCGAGACAGGCGAGCAAGGACCACAGGGTGTGGCAGGCGCTGACGGTCCAGCAGGACCGCGCGGCGAGAAGGGCGAAGCCGGCGCTACAGGCGCCGCAGGCCCTAAGGGCGACAAGGGCGAGCCCGGTAAGGATGGAACCAACACCAACGGCAGCAAGGGTGACAAGGGGGAGAAGGGTGACACAGGCAAGACGGGACCTGTAGGCCCTACCGGACCTAAGGGAGACCCCGGAAAGCCAGGCAAGGACGGCAAGGACGGGACCTCAACCGACGGAGTCAAGGGCGACAAGGGAGACACGGGCCCTCAAGGGCCCAAGGGAGAGAAGGGCGATCCTGGAAAGGACGGCACTTCAACCAACGGTGTGAAGGGCGACAAGGGTGATGTAGGTCCCGCAGGACCCAAGGGCGACGACGGAGCTAAGGGCGACACAGGAGAGACCGGTAAGACCGGACCCCAGGGGGAGCCTGGCACTGACGGCCAGGACGGGAAGCAGGGAGCCAAGGGAGAGACGGGGGCGCAAGGGACACCCGGAAAGGACGGGGCCGCAGGCGCACCGGGTAAGGCAGGCAAGGACGGTGCCGATGGTGCCAAGGGGGAAAAGGGAGACCCAGGCCCAACCAAGGCGCCTACCATCCTCAGCGCAAGGCACACCGTAGGTGGGAACCTTCAGCGCAGGTACGACAGCCCCACGTGCCCCGCAGGCACCGAGGTGGCAAGCGGAGGATACGAGGACGCGAGCGACGGCTCCAACTTCGCCGACATCGTCAGCAGCTACCCCAACAAGGCAGACAAGGTCTGGACTGTCGTAGTCGACAACAAGAGCAGCGACGAGCAGATCCTCACCGTCCACGTCGTATGCCAACACGTCAGCGAGTGAGCCGGCCGGTGGTGTAGGTCACAACCGGTCCCGTCCCCGGCTGATTCCACACCAGGAGTCATGTTGGGGACTCCGGATCGACCCCGCCTGCAACGCTCCCAGTAGGCGCACCTGACTCATGAGTGGATCTTCCCTCCGGCCGCGAGTCCCCGCCTGTCGAAGGACCCGTTGGGAGGTGCCTGGTACGCGGTGGCGTACGACCACATGGAGAACGGGCAGCGCTTCCGGCACACGGCACGGTTCCGCACCTGGCGACCGGACCGTACCCCTGACAGCTGTACGTTCGCCCAGCTGGAGGAGCCGGTCCGGTACGACCTGGCGGACGTGCTGCGCTAGCGCCGGCCGGCGTACCGGCGCGCGGGACGGGACAGTCCGCGCCGCGCACGGTGGGCTGTTCGCGGTCGGTGATGTCGAGGATCACTGGGAACCGGCTGCCGTCGCCGAACCTCTGATGCGCGGTGAACACCGCATCGCTCTACCGGGAACTGCCGGACGGCGCTGAACCACCCGTGCCCCCTGGGGAACGCATTCTCGCCAATGTTCGGGCCCGCGCCCGCACGCCGCTTCCACGTCACGGACACCGACCGTAAGCTCCTGCGCCTGATGCGGGAGTTACCTACGGTAAGGGGGCCGGTTCATGGGGTGCTCGGGAGCTGCGGGCAGTACGAGACGGACGTTCGTCGCGGGGGCCGCCGCGGCGGGCGGCGCGGTGGCGCTGGGCGCGGGAGCGCTGCCGGCGGCGGCCGACGACCGCGCCCCGCAGGCGGATCCGGCGCTGCGGAACGTGGCCGTGCTCGGCGGTGGCGTCGCGGGCCTGACCGCCGCCCATGAGCTGGCCGAGCGCGGTTTCGCCGTCACGGTCTACGAACGCAGGGCGCTTGGCGGCAAGGCCCGCAGCATGGACGTACCGAACAGCGCGAAGGGCAACCGCAGGCCGCTGCCCGGCGAGCACGGTTTCCGCTTCATCCCGGGGATCTACCACAACCTCCCGGACACGATGCGCCGCATCCCCTTCCCCGGGAACGCGAACGGCGTCTGGGACAACCTGGCCGCTCCGCGCGAGATGTCGTTCGCGCGCACCGGGCGCGAGGACATCCGGATGCCGATCCCGTGGCCGGGCAGCGAGCCGGAGAAGCTCACCCTGGACGACATCGCGCGGGCGCTCACCGCGCTCCTGGACACCGCCTTCAACCTGCCCGCGCACGAGGCCGCGTACTTCGTGAACCGCGCACTGGTCTTCCTCACCAGCTGCGACGAACGCCGCGACGACACCTGGGAGTCGACGCCCTGGTGGGAGTTCGTGCGCGCCGCGGAGATGTCGAAGGACTACCAGCGCATCCTCGCGATCGGCGTGACCCGCAACATCGTCGCCACCAAGGCCGAGGAGGCGAGCACCCGCACCGTCGGCACGCTCGGCGAGGCCTTCGTCTTCAACGTGCTGGGCCAGGGCGCGGACGGCCCGCCCGACCGACTGCTCAACGCGCCGACGAACGAGGCGTGGATCGACCCGTGGGTGACCCATCTGAAGTCGCTCGGCGTGGAGTTCCGCGTCGGCTGGGACGTGCGTCAACTGGGGTTCGCGGACGGGCACATCACGAAGGCCGTCGTCGAGGATCCGGACGGCGTACGCCGTGACGTCACCGCCGACCACTACGTCCAGGCCATGCCGGTGGAGCACGCGCGCAGGACGTGGAGCGCGGAACTGAAGGCGGCAGACCCGCAGTTGGGTCGCTGCGACAAGCTGGAGACGGACTGGATGACGGGCATCCAGTTCTATCTGACGGAGCGTCCGCCGGTGGTGAAGGGCCACTTCAACCTCATCGACTCGCCCTGGTCGCTCACCGGCATCGCGCAGGCGGGCCACTGGCCGGACCGTGACTTTCCCGCGGACTACGGAGACGGCGTCGCGGTCGACTGCCTCTCCGTGGACATCTCCGAGTGGGACAAGCCGGGGATCCTCTACGGCAAGACGGCCAAGGAGTGTACGCGCGACGAGGTCGCCAAGGAGGTGTGGGCGCAGCTCAAGGCCGCGCTCAACGACACCGGCAAGGTCGTCCTGAGCGACGGCAAACTGCACTCGTGGTTCCTGGACCCGGGTGTCGACGGCATCGGGACGCCGAACCCGACCAACGAGGACGAGCTCCTCATCCATCCGGTCGGCACCCTCCACAACCGCCCGTCGGCCACCACGAAGATCCCCAACCTCTATCTGGCGGGCGACTACGTGGCCGTGCCGATCGACCTAGCGACGATGGAGGGTGCCAACACGTCGGCACGACAGGCGGTGAACGCCATCCTGAAGCGGGTCGGCTCGGACGCCGCACCGTGCACGGTGACCCCCTTGTTCCGCGCCCCCGCGATCGAGCTCCTCAAGCGCCACGACCGCACCCGCTACCGGCTCGGCCTGCGCAACGCCCTCGATCTGGGCTGAGGGGCCGCGGAACGGGAGAGCGGGGGCGTACGGGGTAGGAAGTCCGTATGGGAACGGGAGCGGGAACGCGATCGCGGGTACGGACACGACGCGCCATGGTGGCGGCGGTGGCGGCCGCCGTCACCATGGGCCTGGCGCCCGGCTGCACCCTGAGCGACACGAGTGGGGCCGACGGGAAAGCACCCGGCGGCGACGATGGACGCGTACTCGCCGTGAAGATCGACAACGTACGACCGGCACGCCCGCAGACGGGCCTGGAAGCGGCCGACGTCGTGTACGCGGAGCAGGTCGAGGCGGGCCTGAGCCGCCTGATGGCGGTGTACGCGGGACGACTGCCGCCCGTGATCGGACCGGTACGGAGCGCTCGGGAGACGGATCTTGATCTGCTCCGGCAGTTCGACGATCCGGTTCTCGCGTTCTCCGGGGCACAGTCGAAGCTCCTCCCGCTGATCTCGGCGGCTCCCCTGCGACCGCTGTCCCCGGGCAAGGCGCCGGGCGACGCCTACTTCCGCGGCGGCGGCAAGGTGGCTCCGCACAACCTCTTCGTACGCCCCGAAGCGCTGAACGCGGATCCGCGCGAGTCGGGCCTGGAGAGCACGGGCTTCAGCTTCGGCCCGCGCCCGAAGGGCGGCACCCCGGAACACGAGCGCACCGTGCGCTTCCCCGCGGCGCGCTTCACCTTCAGCTGGTCGGCCGAGCAGGATCGCTGGCTGGTCTCCATGGACGGCGAGCAGGCCCGCACCACCGCGGGCAAGACCCTGGCCGCGTCGACGGTCGTCGTGCAGTACGTGAAGGTGCGCGAGTCCCGCTTCCACGACCGCTCGGGCAACAACACGCCGTTCACCGAGACCGTCGGCTCGGGGAAGGCGCGGGTCCTGCGGGACGGCCGGGCCTACGAGGCGCGCTGGGAGCGCCCGTCCCCGGAGGACGGCACGGAGTTCACGACGGCGGACGGCGGGGAGCAACTGCCGTTCGCGAAGGGCCAGGTGTGGGTGGTGTACGCGAAGGCCTGAGTCAGGTCCTGCCGGTGGCGAGGGGCTCTGCGGGATTGCGCAGCCCCTCCGCCGCTTCCGAGACCCGCTGGATCAGGTCGAAGAACACGGTCTGCTCGTCCGCCGAGAGCGGCCCGAGGAAGACCTGGTTCATCCGGGCCGTCCGCACGGTCAGTTTGCGGTGCGTGCGCCTGCCCTCGTCCGTGAGGTGCAGGAGATACCGGCGGCCGTCCTGCGGGTCGCGCACCTTGTCGAGCAGTTCGCGCCGGATGAGGCGGCTGATGACCTCGGCGATGGTGGACCGGTCGAGGCCGACCCGCTCGCCGACGGTGCGCTGGTCGAGGCCGGGCTCGGCCACGAGCGCGTTCAGGACGGCGAACTGGGGCGAGGTGATCTCCTCGGAGACCATCGTGTTCCACAGCAGATAGTGCGCCTGCTGCAGACGCCGGGCCAGGTGCCCGGGGTGGGTGGTCAGGTCCACCGCGGCCATGAGGTCCTCCACGAGATTTCCGTAGGTGCACTGAACAGTAGGCGCCACAGTACTCGCCCTTGACGGCCCAGGGAACGAGTGGCAGCGTAAGTTCCATCTCGTAGAAATAGTCAGTGCCCTGATTAATTGGCAGGGCATCGACGGCCTGGAAGAGATGGGGCTCGACGGATGGACAAGGTGGTGGCCTCGGCCGCCGACGCGGTGGCCGAGGTGCCGGACGGCGCGTCGCTCGCGGTGGGCGGTTTCGGCTTGAGCGGTGTGCCCGGCGTGCTGATCGGGGCGCTGTACGAGGCCGGGGTTTCGGGCCTGCGGGTGGTGTCCAACAACTGCGGGGCGATGGAGTCGGGGCTCGCGGTGCTGCTCTCGGCGGGCCGGATCGCGCGGGTGACCGGGTCGTATATCGGGGCGAACAAGGAGTTCGCCCGTCAGTATCTGGGCGGTGAGCTGGAGGTCGAGATGATCCCGCAGGGCACGCTCGCCGAGCGGCTGCGGGCCGGGGGGTGCGGGATTCCCGCGTTCTACACGCCCGCCGGGGTGGGCACGCAGGTCGCCGACGGCGGCCTTCCGTGGCGCTACGACGGCTCGGGCGGGGTGGCGCTCGCGTCACCGGCCAAGGAGGTGCGGGAGTTCGACGGGCAGGAGTACGTCCTGGAGCGCGGCATCCGCACCGACTTCGCGCTGGTGCGGGCCGCCCGGGGTGACCGGCACGGGAACCTCGTGTTCAACAAGTCCACCCGCAACTTCAACCCCCTGGCCGCGATGGCCGGGCGGGTCACGATCGCCGAGGTGGAGGAGCTCGTCGAGCCGGGCGACATCGACCCCGACGCGGTACACCTGCCGGGGATCTACGTCCAGCGGGTCGTCGAACTGACCCCGGAGCAGGCGGCGGACAAGGGCATCGAGCGGCGCACGATATCCGCGCCTCCGGCACGGGGGACGGTGAACAGCTGATGGCCTGGACCCGTGAGCAGATGGCGGCCCGCGCCGCCCGCGAACTGCGCGACGGTCAGTACGTGAACCTGGGCATCGGGCTGCCCACGCTGATCCCCAACCACCTCCCCGAGGGCGTTGAGGTGGTCCTGGAGTCCGAGAACGGCATCCTGGGCGTGGGCCCGTATCCCACGGACGCCGAGGTGGACCCGGATCTGATCAACGCGGGCAAGGAGACGGTCACCGTCCTGCCCGGCGCCTCCTACTTCGACTCCGCGCTCTCCTTCGGGATGATCCGCGGCGGGCACATCGATGTCGCGGTGCTCGGCGCCATGCAGGTGTCCGCGCGCGGGGACCTGGCCAACTGGGCGATCCCCGGCAAGATGATCACCGGGATCGGCGGGGCGATGGACCTGGTGCACGGGGCGCGCACGGTGATCGTGGCGATGTCGCACACCGCCAAGGACGGCTCCCCGAAGATCCTCCAGGAGTGTGTGCTGCCGCTGACCGGCCGGGCCTGCGTGAACCGGATCATCACCGACCTCGGCGTCCTGGACGTCACCGAAACCGGCCTGGAACTCGTCGAGTTGGCCCCGGGGGTCACCGCGGACGAGATCGTCTCCAAGACCGCCGCCGAGGTGCACACGTCGGAGGCCATGTCATGAGGGACGTCTACATCGTCGACGCGGTCCGTACGCCCTTCGGCAAGTACAACGGGGGGCTCGCGGGGGTCCGCCCCGACGACCTCGGCGCCCACGCCATCCGTGAACTCCTCGCCCGTACACCGGACTTGGACCCCTCCCGGATCGGCGACGTCTACTTCGGCAACGCGAACGGCGCGGGCGAGGAGAACCGCAACGTCGGCCGCATGGCAGCCCTGCTCGCGGGATTGCCCGTGACGGTGCCGGGCGTGACCGTCAACCGGCTGTGCGCCTCCGGGCTCGAAGCCGTCATCCAGGCCGCGCGAGCCATCGCCTGCGGAGACCTCCACATCGCCCTGGCCGGCGGAGTGGAGTCGATGACCCGCGCCCCCTACGTCCTGCCCAAGAACGACAAGCCGTTCCCCGCCGGGCACACCGAGCTGTACTCCACCACCCTGGGCTGGCGCATGGTCAACCCGAAGATGGACCCACAGTGGACGATCCCGCTGGGCGAGAGCGCCGAACTCATCGCGGACAAGCACGGCATCACCCGCGAGCAGCAGGACGCCTACGCCCTGGCATCACACCGCAAGGCGGCCCAGGCCTGGACGGACGGCCGCTTCGACGCGGAGGTCGCACCGCTCGCCGTACCGCAGCGCAAGGGCGAGCCCGTCCTCGCCGAGCGCGACGAATGCGTACGCCCCGACGCCTCCCCGCAAGCGATGGCCACGCTCAAGCCGTCCTTCCGCACCACGGAGGGCACGGTCACGCCCGGCAACGCGTCGCCGCTCAACGACGGCGCCGCCGCGCTGCTCCTGGTCGACGAGGAGGGCCTGAAGGCGACGGGCCGCGAGCCGCTCGCCCGCGTGTCGGCGTCCGCCGTCTCCGCGACCGAACCGCACTACTTCGGTCTCGCCCCGGTCGAGGCCGTCGACCGGGCGCTCGCGAAGGCGGGCAGGTCCTTCGGTGATCTGAGCACGCTGGAGCTCAACGAGGCTTTCGCGGCACAGGTGTTGGGGTGCGTCGCCGAATGGCCGGACCTCGACCCGGCCGTCCTGAACCCCCTCGGCGGCGCCATCGCGCTGGGCCACCCCCTCGGCGCCTCGGGCGCCCGCCTGGCCGGGACCGTCGCCCGTCAACTGGCCCGCAAAGGCACAGGAGTCGGCGTCGCCACCCTCTGCATCGGCGTCGGTCAGGGCCTGGCCCTGGTCCTCGAACGCTGAGCCGCCCCGTTCCGCCCTCACCGACCACCAGCAGCACGCCGTACCCACGGAGCCGAGAGACATGACCCTCACCGAACCCCTGCCCGACGGGCTGAGCCAGCAGGAGATAGACGCGGAGGTCGCCAGGGCGCAGGCGTCGCCCGCGCCCGCCGACCACCCGCCGCGCGACTATCCCCCGTACCGCAGCAGCCACTTCCGCCACCCCAAGCAGTCCCTGATCCCGCTGCGCGACCCGGAGGCCGTGGAGCTGAGCGGTCCCGCGTTCGGCGTCACCGACATCACGGCGCTCGATCGCGACCTGACGCGCCAGCATCTGGGCGAGCCGCTCGGCGAGCGGATCACCGTGGCCGGCCGCGTCCTGGACCGCGAAGGGCGGCCCGTGCGCGGCCAGTTGGTCGAGCTGTGGCAGGCCAACGCGTCCGGCAGGTACGCCCACCAGCTCGACCAGCACCCGGCGCCGCTCGACCCGAACTTCACGGGCTTCGGCCGCTGCCTGACCGACGACGAGGGAACGTACTCCTTCACGACGATCAAGCCGGGCGCGTACCCGTGGCGCAACCACGTCAACGCGTGGCGCCCCGCGCACATCCACTTCTCGCTCTTCGGCACGGCGTTCACGCAGCGCCTGGTGACGCAGATGTACTTCCCGGGCGACCCGCTGTTCGCCCACGACCCGGTGCTGCGCTCGGTCACCGACGAGTCCGCGCGAGCGCGCCTCGTCTCCGCCTACGACCACGATCTCTCCACCCCCGAGTGGTCGCTCGGCTACCGCTGGGACATCGTCCTCGACGGCCCCTCCGCGACGCTCTTCGAGGAAGGCGACAACCACTGATGTCGTACGCCCCGACTCCCTCCCAGACGGTCGGCCCGTTCTACGGCTACGCGCTGCCCTTCCCGCGCGGCGGCGAGGTCGCGCCGACCGGCCACCCGGACACGATCACCCTGCACGGGTACGTGTACGACGGCGCGGGGAACCCCGTCCCCGACGCCCTCATCGAGACCTGGCAGCCCGCGCCCGACGGCTCACGGACAGGCTCACCGGGATCGCTGCGGCACGACCCGGTGACGGGCGAGGTCATCGGCCGCGACGGTCTCGTCTTCACGGGCTTCGGCCGCGTCCCGACGGACGCGGACGGCCACTGGACGGTCCGTACTCTCCCGCCGGGCGGGGTCTCGTACATCGCGGTCGCCGTCTTCGCGCGCGGTCTGCTCCACCACCTGTACACGCGCGCCTACCTGGTCGACGAGCCCGGCGACACCCTCCTCGGCTCGCTCGACCCGGCGCGGCGCGCGACGCTGATCACCCGCCCCGGGGCGAGCCACACGTACCGTTTCGACATCCGCCTTCAGGGCGAGGGCGAAACGGTGTTCCTGGAGTTCCAGTGAGTCTTCTTCCCCCCGGTCATGAAGGTACCGACGTGGGCCTGCTCGCTCCCGGGCGAGCGGGCTCCCCCGCCGATGCCGCGACGGACGACACCGCCTTCCTCCAGGCGATGCTGGACGCGGAGGCAGCACTGACGCGGGCCCAGGCGACGGTGGGGCTGGCCCCGGCGGAGGCTGCGGAGGCGGTGACCGAAGCGGCCCGCGCCGACCGCTTCGACGTACGCGACATCGCGCTCCGCGCACGGGCCGGCGGCAATCCGGTGATCCCGCTGGTCGCGGACCTGACGGCGGCGGTGCCTGCGGAGGCGGCGCCCTACGTCCACCGGGGCGCGACGAGCCAGGACATCATGGACTCGGCGACGATGCTCGTCGCACGGCACACGCTGGACCTGATCCTGACGGACCTGACCCGTGCAGAGACAGCGCTCGCCCGCCTGGCGGCGGAACACCGGGACACGGTGATGCCGGGCCGCACTCTGACCCAGCACGCGGTCCCGACGACGTTCGGCCTCAAGGCGGCGGGCTGGCGCGCACTGGCGCTCGACGCCCGGGACAGACTGAGGACGGTACGGGCCACGCTTCCGGCTCAACTGGGGGGCGCGGCAGGCACGTTGGCGGCCTTCGGGGCGTACGCAGGCGAATCGCCGTCAGTGGCGGTCCCGGATGCGGGCGGGCCCGGGGAAGGGCTCGTCGCGGCCTACGCCCGTCAGCTCCGGCTGGCCGAGCCCGTCCTGCCCTGGCACACCCTCCGCACTCCCGTCGCCGACCTGGGCGCGGCCCTCGCCTTCACCGCGGGAGCCCTCGGCAAGGTGGCCGTGGACGTCCTCACCCTCACCCGTACCGAGCTCGCCGAACTCACCGAGGGCGCGGGGGGCGGCTCGTCCGCCATGCCGCACAAGGCGAACCCCGTCCGCTCCACCCTCATCGCGTCCGCCGCCCGCCGCGCCCCCGCCCTCGCGGCGGCGCTCCACGCGTCGATGGCCGCCGAGGACGAGCGCCCGGCAGGCGCCTGGCACGCGGAGTGGGAACCCCTCCGTGACCTGCTCCGCACGGTCGGCGGCGCGAGCCACCAGGCGGTGGAGCTCGCCGAGAACCTCCGGGTCCACCCGGACGCGATGCGCGAACACCTCGGCCTCACCCACGGGTTGATCGTCTCCGAGCGCCTCACGGCCGAGCTGACACCCCTCCTGGGCCGGGCCCGCGCGAAGGAGCTCCTCACATCGGCGGCCCGCCGCACCCTCGACGAGGGCACGTCCCTCGCGGACGTCCTCTCGGAGGTCCTCGCCGAGGAGCCCGGCCTCGCGGCCGTCGACCTCACCGAACTCACCGACCCCGCCCGTTACACCGGCTCCGCCGGAGCCCTCACGGACCGAGCCCTGGAGCGACGATGACCGGCGAACTGCCGCACCACACCACCGAGGGCGCCCCGACCGCGCCCCCTCTCCTGCTCGGCCCCTCGCTCGGCACCTCCACCGCCCTGTGGGACGCCGTGGCGCCCGAACTCTCCACCACCCACCGGGTCCTGCGCTGGGACCTGCCTGGCCACGGCACGTCCCCCGCCGCCCTCATCGGCCCGGGAGCCACCGTCGCGGACCTGGCATCGCTCGTCCTCGCGCTCGCCGATTCCCTGGGCATCGAGCGCTTCGCGTACGCGGGCGTCTCTCTCGGCGGCGCCGTCGGCCTGCACCTGGCCGCGCACCACCCGGAGCGGGTGGAGAGCCTCGCCGTGATCTGCTCGTCGGCGCACTTCGGCGGCAGCGCACGCTGGGCGGAGCGCGCGGCACTCGTGCGCCGCGAGGGCCTCGCCGACCTCGCACAGAGCGCGCCCGGCCGGTGGTTCACGCCCGGGTTCACGGTCCCCGGCCTGGTGGACGACCACCGGAACACCGACCCCGACGCGTACGCCGCGTGCTGCGATGCGCTGGCGGCGTACGACATCAGGGAGTCGCTGGCGACGATCACCGCGCCCACGCTCGTCGTCGCGGGCCGCGAGGACCCTGCGACGCCGCCCGCCCACGCCCGCGAGATCGCCGACGCCGTGCCGGGCGCATCCCTCACGGAGCTTGCGGGCGCCTCGCATCTGGCGCCCGCCGAGCGCCCGGAGGCCGTGACCGCCGCCCTGCGCACGCACCTGACGGGCGCCGCCGCGAGCGGAATGGCGGTCCGGCGGGCGGTCCTGGGTGACGCGCACGTGGACCGTGCGCAAGGGAACACCACGCCCTTCACGGCCCGCTTCCAGGACTTCATCTCCCGCTACGCCTGGGGCGAGATCTGGACCGACCCCACCCTCGCGCACCGCGAACGCAGCATGATCACCATGACCGCCCTGGTCGCACACGGGCACTACGACGAGCTGGCCATGCACGTCCGGGCGGCCCGCCGCATTGGCCTCACCCCCGAGGAGATCGGCGCGGTACTGCTCCAGACGGCGGTCTACTGCGGTGTTCCCGCGGCCAATTCGGCGTTCGCGGTGGCACAGCGGGTCCTCGCGGAGCGCGCGGAGGAGGAGCGGTAGGGCCGGGCTCAGGAGGGCGGTCTCCAGGCACCCTTTAGGCTGCTGCTGATCAGGGGATCTGGGGAGCAGGGGGACGAGGGCCGATGAACGACGTGCCTGAGGTGTTCAAGCCATTGCAGGCGGACGATCCGCCCGTGGTGGCCGGATACCGTCTCGCCGCCCGGCTCGGCGCCGGTGGCATGGGCCGGGTCTACCTGTCGCACACGCAGGGCGGGCGCCCTCTCGCGATCAAGGTGGTACGTCCGGAACTGGCCGACGACCCGGCCTTCCGGCGGCGGTTCGGCCGGGAGATCAAGGCGGCCCAGCGGGTCCGCGGCGCGTACACGGCCGAGCTGATCGATGCCGACGCGAACGGCGCACCGCCCTGGCTGGCCACGCTGTACGTACCCGGCCCCTCCCTGTCGGACGCCGTCGCCCGGCGTGGTCCGCTGCCGGTGCCCGCGGTCCTCTGGCTCATGGCGGGGGTGGCCGAGGCACTGCAGGCCATCCATGCCGCGGGCATCGTGCACCGGGACCTGAAGCCGTCGAACGTGCTGCTGGCCTCGGACGGGCCGCGCGTCATCGATTTCGGCATCTCGCTGACCTCCGGCGCCACGTCCGCGTACACGGCCACGGGTTCCGTCGTCGGCACGCCCCAGTTCATGGCGCCCGAGCAGGCGTCCGTGGGCGAGGTCACGGCGGCCACCGACGTCTTCGCGCTCGGCCAGACAGCCGCGTTCGCGGCGCTGGGCGAACCGCTGTACGGGGACGGTCCCTCGGTCAGCGTGCTGTACCGGATCGTGCACTCGCAGCCCGATCTGTCCCTGCTGCCCGCGCAGCTCCGGCCGTTGTTCGCCCGGTGCCTGGCCGCGGATCCGGCGGAGCGGGCGACTCTGGCGGAGATCGTCGACTGGTGCCGGCAGCGACTCGGCGGGGACGCCGACGCGGGCGGAGGGCCCGCCGTCTGGCGCGAGGTCACGGGCCCGGAGGTGGCGGTTCCGGCTCCGGTCCCGCACCCCACCCCGGTCCATCAGTTGCAGCAGGTCCATCAGACGCATCAGGTGCCTCCGGTGCCTCCCGTGAACACGGCGCACACTGTGCCGTTGTTCGCGCCACCGCAGTCGCAACCCGCGGGGCCTCAGGCGCGGCGGCGGACCCGCCGAAGACGCGTCGCGCTCATCACGGCCGGTGTGACGGCGGGCGCGCTGCTGCTCGCGGGCCTGACGTGGACGGTCATGGACGTGACGGACCGGCTCCGCGAGCGCGACGGGTCCTCGCGGTCCGGTGCGGAGGCGTCCGGACGGTCGTCGGGGTCCACGTCGGGATCCGGGACGACCTCGGGCTCCGGGACCGGTGAGAAGTCGGGGACCGGTGAGAGTTCAGAGTCCGGTGGGACCTCACGGACGGCCGGTGACAAGAGCGGCGACAAGAGCGGCCGGGCTCCGGATGTGTCACGCCCCTCCTCGACGGCGTCCACGCAGCCGCGAGCCGTCGCGTACCCCCAGCAGTGGCTGGACGAGAAGAACTCACTGAGCCTCAAGGAGCCGGTCAGCCGCAAGGACCGCAAGGGCGACATCCGCTTCGTCTGCGGGGACAGCTGCGCGCTGGAGAGCGACAAGAGCGTGATCACCATGCTGTACGGCAAACCGGGGGCCACCCTCGATTCCTGCCGTCTCCTCCTCAAGGGCGCCGACAGTCACAACCTCCCGCTGGCAGCGGCCGCGGCCGGCAGCGAGATCTGCGTGAAGTCCCCCTCCGGAGACATCGCGCTGCTCGTGGTCCAGGTGAAGTCGACCGCGCTGCCGAAGGGCGGGTTCAGCTTCCTGACCGCGGACATGACGGTCTGGCGCAAGCCCTAGGCGCAAGCCCTGGGCGCCCGCTGGGGCGCCCAGGGGTGGCGCACCCATGTGGTGCACCTATGTGGCGCTCCGCTCGCTCGCCTCTCGATACCGCCGCTCCATCTCGTCGACGTACGCGTCGTCGCCCGGCGGCCCCGCCCGCAGCAGGCGCCACCACTGGTCGATGCTCCAATTGGCCGGTTCCGTCGCCCCGATGAACTCCTCCAGGAGCGCGAGGAAGCGCACGGGATCGGCGTGAAAGGGGAAGTGCCCGGCCCCCGGGAAGATTTCGAGGCGGCTGCCGGGCATCGCCTCGTGCGCGGTGAACGCGTGGTCGACCGACAGGACGCCGTCGCGGTCGCCCCAGACCAGGAGCGTGGGCATGCCCTGGGCGAGGTAGCAGCGGTCCAGCATGGTGACCACCTGGCCGCGCCAGTCGACGACGGACCGCAGCGTGCGGATGAACGCGGCCCGCGCCCACACGTCCGGCAGCGCGTCGACCAGGCCCAGCAACTCCGGCGCGTCCTGCCCGAGACCGGTGTCGAGCAGCCGGAGCAGCGCGACGACCGCCCGCACCGGCAGATCGGCACCGGGCAGCCCGAGCAGGGAGAGCAGCAGCGCGGCGCCGGGCAGGGAGACGCCCCGCAGCACTGGGGTGACCTGGGGGCCGACGCCTCCCGTGCTCACCAGGACGAGCCGGTCGACGCGCTCGGGGAACTGGTAGGCGAACTGCATCGCCACTCCGCCGCCGAACGAGTGCCCGACGAGGGTGACCCGCTCGATGCCGAGCGCGCCGAGCAGGTCCCGCACTCCATTGGCGTACGCGGCCACCGAGTAATCGGCCCGCGGCTTCTCGGAAGCGCCGTGACCGAGCAGGTCAGGGGCGATGACCAGGTGGGTACGCGCGAGTTGGGGGATCAGCGGGGACCAGGTCGCCGAAGAGTCGCCGATGCCGTGGATCAGCAGGATCGCTGGTCCCTCACCCGCTGTGCGGTACGCGCGCCGGTAGCCGTGCACGGTGCGGAACCGCAGGGCGGCCCCGCTCTCGTCACCGGTGGGGAGTCCCCTGGGCTGGAAGGGCAGGATCCGCGCCATGGGCCGGAGTGTAGGTGGGCGGTTCGGTGGGGTGGTTTCGGTGGGGTTTCGGGTGGCGCAATACGGGCGTACCGCGGCAGAGCCATGCCGGCGCGCAGTACACACCCCAAAACACCCGGCCCGCGCAAACGCGCCACGTACGCGTGATCGAAGGGTGGCTATCGCGCCATGTGAGCGTCCGGTCACACAGGTGACACAACTGGCGGGTTAAGTTACTTGGTGACCATGCGAGTTACGCAGCCACGTGAGGACTTTGCCACCGTGACGGGAGCCGTAGTGCGCGGGCGGGTGCTGCCCGCGGCGCTGCTCGCCGTGCTCCTGGTTGTCGTCCAGTGCTTCGCCCACGGGGTCAACGAGCCCGCGTACGGCACGGAATCGCGCACTCCGCCTGCCACCGCGCCGTACGCGCAGTGCGGCGACGACACACACCCCGGAGAGACCTCCGAACGCTTCCGGGCCCGCGGTCGCCCGAACTGCCGCGACCTCGCTCCCGACACGACCCCACCCCTCCAGGCCCGCACGGTCTCCACCGTGGACGACGGCACGCGCGTGTACCGCCCCGTCACCGTCGCCCACCGCGAGTCGAGACCAGCCGGCCGCGAACTACCCGCCCTGCTGCAGGTCTTCCGCTGCTGATCGGCCCATCCGGCTCGGCCGTGCCGTCAGGCCCGCACGCCTGACGCGTCCGTCGGCCGGACCCGAACACCGGTCCACGTCACACCGATGCGCCCCCCACGGCGCTCAGGAGTCAACCGACATGCAGCCTTCCCCTGCCTCCCTGCCCGATCGCGCCCGCTCACTGTTCAGGGCGCCCGCTGACGCGCGGCACGACGTCGCCGCCTCCGTAGTCGTCTTCCTCGTCGCCCTGCCCTTGTGCCTGGGCGTGGCCGTCGCCTCCGGGGTGCCCGCCGAACTCGGCCTGATCACCGGCATCGTCGGCGGTCTCGTCACCGGTCTGCTGCCCGGCAGCAGCCTCCAGGTCAGCGGTCCCGCCGCCGGACTCACCGTCCTCGTCTACGAAGCCGTGCGGGAGTACGGTCTCGCGGCGCTCGGCGCCCTCGTGCTCGCCGCCGGGCTTCTCCAGCTGGGCATGGGCGCAATGCGGCTCGGCCGTTTCTTCCGCGCCATCTCCGTGGCCGTCGTCGAAGGCATGCTCGCCGGGATCGGGCTCGTCCTGATCGCCGGGCAGTTGTACGCCATGGCGGACCGGGAAGCCCCCGCGAGCGGCCTCGACAAGATCGCCGGGCTGCCGGGGATGCTCATCGGCGTGGTCGGCTCGGAGCGTGCGCTGACCGCCTGCGGGCTCGGCCTGGGCACCATCGCCGTGCTCGTCCTCTGGCACAGGCTCCCCGCGAAGGTCCGCGTCGTGCCCGCGCCGCTCGCCGCCGTGGCGCTCGCCTCGGGTGCCACGCTGCTCTTCTCGCTTCCGGTGGCCACGGTCGAGGTGCAGGGGCTCATCGAGGCGGTGCGGATGCCGGACGCCGCCGCCTTCGGTGATCTGCTGAGTCTCGGCGCCGTCGGCACCGTCCTCGCGTTCGCCCTGATCGCGTCGGCGGAGAGCCTGTTCAGCGCGGCCGCGGTGGACCGGCTGCACGATGGTCCGCGTACGTCGTACAACAAGGAGCTCATGGCGCAGGGCGCGGGCAACACCGTGTGCGGGCTGCTCGGCGCCCTGCCGATGACTGCCGTCATCGTCCGCAGTTCGGCCAACGTGCGGGCGGGCGCGCGGACGAAGGCGTCCCGCGTCCTGCACGGCGTCTGGCTGCTCCTCTTCGCGGCCCTGCTGCCCAACGCGCTCGGCCTGATCCCGGTCGCGGCGCTCGCGGGTGTCCTCGTGCACGCGGGCTGCAAGCTCGTCCCCGTGCGGCAGTTGGCGGTGCTGTGGCGCGAACACCGCGGTGAGGCGGTCGTCCTGGTCGTCACGGCGGGGGCGATCGTCACAGTCAGCATGTTCGAGGGCGTCCTCATCGGTCTCGTCCTCGCGGTGATAAAGACCGCGTGGGAGACGTCGCACGTGCAGGTGGAGGTCGTCGACAAGGGTGCGGGCCCGATCCGCGTCCTCTTGTCGGGCAACGCCACCTTCCTACGCCTCCCCAAGATGCTCGACGCGCTCGAGGCACTGCCCCAGGACCGCCCGATCGAGCTCGACCTCGCGGGGCTGCGCCACCTGGACCACGCATGCCGTACGTCGCTGGAGAACTGGGCGGAGCGGCACAGCGCGGAAGGCACGGAACCGGTGCGGGTGGCGTCCGGGGTCTGACGGCCGCCTGCATGCCGCAGAACGGGCTCCAATGGAGCCTCGGGAGCGCGTCCTGAGGGTCTGTGAAGCCTCGGGAGCGCATCCTGAGGCTCTGTTGAAGCCTCTGGAGCCCGTCCGGCGGCCACTTCGTCACGCCCTACCTGAGGCCGTAGACCGGCTGCGGTGCCTCCGCGCCGGCCAGCAGCTGCATCGCCGCGTCACCCGCCTCCGCCGGGGTCCAGCGCGCCCCCTTGTCGGCCGTCGGCCCCCGACGCCAGCCCTCCATGACGGTGATGCGTCCCGCTTCGGCCTCGAAGACACGGCCGGTGACACCGGCGGAGGCCTCGGAGCCGAGCCACACCACGACCGGCGACACGTTCTCCGGAGCCATCGCGTCGAAGCCTGCGTCCTCAGGGGCAGCCATGGTGTCCGCGAAGGTCTGCTCCGTCATGCGCGTCCGCGCGGCGGGCGCGATCGCGTTGACCCGCACTCCGTACGAGCCGAATTCGGCGGATGCGACCATGGTGAGCCCGAGGATCCCGGCTTTGGCCGCGCTGTAGTTGCCCTGCCCGACGCTGCCCAACAGCCCCGCGCCGGAGCTGGTGTTGACCACGCACGCGTGCCTGGCACGGCCTGCCTTCGCCTCGCCGCGCCAGTAGCCTGCCGCGTGCTTGAGCGGCAGGAAGTGCCCCTTCAGATGGACGCGCATCACAGCGTCCCAGTCGTCCTCCTCGAGGTTGACCAGCATCCGGTCCCGCAGGAATCCCGCGTTGTTGACGAGGGTGTCGAGGTGCCCGTACGTGTCGAGGGCGGCCCTCACCAGAGAGGCGGCGCCCTCGGGCGTGGCGATGTCGCCGCCGTGCGCGACGGCTTCGCCGCCCGCCGCGCGGATCTCGTCGACGACGTCATGCGCGGGCCCACCCGACGCCCCGGAGCCGTCGGGCCCCACACCGAGGTCGTTGACGACGAGCTTGGCGCCCGCGGCTGCGTACGCGCGCGCGTGCGCACGGCCGAGGCCGCGGCCGGCGCCCGTGACGATCACGACGCGTCCGTCACAGATTCCTGCGCCCGGCTTCTTGGCTGAGGTCATGCGGCACTCCTCGGTGATGCGGAACTGGCGGGAAACGTTTCGTGGTTGGCGGGACGACCACCACCTGTCGGGTGTCAGTCATCGCTGCTACCTTTCCAACTAACAAATGTTTGGTTGAAGGGCTTGGTCGAAAGGTAGCGGATCCTCTGATGTCTGTCTCCACCTCCACCCCGGACAAGGGCGTGGCCGTCGTCACCGTCGACTTCCCGCCCGTGAACGCCCTGCCCGTGCAGGGGTGGTTCGACCTCGCGGCCGCGGTGCGCGCGGCGGGCCGCGATCCCGGGACGCGCTGCGTCGTCCTGACCGCCGAGGGCCGCGGTTTCAACGCGGGCGTGGACATCAAGGAGATGCAGCGCGACAGCGGCCACAGCGCGCTGATTGGTGCCAACCGCGGGTGCTATGAGGCGTTTTCGGCGGTGTACGAGTGCGAGGTCCCGGTCGTGGCCGCGGTGAACGGCTTCTGCCTGGGCGGCGGCATCGGCCTGGTGGGCAACGCGGACGCGATCGTGGCGAGCGAGGACGCGACGTTCGGCCTGCCCGAACTGGACCGGGGCGCGCTCGGCGCCGCCACGCACCTCGCCCGCCTCGTGCCGCAGCACTTGATGCGCGCCCTGTACTACACCTCGCGCACGGCCACCGCGGCCGAACTGCATGCGCACGGCTCCGTGTGGCGGGTCGTGCCGCGCGCGGAACTGTTCGATGCGGCGATGGAGTTGGCGCGCGAGATCGCTCAGAAGGACGGGACTCTGCTGCGGTTCGCCAAGGCCGCGATCAACGGCATCGACCCGGTCGACGTGCACCGCAGTTACCGCTTCGAGCAGGGCTTCACCTTCGAGGCGAATTTGAGCGGCCTGGCCGATCGCGTCCGCGAGGGCTTCGGAACAGGCTCCGGAAAGAAGGAGGAGGGCAGGGCATGACGGACAAGACCATGACGCCCGACGCGATCGTGGGGCGTCTGCGGAGCGGGATGACCCTCGGCATCGGCGGCTGGGGGTCGCGCCGCAAGCCGATGGCGCTGGTTCGGGCGCTGCTGCGGTCCGATGTCACGGACCTCACGGTCGTTTCGTACGGCGGCCCGGACGTCGGCCTGCTCGCCGCGGCGGGCAAGATCCGCAAGCTGGTCACGGCGTTCACGACCCTGGACTCGATCCCGCTGGAGCCGCACTTCCGTGCGGCACGCGAGCGTGGCGCCTTCGAACTGGTCGAGCTGGACGAGGCGATGATGATGCAGGGCCTGACGGCCGGCGCGCAGCGGCTGCCGTTCCTGCCGATCCGCGCGGGCCTCGGCTCGGACGTCCTGCGGGTCAACCCCCAGCTGCGTACGGTCACTTCGCCGTACGAGGACGCGGAGGAACTGGTCGCCGCGCCCGCCCTGCGGATGGACGCGGCGCTGGTCCACCTGAACCGCGCCGACCGCCTGGGCAACGCCCAGTATCTGGGCCCTGACCCGTACTTCGACGACCTGTTCTGCGAGGCGGCCGACACGGCGTACGTGTCGTGCGAGCGGATCGTCGGGTCGAGCGAGCTCACCGAGAAGGCGGCACCGCAGACGATGCTGGTGTCCCGGCACGCGGTGACGGGTGTGACCGAGACGCCCAAGGGCGCGCACTTCACGTCGTGCGCGCCGGACTACGCCCGCGACGAGCTCTTCCAGAAGGCGTACGTCACCGCCGCCGGCGTCCCGGAGGCCTGGAAGGAGTTCGAGGAGCGCTTCCTCAGCGGTACGGAAGAGGCCTACCAATCGGCCGTCCAGACCTGGCACAAGGAGCAGCGATGACGCAGACCGACCCGAAGGCGGCGTCCGGAGCACCCGGGACCACGTCCGCCGTCACCCGCGCCGAGTACTGCGTGATCGCATGTGCCGAGGCCTGGCGGGACGCGGGCGAGATCCTGGCGTCGCCGATGGGCACGGTCCCGGCGATCGGCGCCCGCCTGGCCAAGCTGACCTTCTCTCCGGACCTGCTGCTCACGGACGGGGAGGCGCTGCTGGTCGGCGACGTGCCCGCCGTGGGGGCGCCGTCAGCGGTGACGGAGGGCTGGTTGCCGTACCGCAAACACTTGACGATGGCCATGGGCGGCAGGCGTCACGTCATGATGGGCGCGAGCCAGATCGACCGCTTCGGGAACCAGAACATCTCCTGCATCGGCGACTGGGAGCGACCCAAGCGCCAGTTGCTCGGGGTCCGCGGCGCCCCGGTCAACACCCTCAACAATCCGGTGAGTTACTGGATCCCCCGGCACTCGAAGCGGGTCTTCGTCGAGAAGGTCGACATGATCAGCGGGGTCGGCTACGACAGCGCCGCGGCGGCCGGTCCTTCCGCGACGCGCTTCCACGACCTGCGCCGGGTCGTGTCGGACCTCGGCGTCTTCGACTTCGGGGCGGCCGACCACGCGATGCGCCTCATCTCGGTGCATCCGGGCGTGACGGTAGAGCAGGTGCGCGAGGCGACCGGCTTCACGCTCGCGGAGGCGGAGGACGTGCCGCACACCCGCGAGCCGACCGCGGAGGAACTGCGGCTGATCCGGGACGTGGTGGACCCGCGCGGTCTGCGCGAGCGCGAGGTGCGCTCGTGACGTCGGCCCCCGCGGGCATGGAGACGGCGCTGACCAAGCTGGTCGGCGTCCGGTACCCGATCGTGCAGACCGGCATGGGCTGGGTGGCGGGCCCCCGCCTGGTCTCCGCGACGGCGAACGCGGGCGCCCTGGGCATCCTGGCCTCCGCGACGATGACCGTTGACCAGCTGCGCTCGGCCGTCCGGGAGGTCAAGTCCCGTACGGACGAGCCCTTCGGGGTCAACCTCCGTGCGGACGCGGGCGACGCGCGCGAGCGGGTGCGGGTCATCGTCGACGAGGGCGTGCGGGTCGCGTCCTTCGCGCTCGCCCCCTCCCAGGAGCTGATCGCGGAGCTGAAGGATGCCGGGGTGGTCGTCATCCCGTCCATCGGCGCGCGGCGTCATGCGGAGAAGGTCGCGGCGTGGGGCGCGGACGCCGTCGTCGTACAGGGCGGCGAGGGCGGCGGGCACACGGGTGAAGTCGCAACGACCGTGCTGCTGCCGCAGGTCGTGGACGCGGTGGACATTCCGGTGATCGCGGCGGGCGGCTTCTTCGACGGGCGCGGCCTCGTCGCCGCGCTCGCTTATGGCGCGGCGGGGGTCGCGATGGGCACCCGCTTCCTTCTGACATCGGACTCGACGGTGCCGGACGCGGTCAAGGCACGCTATCTGGCCGCCTCGGTCAAGGACATCACGGTGACCACACGGGTGGACGGCCTCCCCCATCGGATGCTGCGCACGGATCTGGTCGCTTCCCTGGAGAGCTCGGGCCGGGCGACTTCCCTCGCACGGGCCGTACGGCACGCGGCGGCGTTCCGGAAGTTGTCAGGGATGGGCTGGGGGGAAATGGTCCGGGACGGACTCGCGATGCGGCACGGCAAGGGCATGACATGGAGTCAGGTGCTGCTGGCGGCGAACACGCCGATGATGCTGAAGTCGGCGATGGTGGACGGGGTGCCGGAGACGGGAGCCATGGCTTCGGGCCAAGTGGCGGGGGTGATCGACGACTTGCCGTCGTGTGCGGAGCTGGTGGAGCGGGTCATGGGGGAGGCGCGGGAGGTGGTGGGACGGTTGGGCTGAGGCACGCCGGGCCGGGGGCTGGGGCGTGGGCGGCTCGCGTGGGGGCCGGAGCGTGGGCGGCTCGCGCGGAAGCCGAGGGCGTGGGCGGCTCGTGTCGGGGCCGGGGCCACGGACACCCCCCGGCTGCGGCTGAGGCACACCTGGGTCACCGCCTTGGGCGCGCACGGGCCGGTGCTCATGCACACCTGGTGCGGGGCATGGGCGCGCCAGGGAGCCGAAGTTCGGGCGCACACCTGGGAGCCGAGGCTTCGGGCGGCACGCCGAAGTGGCCGGCCTGGACCTGCTTCAGCCGGGGGTAATGGGGCCGCCTGGGAGTGGAGTCTCGGGCGCCACGCCTGGACCGAGGCCAAGGTCGGCGTGCCTGGCCGGGGCTAATGCCCGCCTGGGCTCAGGATGAGGCACACCCCGGGCCGGGGTCATGGGCCCGCCTGGGCCGGGGGCTTCGGAGCCGTCGGGCACCGGCTTTGCCGTGTTCGTTCCGGGCGGCCTGCCCTCACACCCCCGCCACCTCCAACGACGCCCGCGCCCGCGCGACCAACCCGTCCGCCCCTCAGGATTCGGCCAGGGCAAGGCCCCGCGCCAGCTCGCTCGCGCAGCCCGCCGCGATTCCGTACTCGACCCGTGCGGCCGCGTGTTCGTAGGCGCACGGTGATGCCTCCAGGCAGGCCACGGCTCGCGCGTACAGCGCTACCGCGCGCTGACCGCTCTCCAGGGACGCCGCGCAGCGCAGTGCCTCGCCGATCGCCGTCTCCGTGCCGAAGAGCTCTGCCTGGACCCGTGCGTCCGCGGCCAGCTCGGCGGCGCGCCGCGGGTCCTGCGCGGCCAGTGCGCGGGCGAGGTCGTGTGCCCAGGGGGCGACGATCGTGTTGTAGCGGCCGCGTGCGTTCGAAGCCTTCGCGGCCACCTCCAATTCGTTGATGCCTTCCGTGAGTTGACCCGTGGCGATCAGCAGGCGGCCCCGCACGGAGTGGATGTCGGGAACGAAGATCGTGGACGGGTAGGGCGGCGCGATGCCGTAGTGGTCGGCGACCTCGCGGGCCTCCTCGATCTTGCCGCGGGCGAGCAGCGTGTCGATGAGCATGCACGCGGCGTCCCAGTGCATCGGGAGCCCGCTGCCGACGCGGTCGGCGAGGCGCAGGCTCTCCCGCAGCGAGGCCTCCGCCTCGGTGAGCCGCCCGCGCCTGCGGTGGACGAGACCGGCCCAGGCCTTGGCGAGCGCCAGATGGCCGCCGCTCCAGCCCGCGGTCTCGTAGGCGCGGACCGCCTCGGCGAAGAGGCTCTCTGCGCGGTCCAGGCGGTCGGTGAAGATGTAGGCGCTGCCCAGCATCATCAGGAGCTCGAAGCCCCACTCCGTGTCGGTCCAGCCGAGCCCCGGCGCGAGGCGGCCGTTGACGAGGGAGCGGTCGCAGAGCTCGATGATCTCCTCCGCGTTCTCCCCACGGGTCATGGCGTCGAAGGCGCGCAGGATCAGCAGCGCACGCTCGGAGTTGTCGCGCCCCCGCAGCGGTCCGGCGAGCGCAGCGAGCCGCCGCGAACGGCCCTGCGCGTCCTCCTCGCCCGCGTGGATGCCCTCCCACATGTAGTGGACGCCCTGCAGTCGCATCCGGTCGGGCCCCGGTTCGAGACGGGCGGCCTCGGCATCCACGACACGCAGGGCCTCCTCCAACTGGTCGTTGTGCACCAGGGCTTGGGAGAGGCGGCAGACGGCGTCCACGCGCAGCCCGCGGTCGAGACCCGGGGTGTGGAGGGCCTCGCGCAGGTGGCCGATGGTCGTGACGGGCGAGGTGAGGAGCGTGGCGCAGCCCAGTTCGTAGAGCACGCGCGCCTGGATCTCGGGCAGCGGCGGCTCCCGCAGGGCGCGTTCGAGGCAGCGGCGGGCCGCGTCCGGCGCGCCGACCGCGAGGTGCTCGGCCGCCGCCTCGCGCAACTGGTCGACCAGTTCGGGGTCGTCGTCCGGATGGACCTCGAGGAGGTGCCGGGACGCCGCCGCCGGACCACGTCCGGACAGCGTGACGGCCCAGGCCGCCTGGCCGTGCATCGCGGTGCGGGTGGCGGGCGGGATGGAGCGGTAGACGGTCGTGGCGATCAGTGGATGGACGAACTCCAGGCCCTCTTCGCCGCCGAGCAGGATGCGCGCCGTACTCAGCCGCTCCGCACACCGCTGGGCCGTCTCGCGGGTCAGGCCGGCGAGCGAGGCGGCGAGGTCGAGCGAGATGGCGGTGCCCAGGATCGCCGCCGCCCACGCGAACCGCGTGACGTCCGTGCCGAGTCCTTCGAGGCGGGCGACGAGTCCGCGGCCACGTGCCGAGCGGTTCAGGGCGCGCAGTTCGGCGGCGGAACTCTCCACAGGATCGAGCCCGCTGTCCTGCACCTTGGCGAGCAGTTCCACGGATTCGTAGGGATTGCCGCCGGTCACCGCCCATACCTCGCGGCAGAACGGGGCGTCCGCGTGCTCGCCGAGCGTGGCGCGGGTGAGTCCGGCCGCCGCTTCCGGCGTGAGCGCCCGCAGCGGGGGCGAGGTGCGGGCCAGCGCGCCGACCGCGTCGAGGTGGCGTGCGCTGTCCCCGAGCGCTTCGTCCGGGCGGTGGGCGACCACCACGAGGACGGGCAGCTCGTCCAGGCGCTGGGCGAATGCGGACAGCCAGTGCAGGGTCTCCTGGTCGGCCCAGTGCGCGTCGTCGATGAGCAGGACGAGCGGCCAGTGCAGCCCGGAAAGGCGGGCGACCGCCTCGACCAGGCCGTCGCACACGCCCTGCGGGTCGGCCTGGAGACCGGCCGGCTCGACTATGCCGAGAGCCGGGCCCGCGATCTCGTACCAGTCGCCGAGGTACTCCCGCGCCTCCTCGGGCGAGAGCGCGACGAGAGCCGGTTGCAGCAACTGGCGTACGACATTGAAGGGGACGGAGGTGACGGTCTCGCCGCCCCGCGCGGACCACACGATGGCCCGCCCCTGTGCGATGCGGCGCACCTCGGACAGCAGCGCCGTCTTGCCGATGCCCGCCTCGCCGCGGAAGACGAGCAGCCCGCCCGCCGTCGTCGCGTCGGAGCACAGCGCGTCGACGGCACGCGTCGCCTCGGCGAGCTCCGCGTCGCGCTCCCACAGTGGGGCCCAGATGGCACCTCCGGGCCGTCCCTGCGTCATCGCGCTACCTCCCGAGGTCGCTCAATCGACGTACAGACATCGAGACTAGCTGGGGAGAGGGCCCAGCGGTGCCCGGTCGGGTCAGCAACTGCCGCAAGGAGTGAGGAAGCAGCCCGGAACTGGACGCGGTCAGATGCGCTCGATGATGGTCACGTTCGCCTGGCCGCCACCTTCGCACATGGTCTGGAGGCCGAACCGGCCGCCTGTACGCTCCAGTTCGTGCAGGAGCGTCGTCATCAGTTTGACGCCGGTCGCGCCGAGGGGGTGGCCGAGGGCTATCGCGCCGCCGTTGACGTTGACCTTCTCCGGGTCCGCTCCCGTCTCCTTCAACCAGGCGAGGGCGACCGGCGCGAACGCTTCGTTGATCTCGACGAGGTCGATGTCGCCGATGCTCATGCCGGTCTTCTTCAGCGCGTACGCCGTGGCGGGGATCGGCGCGGACAGCATCCGGATCGGGTCCTCACCGCGCACCGAGAGGTGGTGGATGCGGGCGCGGGGCGTCAACCCGTGTTCCCGCACGGCCCGTTCGCTCGCGATGAGCATGGCGGCCGCTCCGTCCGAGACCTGCGAGGAGCAGGCGGCGGTGATGGTGCCCTCGTCCAGGACGGGCTCCAGACCCGCCATCTTCTCCAGGGTCGTGTCGCGGCGCGGGCCCTCGTCGGTGGTCACGTCCCCATAGGGGGTGAGTTCGCGGTCGAAGCGGCCCTCGTCGATCGCGTGGACGGCCCGCTGGTGCGAGCGGAGGGCGAACTCCTCCATGTCGCGGCGGGATATGCCCCACTTCTCGGCGATCAGCTGGGCGCCGTGGAACTGGTTGACGGGCAGGTCCCCATAGCGGGCGCGCCAGCCCTCGCTGCCCGCGTACGGACCTTCGGTGAGGCCGAGCGGTTCGGCGGCCTGCCGGGAGGCGAAGGCGATGGGGATCATCGACATGTTCTGTGTGCCGCCGGCGACGACGAGGTCCTGGGTGCCGGACAGGACGCCCTGCGCGGCGAAGTGCACGGCCTGCTGCGAGGATCCGCACTGCCGGTCGATCGTCACGCCGGGCACCTCTTCGGGCAGGCCGGCCGCCAGCCAGGAGGTGCGTGCGATGTCCCCGGCCTGCGGTCCGACCGTGTCCAGGCAGCCGAAGACGACGTCCTCGACGGCGGCGGGGTCGACGCCGGTGCGCTCGACGAGTGTCTTCAGGACATGCGCTCCCAGGTCGGCGGGGTGGACGGCCGAGAGGCCGCCCTTGCGCCTGCCGACGGGGGTGCGGACCGCTTCGACGATGTAGGCCTCGGCCATGACTGCGTACTCCTCGTGCTCCTCGGGCGGTGCGCTGTCGCCGGGGTGACGACGCGCGCTCTACGTGCGTACGGCGATGCCGTCCAGGACCATCGAGAGGTACTGGCGGGCGATCTCCTCGGGGCTGTGGCCTCCCCCGGGGCGGTACCAGGACGCGGCGACCCAGACCGTGTCGCGCACGAAGCGGTAGGCGAGCCGGATGTCCAGGTCGTCGCGGAAGACGCCCTCCTCGACGCCGCGCTCCAGCGTCGTCAGCCACGTCTTCTCGAAGCGCTGCTGCGAGTCGGTCAGGTACTGGAAGCGCGCCTGCGCGACCAGGTGCTTGGACTCCTTCTGGTAGATGGCGACGGCGGAGCGGTGCCGGTCGATCTCCCGGAAGGATTCGGTGACGAGCGCCTCCAGGGTCTCGCGGGGGCCGAGGCGGGACTGGAGCACGGTGTCGTACCCGTCCCACAGCTCGGCGAGGAAGGTGGAGAGGATCTCTTCGAGCATCGACTCCTTGGAGTCGAAGTGGTAGTAGAGGCTGCCGGCGAGCATGCCGGCGGCGTCCGCGATCTTGCGGACCGTGGTCGCGTTGTACCCCTGCTCGGCGAAGACGTCGGCCGCGATGGCGAGGAGTTCGCCGCGGCGCTCGGGCGAGCTCACCGGGGCCTTCTTCTTCGTGGTGCCCTCGTTCTTGGTCGTGCTGCTCTGGTTCGTCGTGGTGCTGCTCTGCTTCGGTTTCGACACACGGTCATTCTCCGCCTAGGCGTGCTGGTTGCTGACCGAGACCGTCTCCCCCGTCATGTACGAGGAGTAGTCACTGGCCAGGAAGACGATGACGTTGGCTATCTCCCAGGGCTCGGCATACCGCCCGAACGCCTCGCGTGCGGTGAGCTCGTCGAGGAGCTCCGGCGAGGTGACCTTCGCGAGGTGCGGGTGCATGGCGAGGCTGGGCGAGACCGCGTTGATCCGGATGCCGTGGGGTGCCGCCTCGACGGCGGCGCAGCGCGTGAGGGCCATGACGCCCGCCTTCGCCGCGGCGTAGTGCGCCTGGCCCTCCTGCGCTCGCCAGCCGAGCACCGAGGCGTTGTTCACGATCACGCCGCCCCGGTCGGCGGCCCGCATGCGGCGCAGGGCGGCTCTGGTGGAGCGGAACGTGCCGTTCAGCGTCACGTCGATGACTCTGTCCCACTGCTCGTCGGTCATCTCGGTGAGTTCGGCGGTGCCACCGAGTCCCGCGTTGTTCACGACCACGTCCAGGCCGCCGTGGCGCTGCTCCGCCAAGTCGTACAGAGCCCGCACCTGGGCTTCGTCCGTCACGTCGCACGGCGTCCCGTCGATCCGGTCGGCGCCGAACTCGCCGGCCAGCGCCTCCACCGTCTCCTTCGTGCGGCGCGGGTGGGCGTCGCCGATGACTATGCGCGCACCCTCTTCCAGGAACCGGCGGGCGGTGGCGCCGCCGATGCCCGCTCCGGCCGCGGCGGTGATGACGGCGGTGCGGCCCGCGAGCAGACCGTGCCCCGGCACATACGTGGGTGCGTCCATGCTCGGCCCCCTTCAGCTTCGACTGGCTCTCGACGACTGGCTCGACCTCAGGGTAATCTACCAAACACTTGTTAGGGAAGACCGCTGGAGAAGAACCGATCGAAGAGGTGGGCCACTGATGGACCTCGACTTCACCGCCGGCGAACGGGAGTTCAGGCAGCGGGCGCGCGACTGGCTCGCCGGGCATGTGCCCGCCGGGCCGCTGCCGTCACTGGAGACCCGGGAGGGGTTCGCGGCCCACCGCGCCTGGGAGGGCGAGCTCGCGGCCGACCGCTGGTCGGTGGTGTCCTGGCCCGAGGAGTACGGCGGGCAGGGCGTCGACATCGTCAAGTGGCTGGTGTTCGAGGAGGAGTACTTCGCGGCGGGCGGCCCCGGCCGCGTCTCTCAGAACGGCATCAACCTCCTCGCGCCGACCCTCTTCGACTTCGGGACCGACGAGCAGCGGGCTCGGGTGCTGCCTCCGATGGCGAGCGGCGAGGTGGTCTGGGCGCAGGCCTGGTCCGAGCCGGAGTCGGGATCGGACCTGGCGTCGCTGCGCTCCACCGCGCGCCGCACGGACGGCGGCTGGCTGATCAGCGGGCAGAAGACCTGGTCGTCGCGGGCGGCGTTCGCCGACCGCGCGTTCGGCCTGTTCCGCAGCGATCCGGCCGTCGACTCCGCCAAGCCGCACCGGGGCCTGACGTACCTGATGTTCCCGCTCGACGCGGTGGGAGTGACCGTCCGGCCCATCGGGCGTCTGGACGGCAAGCCCGCGTTCGCCGAGCTCTTCCTCGACGACGTCTTCGTGCCGGACGCGGACGTCATCGGCGAGCCGGGCCAGGGCTGGCGCATCGCCATGTCGACGACGGGGAACGAACGGGGCCTGACGCTGCGCTCCCCCGGCCGCTTCGTCGCCGCGGCCGACCGCCTGGTGCGGCAGTGGCGCGCGCACGGCGACCCCGCGGACACCGCACTGCGCGACCGCGTGGCCGACGCGGTGATCGGGGCCCGCGCGTATCAGCTGTTCACGTGGGCCAACGCGTCGCGCTTCGCGGCGGGCGAGACGATCGGCGCGGAGTCGAGCCTGAACAAGGTCTTCTGGTCCGAGTACGACATCGCGCTGCATGAGACCGCGCTGGATCTCCTGGGCGCACAGGGCGAGTTGGTGGCCGACTCGCCGGACGATTCGGCGGGCGAGTCGACGGACGAGTCGACGGACGAGTCGACGGACGACGGAGAGCGATCGGGGACCGGCGAATGGGCGGAGGGGTACGTCTTTTCTCTGGCCGGTCCGATCTACGCGGGCACGAACGAAATCCAGCGCGACATCATCGCCGAGCGACTGCTCGGCCTGCCGAAGGGACGCCGCTGATGAGGTTCCTCCTCGACGCCGAGCAGCGCGAGTTCGCGCGCTCGCTCGACGCCATGCTGACGGCGGCCGACACCCCGGCGGCCGCGAGAGCCTGGGCCGCCGGAGACCACGCACCGGGGCGCGCCCTGTGGGGACGTCTCGCGGAGGCGGACACGTTCGCCCTGGCCGTCCCCGAGGAGTACGAGGGAATGGGGCTGCTGCCGGTCGAAGCAGCCGTCGCCTTCGTGGAGTTGGGGCGCCACGCGGTGCCGGGGCCGGTGGTCGAGACGGTGGCGGCGGGCGCGCTGCTCGCCCGCCTCGCCGAGCTGGGCGATGCGGCCCCCGCCAAGCGGTTCCTTCCGTCCCTGGCCTCCGGGGAGGGTGTCACGACGCTCGCTCTCCCCGAAGGGGGACCGTTCGCGCTGGACGCGGACGCGGCGGCGCTGCGGCTGACCGCCACGAACGGCGAGCTGCGCCTGGCCTCGGGGCACGCGCGCGTGGAGCGGTCCTTGGACCCCGTACGGCGCCTGGCCCGGCTCAAGCCGGGCGGCGAACTCCTCGCATCGGGCCCCTCGGTGACGGAGGCTTCGCGGTACGCGGCCGACTGGGCAGCTCTCGCGACGGCCGCGCAGGCGTTGGGGATCGGGCTCGCACTGCTCGACAAGACGGTCGCGTACGTGAAGCAGCGCACGCAGTTCGGCACGCCGATCGGCGGCTTCCAGGCGGTCAAGCACCGCCTCGCGGACGTCCTGATAGGCCTGGAGTTCGCCCGGCCCCTGCTGTACGGAGCGGCGCTGACCCTGGAGACAGCAGATGTGGCGGCGGCGAAGGCGGCGGCGAGCGAAGCGGCATACGGCGCTGCAAGGGCGGCGCTGCAACTCCACGGGGCGATCGGCTACACGGCGGAGTACGACCTGTCGCTGTGGCTGACGAAGGCGCGGGCGCTGCGCACCGCGTGGGGCAGCCCCGGGGAGTGCCGACGCCTTGTGTTGTCCGGAGGCCGCGGGGAGGGCTGAAGGGCGGCCCGGCCTTTCCTGCCTACAGTCACGCGGGGCCCGGCCTCCCCTGCCCACGGTCCATGGCGTACCTCACCCGTACTCCCACCGGGCCGTCGGGGGACGCTGCGAGGAGCGTCGCGAAGTGGTGGGCCCACTGCTGCGGGGAGCCCGCGACGTCACGGGCCATGTGCGCGCGCAAGGGTAGGACGAGGGGGCGGTAGCGGCCGGTCCTGTGGAAGTCGACTCCGTAGCGGTCCGGGTCCACCAGGGCGAGGAGCAGCGGGTCCGCGGCGGCTCCCTGTGTCAGGAGCAGACGGTTTCCGGCGGTCCACAGGCACAGGCCGGGCCGTGGCCGTTCGCGCTCCTCCAGGAGCAGGCCGCTCCAGGTGCCGTCGGTTCGGGTGAGGTTCGTGCGCCGCGTCCCCGCGCGGGGACCGGCCGATCCCGTGGTGGACATGGACAAGTCGTCCCTCCGCTGCCTCAATGGCCTGAACTGGATCGTACGTGCGAGTGCACACGCCCCGTCATCGCTGCGATGATCAAACGCACTGGTGAGGAGAGCGAGAGGGGCAGCACGTGCGTGTGATCGGGCTGATGTCGGGGACTTCGTACGACGCGATCGACGCGGCGGCGGCCGACCTGACGATCGACGGCGACCGACTGCTGCTCTCCCCGCTGGGTCTGATCACCCGCGGGTACGACGAGGCGCTGCGCGACGCGCTCGGCGCCGCACTGCCGCCCGCCGCCACCACACTGGCGGACGTCTGCCGCCTCGACACCCGGATCGGCCAGGCCTTCGCCGCGGCGGCGGCCGAGGCGGATCGCGAACTATGCGATGGACAGGCCGAGTTGGTCGCGTCGCACGGCCAGACGGTCTACCACTGGGTGGAGGACGGCCGGGTGCACGGCACGCTGCAGATCGGGCAGCCCGCGTGGATCGCCGAGCGGACGGGGCTCCCGGTGGTCGCCGACTTCCGCCCCCGCGACATCGCCGCGGGAGGTCAGGGCGCGCCCCTGGTCAGCATCGTCGACCGGATGTGGCTGCGCGGCAGGCCCGGCGCCCCCGCCGCGCTGAACCTCGGAGGCATCGCCAACATCACCGCCCCGGACGGCACCGCCTTCGACACGGGCCCCGCCAACGCCCTCCTCGACGCCGCCGTACGCGAACTGACGCGGGAGCGGCTCGCGTACGACCTCGACGGCGCGATGGCCGCCCGCGGCACGGTCGACGAAGGGCTGCTCACGGCCCTTCTGTCCGAGCCCTATTACGCGCGCCCCGCGCCGAAGACCACCGGCAAGGAGCTCTTCCATCTGCCCTACCTGCGAACGGCACTCACCGACTACGAGGACCTCGCCCCCGAGGACGTCGTCGCCACGCTGACCCGGCTGACCGCCCGTACGGTCGCCGACGCCGTCAGGGCAGTCGGCGCTTCCGAGGTCATCGCGTCCGGCGGGGGCACGCGCAATCCGACGCTGATGGCGTTCCTGCGGGCCGAGTTGGGGGAGAAGGTCCCGGTGCGCACCTCCGACGAGCTCGGGCTGCCGTCCGCGGCGAAGGAGGCGTACGCCTTCGCGGTCCTCGGCTTCCTGACGGCGCACGGGCTGCCGGGGACGGTGCCGCAGAGCACGGGGGCCCGGCATGCGAGCGTGCTGGGGTCGATCACTCCGGGGCGGTCCGGGATCCGGGTGCCCGCGCCTGAGGGCGGCGGCCCCGTGCGGTTGGTGGTGGACGGGCACGGGAGGTGAGCGAGCTCCTCCCCGGGGGCAGGAGCTCGCTCCAGCCCCCGGGGCAATAGGTGAACTCGCCCCTCCCCCAGGCGAAGAGAGTGGCCGAACGGTGACTCCGGTACGGCCCCCCTCTCATCCCACTTTCACCGAATGCTCATACGCTGACGCCCATGACCCAGGTAACCCCTCCCGGCTGGTACCCCGACCCCGGCCAGACAACTGACGGCCCCCGTACCGAGCGCTGGTGGGACGGGAACGTATGGACGGACCAGGTCCGCGCGGTGGGATCGCCGGCCTATCCGCCCGCCGCCCCGACCGGTGCCCCGCAAGGCGCCCCTGGCGCATACCCGGGCTATCCCTCCTATCCGGGACAGCCCACCGCCTCCAGGCGCGGCCTGCGCACGGGCATAGCCGTGGGCGTGGCCCTCGTGGTGCTCGCCGGGATAGGCGGCGGCGTCTACTTCCTGACCGCCGACGACGACGGCGACGACGACAGCGCCGCCAAGCCCCCCGCGTCCTCCGCGCCGTCGAGGCCCGGCGCGCCCCAGGACCCGCAGGACCCCGAGCAGTCCCAGCCTCCGGGCGACGGCCCCTCCGCCCCGCCGAGCGAGGAGGGGTTCGCCACCGACGTACTGAGCGGCATCAGCCTCCCCGTGCCGGACGGCTGGACCGGTGCGAGCGGCGAGTCTGGCGGCGCCTCGGTGACCACGGGCCCCTATCCCTGCCCGAGGGAAACCTCCAAGACCTGCTCCCGCGGCGGCGCCTACTCCGGACCCGCCAAGGGTTTCAAGGTCGACGCCAAGACGGCGGAGGCGGCCGCCAAGGCCGACATCGCCGTCAACGCCAAGGAGTCCTACGGCGGGAAGACCTACGGCAAGATCACGTCGCACAAGGAGCTTGAGTCCAAGGCGGTCACCGTCGCGGGCCAGAAGGGCTACCTCGTCCGCTGGAAGGCCGTCACGGAGAAGAGCGACGACGGCTACGTCCAGTCGCTGGCCTTCCCCTCGCCCACCGTGAAGTCCGAGCTGGTCATCGTCCGCTTCGGCATAGACGTCAACGACAAGTCCCCGAAGGTGTCCGTGATGGACGAGATCACCAAGGGGATCAAGGCCGCGGCGGGCGGCGGAGGCGGCAACGGCAAGGAGGTCTGACGGGACGTCGCGCGGCTCCACCCGGAACGTCAGAGCCGGGCGGGCCGGAGCCACGAAGGTTCCGGCCCGCCCGGCCGAGGGCGGCCACGCCACCCCCGTCCCCACGGTGCGGCGCGGCGCAGGCAGATCGGGGTCCGTCATCCATCGGGCCCCGGTCCACGATCAGGTGGGTCTGGTCAGACCCCGGGTCAGACCCAGTGCGGGCAGCACGCACGCCTCCACGAAGTCGGACAGGTACTCCTCGTCCGCGTTCTTGCCCTCCAGGACCGGGCGGGCCCGGACCACGCCCATGAGCTGAGCCGTGATGAACCGCGTGGCCGGATGGTCCGCGGCGATCTCGCCCCGGGCCACTCCCCGCTCGACCAGGTCGTCGAGGGCCCGGGTCTCCGGCTCCACCAGCGCTTCGCGCAGCGCACTGCGCAGGTCCTCGTCCTGAAGGACCGCGTGGCTCAGCGCCTGGACCAGCATGCTGTCCCGCGTCGACCACTCCCCCGCGGTCCGCGCCGCCTCGCGCAGGTCACCCGCGAGCGTGCCGGTGTCGATGCCCGCGAAGCGCACACAGCGGTTGGCGCGCAGCGCGGCGGCGACGAACTGGGGCTTCGTCTTCCACTGGCGGTAGAGCGTGGACTTGCTGCAGCGGGTCGTCGCGGCCACGCCCTCCATGGTCACGGCGTCGTACCCGCACTCGCGGAGCTGGTCGAGCACGGCGTCGTAGAACTCCTGCTCGCGTTCGGGCGTGATCTTGGAGCGGCGCGACGAGCACACGGGATCCGCTGTCGCTGTGTCTGCTGCCCGGTCCGGCGACGTCATGACTCTTCTCCTCGGTACGGCGACTTCGACCGACCCTATCGATACGCCAGTGTACCGGTACGCTTCCGTATCGGTACACTGGCGTATCGATGAGCGGGGCGCTCCCCTAGTGGGGCACTCCCCCTCGAGCGGGGCACTCCCCCCACTCACTACCCGCACCACCCAGTCATCACGTAAAGGGGCCGGGGGATGGAATCCCGAACCGAGCCTGCCGAAAGGGAACCGGACATAGCCGTCCGGGAGCCGGACACATCTGCCCGACCGCCCCTCGTCCGCGAGCTCCTCCTCGTCGTAGGACTCTTCCTCGTCTACAAATTCGGCAGGCAGCTGGCCAACGGCCACACCGGTGAGGCCTTCCGCAACGCCCACCACGTGTGGGACGCCGAACGCACCCTGGGCCTGCCGGGCGAGGGCGCCGTCCAGGACGCGCTGCTCGGCAGCGACACCCTGGTGCACATCGCGAACACGTACTACGCGACCGTGCACTTCCCGGCCACCGCACTGTTCCTGAGCTGGCTCTACCTGCGCAGGCCCCGGCACTACGTATGGAGCCGGCGGGTGCTCGCCGCGCTGACCGCGGCGGCCCTCGTACTGCACCTGGCCTTCCCGCTGGCGCCGCCCCGGCTCCTGGACGCGACGGGGCTCGTGGACACCGGGCAGGTGTACGGGCCGACGGTCTACGGCGCCACCCCGCAGACGGACTCGATGGCCAACCAGTTCGCCGCTATGCCGTCCCTGCACGTCGGGTGGGCGCTGATGCTCGCCGTCGGCCTCATCGCCGCGACCTCGTCGCGGTGGCGTTGGCTGTGGCTGCTGCATCCGCTGATCACCCTGCTCGTGGTGGTCGGGACCGCCAACCACTACTGGCTCGACGCCATCGCGGTGACCGCGCTGCTCGGCATCGCACTCGCCGTGATCAAGCTGCCGGATCCCGCACGCTCGCGCGTCGTGCGGCGCCACACACCCGCGCCCGAACTCGCCGCCCCGGGGGTCCGGCGATGAACGCCACCCTCCTCGCCGTCGCGCTCTCGCTCGTGTCCGCCGCCGCGTACGCCTGTGCCGCCGTGGCCCAGGAACGCCTCGCCGCCCGCATCACGGGCCCCGGCAACGGCTTCCTGCGGCTGCTCGGCAGCGGAGCCTGGTGGTCGTCCGTCGGGCTCAACGCGTCCGCGGCACTGCTGCACGTGGCGGCCCTGAAGTACGGGCCGCTCACCCTGGTCCAGCCGCTGGGCGCGCTCACCCTGGTCGCCGCCGTGCCGCTGGGCGCGCGGCTCGCGGGGCGGCGGGTCACGCCGCTGGAGTGGCGCGGCACGGGGCTCACGCTCATCGGCCTCGGCGCCCTGCTCCTCACCGCTTCCGGGCCCGCGCCCGACGACACGCTGACCCTCACGGAGGCGCTGACCGTCGCGGGCTTCACGATGGCCGTGATCGGCGTCCTCTCCCGACCGGGTACGCGGCCGGGGCTGCGTCACGCGACGGCTTCCGGCTTCGCTTCGGGCGTCGCGTCCGCGCTCACGCAGACCGTGACGGTCGCCGCGACGGACCGCTCGGGTCCGCTGCTCGACCCGCAGGTGATCGTCGTGGCCCTGCTCGTCGCCGCGTTCGCCGCGGCCGGCCTCCTCCTGTCCCAGACCGCGTACCGCGGGGGTCTCGGGGCGCCGCTGGCCGTCGTCACCCTGGCCAACCCGGTGGCCGCCGCGGCCATCGGCCTGTCCCTGCTCGGGGAGCGGATACAGGGAGGCGTGGCCGGTCTCTTCCTGGCGGCGGGGGGTGCGGCGGTCGCGGCGTACGGGGTGGTGGTCCTCACCAAGTCGCCGCGGGACGAAGTGCCTGCGGGGGCGCCTTCGGAGCCGTCTCCGGAGGACTTCCCAGCGGAGGGCTTCCCTTCGGAGGGTTTCCCTTCCGATGGCTTCCTGCCGACCATCCCGAGCCAGGCGGAGCCGGCGGCACTGCGCCTGCCGTAGCCCCGCCAGGGGCCGGAGAGAACTCAGCCGAAGCCGCGCGAGTCCTGCTTCAGGGCCGTGTCGACCGTCAGGGCCGTCGCCACGACGAGGCTCAGGAGCGGCTCGGGCAGTTGGTAGTGGATCTGCAGGACGTAATTGTCCGCCGTCGTGAACATCGTCTTGGCGAGGCCTTCCCAGGTCTTCGTGATCCGGGCCACCTCGTTGTCCGCGTGGTCGACGATCGAGAAGTTCCAGGCGCGCCAGTTCTCGGCCTTGATCGCGCCGGCCTGCCGACCGTCGACCATGATCGCGAAGTTGATCTTCCCGATCATGTTCTGCTGGACGATCTCACCGATCGGCTGGCCGTCCGCGCGCTCGACGATGACCCGCGACTTCATGAACTTGCGCGGGCGGGTCAGCTGGAGCACCGGCTGGCCGTACGCGTCGCGGATCTCGAGCTTGTGGGTCATGAACTGGTCGATGCTGGAGACGAAGCGCGCGACCTTCTTCAGCGTGCTCTGACCGACCTGGACGACCGAGCCGAGCACGTTGCCCGACTGGTCCATGACGCTGTACTCGTTCGTCAGCTCGATGAGCTTGGCCTTCTGGTTCACCACCAGGACCGGCTCGGTGAAGAGCGTGCCGCCGCCCTGCGCGGCGGGCGTGACGCCCGCCTGCTGCTGGACCTGGCGCTGCACCTTGGCCGGGTCGGCCTGCTGGTACTGGCCGGGGGCCTGCTGGTACTGGCCGGCGGCCTGCTGCTGAGCTTGTGGCTGGCCGAACTGCCCCTGCTGCTGGCCATACTGAGCCTGCTGCTGGCCGTGCGCGGCCTGCGCCTGCTGCGGCTGGGCGGGTTGGGCCTGCTGCGGGACCTGCTGGGCCTGCTGCTGATCCGCCGGGTTGGTGTGCTCGGTCCACTGGGAACCGTCCCACCAGCGCAGCAGCTGGGGCGCGCCCTGGGGGTCCGGATACCAGCCTGCAGGAGTGTTCGAATGCGTCGTCACCCGGGCACACTACCCCGCGGGCGGTGGCGGTCCGCCAGCCCTTCGGGGACCCGGCTGCCGGACAGACTGATCGGACGGCCCGCAGCGTCACGTGGGCTATGGGCGGGCACGGCATCCGGATGGCGGCCAACGGCGGTCAGGGGAAGGCCGAGTGGCAGCACGACGCCCGGCCGTCGATCGGCGATGTGGGCGTCGACGACCACGACGACAGCGTCGAGTCGCTCCTGGTCTGGTCGCCGACGGGCCAGGTCAACCGCAAGGAGAGCGTGGGGGCCACCGCCGGAGCTGTAGTTCCGACGGCGGCCCGGCAGCTGCTCAGGCGGAGATGATCGCCGGGTCGCTGACGCCCGTCTGACCGTTCTCCACGTGCCCGGCGAAGCGCCGCAGGAAGGTGCCGTCCGCGTCGGACTTTACCGTCACGTCGTACCAGCGCTTGCTCGCGCGCAGGTCGACGGTGTGCTCGACGCTGCCGCCCGCCTTCACCTTGAACGTCTCGGCCACGCCGCCGTAGGCGTTGGAGACGCTGAGGTTCACGTCGGCGGTGCCCGCGTTCTTCAGGGTCAGCTTGAGGTTCCCTGTCACCTTGTCGTGGCGGGCGGTGACCTCGGGGCCCGTGGTCTTACCGGGTCCCTTGAAGACGCGCACGAAGCCGTTCGGGCCGAACACCGACAGGTCGTACTCGTCCTTCGAGTACACCGTGTTCCAGGTGTCGGAGATCTCCTTGCCGGCCTCGGTGGTGTAGGTCCAGGGGCCGTCCGTGCGGTTGTCCGAGCGCACGTGGAAGCAGGCGCCCGCCGCATCGCCGCCGCTGAAGGTGAGGGTGAACTTGCCGTCTGCGGGCGCTGCCGCCCCGTCGACCAGCGGTGCGTACGGCAGCGGGCGCGCGGGCCGGGAGCCGGACTCCTGCTTGGGCAGGGTCCCCTTCGCGGGGGCCTTGGGAAGGTAGTCGGGGTGACGCTCATTGTCCGGCGGCTCATAGGCGGCGGTGTCCGGCAGCTTCGCGGGGTCGGTGTCCTTGCCCGCGAAGTCGAAGGCGGAGGTCAGGTCACCGCAGATGGCGCGCCGCCAGGGCGAGATGTTCGGCTCTTCCACACCGAAGCGCTTCTCCATGAACCGGATGATCGACGTGTGGTCGAAGACCTCGGAGTTCACGTAGCCGCCGGTGCTCCACGGCGAGACGACGACCATCGGGACGCGCTGGCCGAGGCCGTAGTGCCCCGCGGCGTACTGCGCGTCGCCCGGGAAGTAGTCGAGCGCCGTGTCCACGGTCGACTTGCCTTGGTTGGCGTCCTTCGGGGTGTACGGCGGGACGACGTGGTCGAAGTAGCCGTCGTTCTCGTCGTAGGTGATGAACAGCGCCGTCTTCGCCCACACCTCGGGGTTGGAGGTGAGTGCGTCCAGGACCTGCGCGATGTACCAGGCGCCGTAGTTCACCGGCCAGTTGGGGTGCTCGCAGAAGGCCTCGGGGGCGGCGATGTAGGAGACCTGCGGGAGCTTGTCGGCCTTGACGTCGGCCTTCAGGAGGTCGAAGTAGCCGTCGCCCGCCTTGACGTTGGTGCCGGTGCGTGCCTTGTCGTAGAGGGGGTCGCCGGGCTTGGCGTTGCGGTACTTGTTGAAGTAGAGCAGCGAGTTGTCGCCGTAGTTCCCGCGGTAGGCATCGTCTATCCAGCCCCATTTTCCGGCCGCGTCCAGACCGTCGCCGATGTCCTGGTAGACCTTCCAGGAGACCCCGGCCTGCTCCAGGCGCTCGGCGTACGTCGTCCAGTCGTAGCCGGCCTCCTGGTTGCCGAGGACGGGGCCGCCGCCCTTGCCGTCGTTGCCGACGTGGCCCGTGAGCATGTAATAGCGGTTGGGGTCGGTGGCCCCTATGAACGAACAGTGGTAGTCGTCGCAGACGGTGAACGCGTCGGCGAGTGCGTAGTGGAACGGAATGTCGTCGCGCGTCAGATAGGCCATCGTCCGCTCGGACTTGGCGGCGATCCAGTTGTCGTACGTGCCGTTGCCGAACGCGCTGTGGCCGCCGGCCCAGTCGTGGTCGAGGCCCGCGATGAACTGCATCCCGAGGTCCTCGGCGTCAGGGTGGAAGGGCAGCACTTCCTTGCCGCCGCCCGACTGGTTCCAGACGGGCTTTCCGCTGGGGAGCGTGACGGGGCGCGGGTCGCCGAAGCCCCGTACGCCCTTCATCGTGCCGAAATAGTGGTCGAATGACCGGTTCTCCTGCATCAGGACGACGACATGCTCGACGTCCTCGATGGAGCCGGATCGGCGCTGTGCCGGCAGGGCGGCCGCGCGGGCGATGCTCTGCGAGAGCGTCGCGTAGGTCGCGGTGCCGCCGGCGATCTGCATGAACCGGCGCCGGTTGAGTTCTGGCATGAGTGGATTCGACCTCGTGGTGTGGGGTGTGGGGGACATGAGCGGGTGCAGTGTTTCAAGGGGAGCAAGGATCAGGGAAGGGGCTGTGACCTGGATGTGAAGAGAAGTCCAACCCTTGGCGGGTGGGACACAAGTCCCGACCTTATGGGGACCAAAGTCCCGTATTTGACATATGTGTAGCGACATGCCTGACTTAGCCCCGCACCGCTCGATGGTGCGTTCTTCCGTGTCCCGCGATCGCTTGGAGGTGTTCGGGATGAGTCCCGAAGGAAGTCCTTGCGTCCGCGCCACGTCTCACTGAAGCGGTTCCGCCTTCCCGGCCGAGGTCCGCTCTCCCCGCTGAGGCGTCATGCCGCCCAGCCCCCTTTCCGTCACGCGGTAGTACACCCGCGGCGATACGCCGTGCCCGCTGACTGACGGCATCCATCACATCTACGTCCCTGTGCACGGGCCTGCTTCGCCACGCCCCCGCACGGAGGGAGGTCTGCCATGAACAAGCTGATTCCCCAGGTACGCCCGGCGACGCCGGGCGCGAACCCCGTGAACAACCGCGAGCGCAAGGCCGCCGAGCTCGACGCCCGCACCCGCGAAGTCGGCGTACGACTGGCCGAGTTGAGCGCCGAGCCCGCCCGCGACGTCCTGCGGGACCTCGGCACGGGCACCCGCGGACTGCGCCAGGACCAGGTCCTCGAGCGCCTGGAGCGGTACGGCCAGAACGTCGTCGCCCGGGAGCGTGCGCCGCACTGGACGGCGCAGCTCGCCACGTCCTTCTGCAACCCCTTCATCGGCGTGCTCGTCGTGCTCGCCGCGGTCATGTACTGGCAGGACCCGGCCGACCCCGGCGTCTGGATCCTCACCTCGATGGTGCTGATCAGCGGACTGCTGCGGTTCTGGCAGGAGTTCCGCTCCACCAGGTCGGCCGAGGCGCTGAAAGCCCTGGTCACCACCTCCTGCGCGGTCCAGCGCCGGTGGAGCGAGCAGCCCGGCACCGAAGAGATCCCCATGGAACAGGTCGTCCCCGGCGACCTCGTGAAACTCGCCGCGGGCGACATGGTCCCGGCCGATCTGCGGCTGCTCACCGCCAAGGACCTGATGGTCAGCCAGGCCGCCCTGTCGGGCGAGTCGCTGCCGGCCGCCAAGGCGGACACGCGCTCCCCCGACCTCGGCCGGCATGCGTCCACCGACCCCGTCGAGGCCGACAACATCTGCCTGATGGGTACGTCGGTGACCTCGGGCACGGCGACCGGCGTGGTCGTCGCCACCGGCGCGGACACCTACTTCGGTTCGATGGCGGGCGCCCTGGTCGGCGACCGCCCGCAGACCGCCTTCGACCTCGGGGTGCGTCGGGTCAGCTTCCTGCTCATCCGCTTCATGCTGGTGATGGTCCCGATCGTCTTCGCGATCAACGGCTTCACCAAGGGCGACTGGGACCAGGCGCTGCTGTTCTCCCTCTCCGTGGCGGTCGGGCTCACGCCCGAGATGCTGCCGATGGTGGTCTCGGCGAACCTTGCGCGCGGCGCGGTCGCGATGTCGAAGCACAAGGTCGTCGTCAAGCAGCTGGGCGCGATCCAGAACCTGGGCGCGATGGACGTGCTGTGCACCGACAAGACGGGCACGCTCACCGAGGACCGCGTCGTCCTGGACCGCTGCCTCGACGCGCACGGTCACGAGGACCGTGAGGTGCTCGAATACGCCTACCTCAACGCGCACTTCCAGACGGGGCTGCGGGGCCTCATGGACCAGGCGGTCATCGACCGCATCGACGAGGCCGAGGAGGTTGTCGTCGACCGGCTCTTCACGGTGGTCGACGAGATCCCCTTCGACTTCGCCCGGCGGCGGATGTCCGTCGTGCTGCGCCGCGACGAACTGTCCGGACCGGCCGACGAGCACACGATCGTCACCAAAGGAGCCGTCGAGGAGGTCGTCGAGCTGTGTGGCCACGTCATGGACCGCGGCGAGCGCGTCGAACTCACCCCTCAACTGCGAACCCGCGTAAAGGACATCAGCGAGCACCACAACCGTGAGGGCCTGCGCGTCCTGGCTGTCGCGACACGCAGCATGCCGGCCGATCGCGACACGTACACGGCGGCGGACGAGTCGGACCTGACCCTCGTCGGGTTCCTTGCCTTCCTCGACCCCCCGAAGCAGGACGCCGCCGACGCCCTGCGCGCACTCGCCGAGAACGGCGTCGCGGTCAAGGTCGTCACCGGCGACAACGAACTGGTCGCCGCACGGGTCTGCGCGGACGTCGGCCTCGACGTCAGCGAGCTGATCACGGGCGCCACGATCGACCTGGTCGACGACGCGGAGCTGACGCGTCTCGCCCGTACGACCACGGTGTTCGCGAAGGTCAACCCGGTCCAGAAGGCACGGATCGTACGGGCCCTGAAGGCCGACGGGCACACGGTGGGCTTCCTCGGGGACGGCATCAATGACGCGGCGGCGCTGCGCGAGGCCGATGTGGGCGTGTCGGTCGACACGGCCGTCGACATCGCCAAGGAGTCCGCCGACGTCATCCTCCTGGAAAAGGACCTGATGGTCCTGGAGCAGGGCGTGTTGATGGGCCGTCAGACCTTCGGCAATACCATCAAGTACATCAAGATGACGGCGTCTTCGAACTTCGGGAACGTCTTCTCGGTCCTGGTCGCGTCGGCGTTCCTCCCCTTCCAGCCGATGCTCGCCATCCACCTCCTGGTGCAGAACCTCTGCTACGACATCAGCCAGTTGTCGATCCCCTGGGACCGGATGGACAAGGAATACCTGCGTGAGCCGCGCACGTGGGACGCGAAGGGCATCGGCCGGTTCATGATCCGGATCGGTCCGCTCAGCTCGATCTTCGACATCACCACCTTCCTGGTGATGTGGTACGTCTTCCAGGCCGACTCGCCCGCGCAGCAGACCCTCTTCCAGACGGGCTGGTTCGTGGAGGGCCTGCTGTCGCAGACGCTGATCGTGCACATGATCCGTACGCGCAGGATCCCGTTCATCCAGTCCCGTGCGTCACTGCCGGTGCTGCTCATGACGGGCGCGGTGATGGTCTTCGGCCTCTGGCTGCCGTTCTCGCCGCTGGCATCGGCCCTGTCGATGGAGCCGCTGCCGATGAGCTACTTCCCGTGGCTGATCGGGACGCTGCTCGCGTACTGCACGCTCACCCAGGTGGTGAAGGTCTTGTACATCCGGCGCTACGGCAGCTGGCTCTGAGCCCGTTGGTTCCGGGGCTGCCTACCCCGGAGCTGCCGGCACCGGTGCCGCATCAGCTCGTGAGGACGACGAGTTGCTGGGTAGCCCGGGTCATCGCTACATAGCGGTCGACCGCGCCTTCGATCCCCTCCCCGAAGTTCTCGGGGTCGATGAGGACGACCAGGTCGAATTCGAGTCCCTTCGACAGCTCCGGGGTCAGTGACCGGACGCGGGACGTCGCGCGGAAGGCGGGGTCGCCGATGACACAGGCGATCCCGTCGCCGTGCGCGGCGAGCCAGGTGTCGAGTACCGATTCGAGATCCGCGACGGAACCATGGACGACGGGGACACCGCTGCTGCGGATGGAGGTCGGCACGTTGGCGTCCGGGAGCGCGGCCCGGATGACCGGCTCGGCCTCCGTCATGACCTCTTCCGGCGTCCGGTAGTTGACGCTCAGGGACTCCACGGTGACGCGGTCGAGCCCGATCCGCTCAAGCCGTTCCTGCCACGACTCCGTGAAGCCGTGCCTGGCCTGCGCGCGGTCCCCGACGATGGTGAAGCTCCGGGACGGGCAGCGCAGCAGCAGCATCTGCCACTGAGCGTCCGTCAGCTCCTGTGCCTCGTCCACGACGACGTGCGCGAACGGTCCCGCGAGCCGGTCCGGATCGGCGGGCGGCAGCTCGGACTCGTCGACCAGGCTGACCTTGGCGTCCTGACCGCGCAGCATCCGCACCAGGCCCACACCGTCGTCCCCGTCGGCGCCGGACGCGGTCGCGGCGTCGATCAGGTTGTCGACGACCTGGGCCATCTGCTCGCGCTGGGCGGCGAGCACGGCCTCGTGGCGACGCTTTTTCCGGGCCGCCTCCGGGTCGCCGAGCCGCTGGCGTGCCGCGTCCAGGAGCGGCAGGTCGGACACCGTCCAGGCCTGGGGCGCCTCCTTGCGCCGCAGCTTGCGCACCTCGTCCTGGGCGAGCCAGGGCGCGCACATCCGCAGATAGGCGGAGTTCGACCACAGGTCTCCGACCAGGTCCGCCGCTTCGAGCAGCGGCCACGCGCTGTTCAGAGTGGTGACCAGCTCCTCGTCGTGCCGCAGGGACCTCTCGAAGAGCTCACCGGGAACGTCGCCGTCGAGCTTGTCCAGGAGGATCGCGACCAGCTCCTCCCAGACCTGCTCGCGCGCCTCGTTGTGCGGGGCGCCGCGTCCGGGTGCGTCGAACGCCTCGGCCCAGTCGTCGGCGCTCAGCCAGACGTCGGCCCAGTCGGTCGAGACCGTCATCCCCTTGGTGGGCGGCTCCTCGTAGAACCTGACGGCCTTCTCGATCGCCTTCACCATGTCCGCGGACGACTTCAGGCGGGCCACCTCCGGGTCGGTCTCGGCCTCCGCCGCCGCTCCCTCGGCGACGAGGTCCTCCAGGACGCAGGTCTGCACGCCCTCCTCGCCGAGGCTGGGCAGGACGTCCGAGACGTAGTTCAGGTAGGGCCGGTGCGGGCCGACGAAGAGCACGCCGCCCCTGCTGTGACCGAGACGGGGGTCGGAGTAGAGGAGGTAGGCGGAGCGGTGCAGGGCGACGACGGTCTTGCCCGTGCCCGGACCGCCGTCGACGACGAGAGCACCACGGGAGCCCGCCCGGATGATGGCGTCCTGGTCTGACTGGATGGTGGCGAGCACGTCCCGCATCCGGGCCGAGCGGTTGCTGCCCAGGCTGGCGATGAAGGCGGACTGGTCGTCGAGCGCGGCATGGCCCTCGAGACCGTCCGCGGTGAACACCTCCTCCCAGTAGTCGCTGATCCGGCCGTCGGTCCAGCGGTACCTGCGGCGGCTTGCCAGGCCCATCGGGTCGGCGTGGGTCGCCGCGAAGAACGGCTCGGCAGCGGGGGCGCGCCAGTCGAGAAGCAGCCGACGCCCGTCGCTGTCGGTGAGGCCGAGCCGCCCGATGTACACGGGCTCGGGATCGTCCGCGGTGACGACGTGTCCGAGGCACAGGTCGAGACCGAAGCGGCTCAGGGCACGCAGGCGCCCGGTCAGGCGGTGGATCTCCAGGTCCCGGTCCATCGCGTCGCGGCCGATACCGCCGGGCGCCTTGCGCTGGACGTCGAGGCGGTCGGACACGTCGGCGATGCTCCGCTCGAGGCTCTGCGCGATGGCGGCGAAGTGCTTCTCGTCCCGGGCGATCAGCGTCGGGTCGGCCTTGGGGGCGAGGTGGGCGGGAAGGTCGAACGCGGACAGCAACGCAGGCACTTGGTGAATCTCCCGTTTTCGCAGGTCCTGGGCTTAGGCCTGCGATTGTGCGGGACGACAGGGGCCTTGCCGCAAGCCCCCCTGTGCGCTATAAATTAAGAGTGGCAAGGAGTGGGAACACCTCCTTGCCTTTTCTTTTTGTCTCCCCCAAGATGCGCTTCCGGCGATCGAGGAGAGTCATGAGCGCACGCATCCACGGCACCTGTGCCCCCGGATTCGAGGGCGTACGCGAAGAGTTCGAGCGGAACTTCACCGAACGCGGCGACCTCGGGGCGGCCGTCGCGGTCACCGTGGACGGCCGCTTCGTCGTCGATCTGTGGGGCGGTGCCGCGGACAAGAGAGGCACGCGCGCGTGGGAGCGCGACGCGCTGGTGAATGTGTACTCCACGACCAAGGGGATGACCGCGCTGTGCGCGCATCTGCTCTCCGACCGGGGCGATCTCGACCTGGACGCACCGGTCGCGCACTACTGGCCGGAGTTCGCCCAGGAGGGCAAGGCGGACATCCCGGTGCGCTGGCTCCTGAGCCACCGCTCCGGGGTGATCGCGCCGCGCGAGCCCATGACGTCGGAGGACCTCTACGACTGGGAGAAGGTGTGCGGGGCGCTGGCCGCGACGCCTCCGTGGTGGAAGCCCGGTTCGGCGCAGGGGTACCACGCGCTGAGCTACGGCTATCTGGTCGGTGAGGTCGTCCGGCGTATCACGGGGGTCTCGCTCGGGACGTTCCTGCGGAGCGAGGTCACCGGGCCGCTGGGAGCCGATGTCCACGTGGGCACCCCGGCGAGCGAGCACGGCCGGTGCGCGGACATGGCGAGGCCGCTCGCTTCGGACGGCCCGCGCAGCGCGCTCGGCTCCGCGCCGCCGCCCGCGCCGCCGGTGCCCTCGATCGACGCCCACCCGATGGCCGTCGTCACGCTCGCCCTGCGGTACCTGCCCGTCGGCAACGTGAACAGCGCGGCCTATCGATCCGCCGAGATCCCCGCGGCCAACGGGCACGCGACCGCGCGGGGTCTGGCGACGGTGTACGCGGCGCTGGGGAACGGAGAGCTGGTGAGCCCCGCGACGCTTGAGCGGCTGCGGACGCGGCAGGGGCAGCCCGACGAGCCGGACCTGGTGCTCGCGGCGGGCACGGAGTGGGGCACGAAATGGGACTGGGGGCTCGGCTACATGCTGAACCTGTACGGGCAGGCCGGACCCAATCCGCGGGCCTTCGGACACGGGGGCGCGGGCGGTTCGTACGCGTTCGCCGATCCGGAGAATCGGCTCTCGTACGCGTACGTGATGAACCGGATGGGCGGCGGGACCTCGGGCGAGGATCTGCGAAGCGTGCATCTGGTGGGGGCGCTGTACCGCGCCCTCGAGCAGGGGATCCGGGAGGGCAACGGGGGAACGTAATCTGCCCCCATGGAGCAGCACACCCCCCGCCACCGCCCGACTGGGCAGTACGCCGCCGCCGACCCCCGCAGAGCGGCCATCGTCGACGCCTCTCTGGCGCTCTTCGCCAAGGCGGGCTATCTGAACTCCTCCCTGGCGAAGATCGCCGCGGAAGCGGGCACGTCGGCCACCGTCATCACCCACCACTTCGGGTCGAAGCAGCGCCTCCTGATGGCGGTCCTCGAAGCGCGCGAGGAGCGCACGGTCCGTACGTTCGGGCGGCTCGACCCCGACTCCGGCGGCGACGACGTGCGCGCCCTGTTCCGTGAGGTGCTCGCGCTGGCCGCGTACAACCTCACCCAGCCGGGGCTCATCCAGCTCTACACCAAGCTGTCGGCGGAGGCCGGCGACTCCGCGCACCCGGCACACGCCTACTTCGCCGAGCGGTACGAACGTGTCGCGGGGGCGCTCGCATCCGTGCTGCAACGCTCGGTCGACGCGGGCCAGTTGAAGCCCGACACCGATCCGGAGAACATCGCACGCGAGATCCTCGCCGTGTCCGACGGGCTCCAGGTGCAGTGGGCCGTCGCCGAAGGGCGCCTGGACTTCGTCGGGTTGTACCGCGCGCACCTGGACCGGCTCACCCGGGCCCTCACCGTGGACGGGAAGGGCCTGGATGAGCCGGCCGCGGCGGAGCGACTCCCCTAGGTCGCCTCCTCAGTGGTACTGGCCCACCTGATAGTCACCGGCGGGCTGCTGGTTGATGACGTTTCCGCGGTTGAAGGCGTTGATAATGGCGATCTGCGCCACCAGGACCGTGAGCTGGTCCTCGTCGAAGTGCTTGGCGGCGTTCGACCACGCCTCGTCCGTCACGCCACCGGCCCCGTCCGCGATCCGCGTCCCCTGCTCCGCGAGTTCGAGGGCGGCGCGCTCGGCGTCCGTGAACACCGTGGCCTCGCGCCAAGCGGCGACGAGGTTGAGGCGCAGCGCGGTCTCGCCCGCGTGGGTGGCGTCCTTGGTGTGCATGTCGACGCAGAAACCGCAGCCGTTGATCTGGCTGGCGCGGAGCATCACGAGTTCCCGCGTCGCGGCAGGCAGCGTCGACTCCCCGAGCGCCTGGCCCGCGGCGACGATGTGCTTCATGGCCTTGGCGGCGACCGGGCTTGCCATGAGGTTCAACCGAGCTTGCATGGTGCACTCCTGTGTCGTCGGTGTGGTTCCACCTCTAGGACGAGAGAGCCCCCGCGAGTTGTGACACGCATGGATCTCCTGCCGCCGCCTACCGCGCGACCCCCGTCAGCCGGATGTCACGCGAGGAGGACCCCACGTACACCGCGCGCCGCCCATCAGGGCGCACCCAGCGGGCGCGGTCCGTGTCCCAGTACGACAACTGCCGCTCGGCGACCCGCACCGTGACCCGGCGCGACTCCCCCGCCCGGAGCTCGACGCGGTCGAAGGCGGCCAGGGTCTTCACGGCCATCTCGACACCGGCGCCCCGCGGCGCGCCCACGTAGACCTGCGGCACCTCCGCACCCCTGCGCCGCCCGCCGTTGGTCACCGTGAACGACACGTCGTAGCCCGCGCCCGCCCTGCGCACGGACAGGCCGCGGTAGCCGAACTCCGTGTAGGACAGGCTGTGTCCGAAGAGGAAGAGGGGCTCGATGCCCGCCTTGTCGAAACCGCGGTAGCCGGTGAAGATGCCCTCGCTGTACGTGACCACTCCGTCCACGCCGTGGTAGCGCTCGGGGTGCGCCGGGTCCAGCGGAAGCTGCCGCGGCGGGTGACGCTGCGGCGGTCGGGCCGGTGGCGGCCACGAAGGCGAAGGCGGCTGCGGTGCCGCCCAGTTGCTTCATGAGTTCACGACGTGTGGTGGCAGGCATGGAGAAATGGCCTCCGAACGCGGCTCTGCCGTGCCGAACTGGGTCGACGACGCCAAGAGCTGAATGCGTCATCCGCGCCAGTGCGGTGTTATGGGGCCTGAGCCTTGATTGATTGAACGCTTAGGTCAAGGCTCGCGTCGGCAAAACTTTGTGGGTCGTTCAGTTTTGCCGGGGTGGGTGTGGGGCGTGTGCCGACCGCCTGTTTGAGGTCTGTCTTTGCGGGCTCGTGAAGCCTCGTGAACGGTGCGGCGTGCGGGGAATAGAAGGGCGATCATGACCGTCGTCCAGAGGGAGACGCGGGTGACGGGCACGGCCACGGCACGTTCACGGCACCGCACGTTCGCGGCACCGCACGGCACGTTCACGGCACGAAGCGAGGGAGCACATGTCCAAGGCGTACGTATTCAGTCGGTTCGGCGGGCCTGAAGTGGAGGCCTTCGTCGACCAGGACCCACCGGAGCCCGGCCCGGGTCAGCTCCTGGTCGCGGTACGGGCGGCAGGGGTCAACCCGGTCGACTGGAAGCTGCGGGCCGGCAAGCGGAGGCCGGGGGCGCCGCCGGTCGAGTTCCCCGAGGTGCTGGGCAGCGAAGTCGCGGGGGTGGTCGAGCGGGTCGGCCCGGGGGTCGAGGGGTTCGCCGTCGGCGACCCGGTGTTCGGCAACCCGGACACCGGTGGCTATGCCGAGTACACGCTGCTCCCCGCCTCCCTCGCCGCGCACAAGCCGGCGGGACTGACCTTCGCGGAGGCAGCCGCGCTGCCGGTCGCGGTGGCGACCGCGTACGACGGGGTGCGCCAGCTGGATCTGCCCGCCGGGGCGACGCTGTTGATCACCGGGGTCGGTGGGGGTGTGGGCGTGGCTGCGGCGCGGTTGGCGCGGCACTTCGGGGTGCGCGTCGTGGGCACGGCGAGTGCGGGCAAGAAGGACTTCGTCGAGTCCTTGGGGGCAGTCCACGTGCCGCCGGGGCCCGACTTGGCGGCCCGGGTGCGGGCGGCGGCGCCGGGCGGTCGCGTGGACGCGGTCTTCGATCTGGTGGGCGGCGAGGATCTCGTGGCGGTGGCGTCACTGCTGCCCGCGCCGGAGGGGAAGCTGATCACAGCCGCGGCCAAGGAGACGGTCGGTGAGCTCGGCGGGACGGCGGTCGCGCGGGCGCGGACCAGCGAGGTCCTGGACGCGGTGGCGCGGCTCGCCGTGGACGGGGTGCTGCGGCCCGAGGTGACGGCGACGTATCCGCTGGAGCGAGCCGGGGAGGCGTTGCGTGCGGTGGAGGGCGGGCATGCGCGGGGCAAGGTTGTGATTGAGGTGGGCGTGTGAGGGGTGGTGTGAGCGGTGCCGGTCCTGGTGCGTCGGAGCCGGGGGCTGCCTGGGCTGCCGCCGGCTGGGGCGACGCGGGGGTTGCCTGGGCTGCCGCCGGCTGGGGCGCCGAGTCCCCTGCCGCATCCCTCCTTGCCGCATCCCTTGGACAACCCCGCCTACGCCGCGTTGAACGGGCCGCATCACTCCCGGTTCGCCGAGCGGCGTGGGCGCGTGGCGCGGTATCAGCTGGACGTGTCGCCGTGGGGCGGTCTGCCCGATGCTCCGGAGGCGGGCGACTGGGCGGATCTTGCCGCGTTGGCCGGGGAGCGGTTGCGTCCGCCGCCGCGAACCGTGCTCCGGGCGGACATACCGGCACGTCCCCTCGCGTGCGCGGCCGGCTGCGGGTCCATGGGGGCCACTACACGAACCACCCACCCCACCCCTTGCCACCACGGGGCAAACGGGCGGGTGGACGGGAAAGGGCTGTTCGGCCAGGTGGGACCGCGGGGCTACTGCGGTGCCGGTCCGGCCAGGGTGCGGGCCGACTGCCGGTCCGTGGGGGCGGCAGTACACGAGACAAAGGGGCGGGAGGGGCTTGTTCCCCGGGGTGGCGGGGTGGGCTGCGGGTCCGCGAGGGGAAAAGGGGAGGACGAGGGCGCGGGGGCGTTGGTAGATTCCGGATCATGGAACCTATCGGCGAGAAAGAGATTCGCGCGGCCTTCGTCAACTGCTCCAAGGGCGAAGCCCGCAGACTCACTCTCCCTGCGGGCTTCCCGGACACCCCCTGGTCCGACCTGGACTTCCTCGGCTGGCGCGACCCCAAGGCCCCGGACCGCGGCTACATCGTGACGGAGCGGGACGGCGCGTACGTGGGCATCGCGCTGCGCGCATCCACCGGCGCGCGCAAGAGCATGCTCAAGTCCAGCATCTGCTCGGTCTGCGTGACCCCGCAGTCCGGCTCGGGCATCACGCTGCTCGTGGCGCCCCTCTCCGGCCCGGCGGGCCGGCAGGGCAACTCGGTCGGCATCTACATCTGCGCGGACCTCGCCTGCTCCCTCTACGTACGAGGCAAGAAGACCACGGCGCTGGCCCGCCGCTTCGAGGAGAGCCTCACGCTGGAGGAGCAGAACGCACGCACGGTGGCGAACCTCCACGGCTTCCTCGACAAGGTCCTGGAGAGCGCGCCGACGGGCTGAACCTCAGGTCTTCCGGGGGTCCACCACCTGCAGCGCGAGCGCTGCCGACGGGGCCGCGATCCCCGGCCCGCCCGCCTCGGCCCACGCGACTATCTCGTCGATCGACTCGTCGTCCATGGCGAAGCCGACCCAGACGGCCCGGCCGCCCCGCCTACGCCCTTCTCGCGAGGGCTGGACGACGATGATGTTCGCCTGCCCGCAGGGCCCGAGGCACTCGCTCGTACGCACCGCGAACCGCCCCGCCGACTCTGCGGCAGCTGCCCGCATCCGCTCCAGGTGCCAGGCGTGGTCCGTGCCGGGGTTCTTGCGGGGGTTGCCGCAGCAGCAGCCGCGGCACACGACGAGTGTGCAGGGGCGGGCGGCGGCGGATCCGATGGAGATGACGGGACTCATCCAGTGATCATCTCAGCCCTGTTGTCAGTCCCTCATGGCACGCTCGGTCCACCGCATCCTGCAAAGCAGAGGGAGAGCATCCATGTCGACCAGGTGGACGGTGACCATCGACTGCGCGAAGCCGGGTGAGCTGGCCAAGTTCTGGGCTCTGGCGCTGGGTTACGCGGAGAAGGCGCCGCCGGACGGCTTCGCCAGTTGGGAGGTGTGGTTCGCGCACCATGGGGTTCCGGAGGAGGAGTGGGACGACGGCGCCTATCTGTCGGACCCGGACGGCTCGGGGCCCACCCTCTCTTTCATGAAGGTCCCGGAGTCGAAGGTGGTCAAGAACCGGCTGCACCTGGATGTGCAGGTGGGCGGCGGTCGCGAGACGCCCTGGGAGGTTCGGTGGCCGCGGGTCGTCGCGGCGGTGGAGAGGTTGACTGCTGCGGGGGCGAGAGTGATCCGGGAGCATGAGGTGCAGGGGAGGCCGGATCACGTGGAGATGGCTGACCCTGAGGGCAACGAGTTCTGCCTGCTTTGACCTGGCGGGGAGCCCTTTGACCCCGGCGGGGCGCCTGGCTCAACTCCCCCGCAACCTCCACCAGAACGAACAGGCCTTTCCCGCCCACCCACCCGATCGCCCCGCAGCGACCAGCGATTCGCCGCAGACGGCCGCACGTCCGAGGGGACGTGCCGGAATGTCCGCCCGGAGCACGGCTCCCGGCGGACCGGAACCGCATACCGGCACGGCCCCGCAGCCCACCCCAAGCCCCGCAGGGGACCCTCAGCCCAAGTACGCCAACCCCGGATGCACCGCTTGATACCCCTCCACCAACCGCCCCGCCACCGCCACCGAATCCACCAGCGGATGCAGCGCGAACGCCTTCACCGCCGTCGCGCGTGAGCCGCTCTCCGCGGCGGACAACACCTCTCGTTCCACCGCCTTCACCGAACACACCAGCCCTGTCGCATGCCCCGGCAGCGGATCCACGGCCATGGGATGCGCGCCGTTGGCATCGACGGAGCACGGCACCTCGATCACCGCGTCGGCGTCCAGCGCCGAAAGCGTCGTGCGGTTGCGGACGTTGAGGATCAGCGTCGTCCGCTCGTCACGCGCGATCGCCCGCATCAGGGCGAGGGCGACCTTCTCGTACCCACCGGATTCCAGGTCCTCGGCCGCACGCTCCCCCACACCCGCAGCCTCGCGATTCTCGGCCATGTACGTGGCCTCGCGCTCCGCACGCGTCGCGTCCCACGCCTTCAGAGCCGACATCGACGCTTCCCCGCTCCCCCGCTCCCCGCTCCCCACTCCCCGGCTCGCCGACTCTCCTCGCCCCAACTCCGCGTAGAACCTTGCCTGTTGGTCACGCAAGAACGCGCCCCGCGTCTGCTCCGCCTCCTGATAGGCCCTGACCGCCTCGCGGTTGAAGTAGTAGTAGTGCAAGTACTCGTTCGGGACGGCGCCCAGCGACTGGAGCCACTCCGCGCCGAACAACCGCCCCTCCTCGAACGAGCCCAGCATCTCCTGATCGGCAAGGAGCCGCGGCAGCTCGTCGCGCCCCGCGATCCGCAGGCCCCTCAGCCAGCCCAGGTGGTTGAGTCCGACGTAGTCGATGAACGCCTCGTCCGGATTGCCGCCCAGCATGCGTGCCACCCTGCGCCCGAGGCCGACCGGCGAGTCGCAGATGCCGATGACGCGGTCGCCGACGTGCCGGGACATCGCCTCGGTGACCAGGCCCGCGGGGTTGGTGAAGTTGATGACCCACGCGTCCGGGGCGAGCCGCCGTACCCGGCGCGCGATGTCGACCGCCACGGGCACGGTCCGCAGACCGTACGCGATACCGCCCGCGCCCACCGTCTCCTGGCCAAGGACGCCCTCCGCGAGGGCGACCCGCTCGTCGGCCGCACGCCCCTCCAGACCTCCCACCCGGATCGCGGAGAAGACGAAGTCCGCTCCCCGCAAGGCCTCGTCGAGGTCCGTCGTCGCCGTGACGGCGGGCGCGTCCGGCACTCCGATCGCCTGCTCGGCCAGCACCCGGGCGACCGCGCCGAGCCGACCCGCGTCCAGGTCGTGCAGTACGACCTCGGTGACCCGGCCTTCGGCGTGGTCGCCGAGCAGCGCGCCGTACACGAGCGGAACCCGGAATCCGCCGCCTCCGAGAATGACCAGCTTCACGTCTCAACCACCTTCTGTCGGCCTGTCAGAACTCGCCCGTCCACAGAGGTCACGTTACGTACGATTGCCCGGCAGCGATCGACCCCCCACGGAGGTAGCGCACCTATGACACCCCACAAGACGCGCACGAGGACCATCGCGAAGCCATCCCTCGCCCTGCTCGGCGCCGTCGCCCTGACGCTGGCCGCCGGAACCAGCGCCTCCGCCCAACCCTCCGCCGACGCGGCGCCGAGATCCCCCGGCGGCTGGCAGGAGTCCGGCGTCTCGTACGTCAACTCCCTCACCGGCAGCCAGGGACTCGCGAGCCGCGCCGACGGCAGCCTCCTCTACCGGGGCCTCGCTTCGATCCCGCTCGATCTTCGGGCCAAGGGGTGGAGCCATGTCGGTGATCCGGACATAGCCGACGGCCACACCGTCGACGCCTATCAGGGCGGCGACGACGCGAAGTCGAAGATGTTCGCCGTCACGACGCCCGGCGGGCAGCGCTACCTCTACGAGCACCGGCTCGACGCGGGCGAGAAGCTCAACAACTCCTTCGCGGCCGTCTCGCCCGACAGCCAGTGGCTGGTGTCGGGCGAGTGGGGCGACCAGAACCGACTCCAGGTCTTCCCCGCCCCGCTCCTCAACTCCTCGACCCCGCCCACCGGTGGCGCCCTCCCCCAGGCCGGTCAGATCTCGCTCGACAAGCCCGTGCGTGACATCCAGGGCTGCGACTTCGTCTCGGACACCCGTCTCGTCTGCGCGTCCAACGACGCGTCGAAGGAGCTGTGGCCCGAGGACCGCCCCGTGCTCCAGGTCGACCTGGAGCACGCGCTCGACGGGAAGCCCGTCACGGGGAAGGTCTCGAGCCTGTTCGCCGTCCCGCAGCGGAGCATCTGCTCCGGCACGTTCGAGACGGAGGGAGTCGACTACGACTCCGAGCGGCGCACGCTGCGCGCCGAGGTCGTGCCGCCGGTGCCGTGCCTGGTGACCACGTCCGTCTACGCGTACAAGCCGACGACGGGCTGACCTGCACAAGCCTTGAACAGACTCTGAACACACCGGACGTGTGCGCACGGGCCGGGCGGGGGATGGTCGCGGTCATGACACAGCAACACCGGCACGGACGCCCCGTGGCCGAGACCGAGACCGCGGCCGAGACCGACGCGCTCCCTGCCCAGCCCCGCCGCCCCGTCCGGCAGCTGCTCGCCGCGTCGGTGGGCAACGCCGTGGAGTGGTACGACTGGTACGCGTACACGTTCCTCGCGACGTACATCGCCGACCAGGTCTTCCCCAAGGGCTCGGGCAACTCCCTCGTCCCCCTCCTCTCCACGTTCGCCGTCTTCGCGGTCGGCTTCTTCATGCGGCCGGTCGGCGGCCTGCTCATGGGCGCGGTCGCCGACCGGCGCGGCAGGCGCGCCGCGCTGACCGTCACGATCCTGTTGATGGGCGGCAGCAGCCTGCTGGTCGGCCTTACGCCGACGTACGCGTCCGTGGGAGTGCTCGCGCCGGTCGTCCTCGTTCTGGCACGACTGCTCCAAGGGCTCTCCGTGGGCGGCGAGTTCGCGGCGTCGACGACCTTCCTCGTCGAGTCCGCCGGGCCCGGACGGCGTGGTCTCTTCTCCAGCTTCCAGTACGTGTCGACGACCGCGGGGCAGCTCGCCGCGTCCGGCGTCGCGGCCCTGCTGGTCAGCACGCTCTCCGACGGGCAGATGGACGGCTGGGGCTGGCGGCTGCCGTTCGTCATCGGCGCGGCCCTGAGCCTGGTCGGCTTCTGGATCAGGCAGGGCGCGTACGAGACCCACCGGGCGCCGCGGGAAGAGTCCGAACGCCCCGGCCTGTTCGACGCCCTGCGCAAGCATCCGCGCCAGTCGCTGCTGATCTGCGGCATCACGGCCGGCGGCACGATCGCGTACTACACGTGGACGTCGTACCTTCCGACGTACGCCGAGCTCAACACCGACATCAGCAAGAGCCAGGCGCTGTTGTCGGGCACGCTCTCGCTCGCGTTCTTCGCGCTGCTGCAGCCGGTCGGCGGGCTGCTCTCGGACCGCTTCGGCCGCAGGCCCCTCCTGCTCTTCTTCGGCATCGGCTTCGCCGTCCTGAGCGTGCCGCTCCTTCACTCCCTGGACGGCTCGTTCGGTTCGCTGCTGATGGTGCAGTGCGCGGGCATGGTGCTGCTCACCGGCTTCACGTCGATCTCGGCGGCCGTGAACGCGGAGGTCTTCCCCGCCCGCGTACGGGCCGCGGGAATCGGCTTCCCGTACTCCCTCACCGTCGCACTGTTCGGCGGCACCGCCCCGTACATGGGCACCCTTTTCAAGGAGATCGGCGAACCGGGCCTGTTCCCCTGGTACGTGGCCGTGCTCTGCTTGGCGTCATCAGCGGTGTATCTCAAACTCCCGGAAACCGCCCACAAGGAGCTGGAGCGCTAGCACCGTGCAGCGGGAGCCGCCCCCGTTCATCGTGGCGAGCCCGGTGAGGGGCGTCACCTCGACCAGGACGGGGACGGCGTCGGCTGCGACATCTGAGCGCGGTCAGGCCTGGCGCGGCACCTCGGTGATGGAGCGGCCCGCCCACTCCGGGGCCGGTTCCGCGAGGGTCGTCAGGTGTTCGCGGATCGGATCCGGGAACGGGGTCGCGCGGCCCGCGTTCTGGTCCACGTGGATGGCGAGGAGCTCGGTGGTCGCCACCGGGGTGGCGTCCGGGCCCACTTCCGTGTCGGCCTCCTCGACAACGTACAGCTCGTGGGTGAAGCGTGCCTTCTTGGCGTCCGCGCCCAGGATGCGGGTGCGGACGGCGAGGTGGGCTCCCTCCGCGACGTCGTCGAGGTAACGGATGTGTGCCTCGACCGTGTAGAGGGAACAGCCGGTGGACTCGCGGTAGCCCGCGTGGAGGCCGGTCTCGATCATCATGGCGTCGGTGGCGTAGCCGAAGACGAGTACGTAGAACGCCTCGCTCATGTGGCCGTTGTAGTCGATCCACTCCGGACGTACGGTCCGGTGCACGAGGGGCAGGGGCTGGTGCTCGCTCACTTGGTCTCCTCCTTCGCCGCACGCTGCTGCGGCAGGCGTCCCGTCGCCCGCAGTACGTCGATGACTCCCTGGTCGCGCTCGGCGACCAGGTCGGCGATGGTACGTCCGTCCGCCGCGTCGTCGCATCCGGCGACCACGGAGTCGTACAACTCCTTGTCGAGTTCAGGTGCTTCGAGGCGCGTCCACGGCGACTTCAGGGACGGGCCGAAGTGGTCGAGCATGTGGGCCATGCCGCCCTCGCCGCCCGCGAGCGCGAAGGTGAGCATGGGGCCCATGAACGCCCAGCGCAGGCCGGGGCCTTCGGTGATCGAGTCGTCGATCTCCTTCACCGTGGCCTCGCCGTTGGCGACCATGTGCAGGGCCTCGCGCCAGAGTGCCTCCTGGAGGCGGTTGGCTATGAAGCCCGGCACCTCGCTCGACATGGTGATGACGGACTTGCCCGCGACCTCGTAGAAGCGCGAGGCCCAAGTGACCGCGTGGGGCGCCGTCTTGTCGCCGCCGACCACCTCTACGAGCGGGATGAGGTAGGGCGGATTGAAGGGGTGTCCGACGACGAGGCGCCCGGGATCGGCGGCCTCGGTCTGCATGTCGGTCATCGGGTAGCCGGAGGTGGAGGAGGCGATGACGACTCCGGCGGGCGCGGCGGCGTCGAGCTGCGCGAGCAGGTCGCGCTTCAGCTCCAGCTTCTCGGGGGCGCTTTCCTGCACGAACTGGGCGTCCGCGACGGCCTCTTCGAGGGTCGGCGTCACGGTGAGCCGGTCCTGCGACGCGCCGTCCGCGAGGCCGAGCTGGGTCAGCGCGGGCCAGGCCGCCTCGACGAGGCGGCGGAGCTTCTGCTCGGCGTCGGGGGCGGGGTCCCAGGCGGTGACGTCGTAGCCGCGGGCGAGGTAGTGGGCGACCCAGCCGCCGCCGATTACTCCGGCGCCGACGCAGGCAACGCGGCGTACTTCTTCAGGGGCGATCGTGGTCATGAGGGGGGGGGGGTTCCTTTCGTTGCTGCGGGGCGCTGCTGAGCGGGGTCGTGCCCCGAAGGGGCGCGGGGAAGCGCGCGACCGGCCACAGCCGGCCCGCAGCCTGATATCCGCGCGATCCAGCGAAGTGCTACCGCTTGAGGCCGAGCTTCTGGCGGGCCTCGTCCGGGGTGGCGACGCGCGAGCCGAGGTTCTCGGTGATCTGCACGGCACGCTCGACGAGTTGGGCGTTGCTGACCTTGTTGCCCTTGCCGAGGTAGAGGTTGTCCTCGAGGCCGACGCGGACCTGACCGCCGAGCAGGATGGACTGGGCGACCCACGGCATCTGCATGCGCCCGAGCGCGAAGCTGGCCCACTGGGCGCCTTCGGGCAGCATGTTGACCATGGACTGGAGGACGCCCGGGTCGGCGGGCGCGCCCCACGGGATGCCCATGCAGAGCTGGAAGACGGTGGGGTTGTCGAGCAGGCCCTCGGCGAGCAGCTGCTTGGCGAACCAGAGCTGACCGGTGTCGAAGATCTCCAACTCGGGCCGCACGCCGAGCTCTTGGATGCGCTTGGCGCCCTGGCGGAGCATGTCGGGCGTGGAGATGTAGAGGTTGTCGCCGAAGTTGAGGGAGCCGCAGTCGAGGGTGCAGATGTCGGGGAGCAGGTCCTCGACGTGCGGGAGGCGGTCGAGTCCGCCGACGAGGTCGGTGCCGGGCAGCTCGCCGAGCTCCTTCAGCGGCTCGACCGGGTCGATGACCAGGTCGCCGCCCATGCCCGCGGTGAGGTTGATGACGACGTCGGTGCCGGTCTCCTTGATGCGCTCGACGACCTCGCGGTAGAGGCGGGGATCGCGCGAGGGGTCACCGGTCTCGGGGTCGCGTACGTGGATGTGTACGACGGCGGCGCCGGCCTCGGCGGCCTCCACGGCGGAGGTGGCTATCTGCTCGGGCGTGACGGGGACGTGGGGACTCTTGCGTACGGTGTCGCCCGCGCCGGTGAGGGCAGCGGTGATGATGACGTCTTGATTCACGGGCATGGTGAACTCTCCCTCGGGGGTGGGGTGTTGGTGCGGTGCGGAAGCTGTGGAAGCTGTCGTGCTGCGGATTCCTACGCGTCGCCTCGCGGCGGCGCGGCGATGGTCGCGTCGACGTACGCGAGCAGCGCCTCGTGCATGTCGTCGGGGGTCGTGCCGTCGGTGCCGGGGGTGGCGGCGAGCACCTGGGTGGCGAGGCCGTCGATCAGCGCGGTGAGCCGGAGCGCGGCGGACTGCGGATCGACGAGGCGGAACACACCCTGGTCGACGCCGCGCCGGAGGACGTCGGCGACGGTCGAGCGCCACTGCCGGTAGTACTCGGCGTGCAGCCGTCCGACGGCGGTGGAGCGGGCGGCCTCCGCCCACAGGTCCAGCCAGACGCTCCACTGCCAGCGCTGCTGCGGGGTACGGGGGGTCTGGAGCTCGATCAGCTGGCGCAGTTCGTCGGCGGCGTCGGCCGCGTCGGCGATGCGGGCCGCGCGGCGGGCGGTGTCCTCGTCCATGCACCAGCGGACGGCGGCCTCCAGGAGGTCGTCGCGGCCGGGGAAGTGGTAGTGGATGGCGGCGGTGCTGGTGGCGCAGGCTTCGGCGATGTCCGCGACGCGTACGGCGTGAAAGCCGCGCTCGGCGACGAGGCGCACCGTTTCGCGGACGATCTGGAGGGGGCGACCGCCTTCCGCCGGGGCTGGGGCGGTGCGCTCGCGGCGGGCCTGGGGCGCCGCGGTCCGGGCCTGGACCTGGGTGCCCAGGAGCCAGCCCGCGTCCACGCCGCCGGTGTCCGCGATGCGGGCCAGCTCCGCCGCGGTGAAGCGGCGGGTGCCGCCGAGGGAGCGGGAGAGCTTGGAGGGGTCCATCACGATGCGGCGGGCGAATTCGCGCTGCGTCACGCCGGCGTCGGCGATGACCTTGCGGACTCGGTCCGCTACCTCGGGGTCTTGCTGCATGGGCGGTGACGCTACCTTGACGTTGCGCTGATCGCAATCTGCAGGGTAGCTATTTCCGCAGATGAATCCCGGCGTTGCGATCCTGACTGACGTCACAGTTACCGCAACGTGTCGCTGCACCGCCACCCGGCGGCGTCGGCGTTGTGCCCACCCGCTCACCACCTGCACTGCGGGTAAACGGGTGGGCGGGCGGGAAAGGAATCCGCCACGAAGCCCAGGGGCTAGGTCCGGTCCTGGACCCCCTTCACGAACTCATCCAGGTAGGGATCGGCAATCTTCACCGCCCCCAGCTGATGATGCTCCGCCGGGTCCACCGAAATCGCCCGCGCCCGTCCCGCGAGGGACTCCATCGAGGCCCGCTCCCGCGCGGCCGAGGCAGAGTCCCCCTCCTGGGCGAAGGACAGCGCCGCAAGGCCATGCCGCATCGCGGAACCCCACAGCTCCGTCGCGTCCAGCCACTGCTTCGCATCGTGCAGGAACTGCTCGTCCGGCACCCCGGAGCGCAGCACCCCCGGGACCTTCTCGATCTCCCGGGCGGTGGGCCGCAGCGCGCGTACCGCCCCGGAGGGATCACTCTCGTACCGCTTCCAGAACGCGTCCAGCTTCGCCCCGAGGATCGGGGACTGCGGCTGCCAGTTCGTCTCGCCGAACGTCGGAGCCGCGTGGTTGAGGTCCACGAACGTCTCCACCGCGCGGGCGACCCGCTCATCGCCCCCGGCGAGATACAGCGCCGCCTGCCGCCCCGACCGCGCACGCTCGTACCCGCGGTCGTTCCACGAGAAGTCGTTCATGGTGAAGACGGCGAGCTTGCTGGCGCCCTCCTGGTTCATCGGGTTGGACACGATGCCGCTCAGGTGGCCGGACAGGCCGGGCTCACGCTTGTCGTAGGGCGCGAGGAGCAGCCGGCCCGCCGTACGCGCGAAGTCGTTCACGGGGTAGTTGTCCCAGACGAACACCTTGCGGCCGAAGAGCTCGGCGGCCTTCTCCGCCTGGGCGTTGGTGATCTCCGGCGGGACCACGTCCGTGCCGGTCCACATCACCTCCACGGCGCCGTCGAGCTCGGCCCGCATCGTCTGCTTGTACGCGGTGTCCGTGAGGTCCCCGTACTCCGTGGGCACCATCTGCAGCGGGTTGGCGTCCTCGTGCCGCGCGATGAAGTCCTGCTGGATGGTGTTGAGGAGCCCGACCTGTGCCTTGGCCGCCGGGCCACGGCCGGGCTCGCCGAACTTCGCCTTGTCGGTGTCGCAGTTCCACTTGGTGTAGCTGATGTCGTCCAGCGGGACCGAGAAGGACCGCACCCCGAGGTCGTACATCGCCTGGAGCTTCGCCGTGAGCGCCTTGGCGTCGGCCGGGTCCGAGTAGCAGATGGAGCCGCCCGGCGAGACGGCGAACGTGAAGCGGACGTGGTTGGCGGTCGCGCGGTCGATCAGCTTGCCGAGCTGGGTGAGCTTGTCCGCCGGGTAGGGCTCGCGCCACTTCTCGCGGTGGTACGGGTCGTCCTTGGGCGCGTAGACGTACGTGTTGGCCTTGGTGTCGCCCAGGAAGTCCATCTGGTCGAGGCGTTCGGCCTCGGTCCAGGGCGGGCCGTAGAACCCTTCGATACTGCCGCGCAGCGGCATGGAGGGGAAGTCGGAGACCTCGGCGCCCGCTATCCGCCCCTCGGAGATGAGCTGGCCGAGGGTCTGCGCCGCGTAGAACTGGCCGGTCGCGTCCTTGCCGCCGAGCGCGACGGTGCGATGCTCGGCCCGCAGTGCGTACCCCTCGGCCTGCTCCGGCGCCTCCGTCCCGCCGAGCGCCTTCGCGATGTCGGGCCTGGTCGCGGGGCCGAGCAGGACGGTCAGCGGGGCACGGCCCGACGCCTTCTCGCGTACGTCGACGTCGCGCACCCCGTGGGCGCGCAGCGCCTGGGTGACGCGGCGCTGGGCCGCGTCGTCCGTGTCGTCGCCGACGACGAGTTCGGCGCGTCGGGCGAGCGGCACGTCGTCGCCTGCGCGGGCCATGTGCTGCGGGGTCGGGGAGACGACGGGGAGCTTGCGGGTCACGGTGTCCTCCTGAGCGGCCTCCTCCTGAGCCGACGGCGGCGCGGCGGCTGCCGACGGGGCCAGGGGGATCGCCAGGACGACGAGCGCGAGCAGCGCCGTCCGGGGTCTGAGAGCGCGTGTGGTGCGGGGCATAGGGCCTCCGAACTTCGGGATGGGGGTGCGGGTGGGGTCAGGGGGCGCGCCGGGGGACGCGCCCGTAGGGGTGCGGGGAACTGCGCGACCAGCCCTCACTGGCCCGCGGTGAATGAACCGCGTGTCCAGGGGAGCGCTCAGTCACGCGTATGCGCGCGGTACAGATCCAGCTCGCCGTCGAGTTCCAGGGCGATGACCGTGCAGAGCGGATCGAGTTGGTCGTCGGTGAGATGGACGTACTCCCAGCCGGGTACGTCACCGAGGCCGCCGACCCGCTCGTGCGGGACGACGGTGTCCGTGCCGAGCACGCGGGCGGACGTCACGCCGTTGCGCACACCTCGCAGCACCACGTACTCGTTGGGCCGGTCGAAGAGGAACACGTACAGGGTGCGGCGGTCGGCGGAGAGCGTCGAAGGGCCGTAGAAGTGGCCGTGCGGCAGGCCTCGCACCGTTTCGTAGACCGCGTCGGCGTGCCGGGACGTCCACTCCCCCAGCGCTTCGAGGCGCTCGATCTGCTCGGAGAGCAGGGTGCCGTCCTCCTTCGGGCCGACGTCGAGGAGCAGATTGCCGCCGCCTCCGATGGCCTCGACGAAGATGCGGACGAGCTGACGCGGTGACTTGTGGTGGGTGTCCTGCGGCTGGTACCCCCAGGAGTCGTTGACGGTGAGGCACAACTCCCATGGCTGGCGCGGCGGTTCGATGGGCACGCCCTGCTCCGGGGTGGCGTAGTCGCCGTGCCCGGTGAGGCGGCCGTTGACGACGGTGTGCGGGGAGAGCGCCCGGATCTCGTCGGCGAGTTCCGCCATGCGCCACTGCTCGGCACTGCGCTCCCACTCCCCGTCGAACCAGAGCAGGTCCGGTTCGAAGCGCTCCAGGAGTTCGCGCACTTGTACGCGGTGGAAGTCGAGGAAGTCCGCCCACCTCTCCTCGGATTCCTCGTCGACGGCGGGCATCGAGTAGCGGTTGCCGCGCTCGGCCGGGTCCTGACCGTCGGGGCGCACGGTGGCGTAGTCGGGGTGGGACCAGTCCAAGTGCGAGTAGTACAGGCCGACTTTGATGCCTCGGGCGCGCAGGGCGGTGACGTACGGGGCGATGAGGTCGCGGCCTGCGGGGGTGCGCTTGACGACGGACAGGTCGTTCGCCGCCGTGTCCCAGAGGGCGACGCCGTCGTGGTGCTTGGCGGTCAGCACGGCGTAGCGCGCGCCCGAGCGGACGAAGAGATCGGCCCAGGAGTCGGGGTCGTACGCGGAGGCGGTGAAGCCGTCGAGCTGCGCCATGTAGCGGTCGTAGGGGATCCGCCCGTCGAAGAAGGACCAGGACTCGGCCACTCCGTCCACGCTGTAGATCCCCCAGTGGAGGAAGATGCCGAGCTTGGAGTCCATGAACCACGGCTGAATCACTGGCAGTTCTCCTCGTCGTGCGTACGTGTCCGGGTGGCAACGTTGTCTTCGGGCGAGGACGCGGGTGGTGGCGGCTGGTCTCAAGCGCTTGAGCGCGAGCAGGCTAAAGCGAGAAAGATGCCGTGTACAAGGGGGCGTCAGGCAGTGATCCCACAGCGAACCGACCGCCGGACCGACCGCCGGACCGACCGCCGGTCCCACCGCCGGTCCCACCGTGGGGCCCACCTTGGGACCGGAAGTGAACCGACGCTGTCACGACCATTGACCGCCTAGAGACCAAGTGATTTATTCACTTCATGAGTTACGGCAGTCAGCCCTCCCTGTCCGAGCGCCTGGCGGACGACATAGTCGAGATCATCCGCACCGAACACCTCACCCCCGGCGACGCGCTGGCCTCGTCCCGCGAGCTCGCTCGCCGCTTCGAGGTGACCACGCCGACCGTGCGCGAGGCGCTGCGCAGGCTGGAGGCCACCGGGGTGGTGGAGTTCCGGCACGGTTCAGGGACGTACGTGGGCCCTGGCGTGGACCGCAGACTCCTGGCCAACCCGCATCAGCCGCGCAGCGACCGCGCCTCGGTCCTTGAACTGGTCGGGGCCCGCCTCGTCCTGGAACCCGCGATCGCGGCGGCTGCCGCTCGCGCCCAAACCGCTGACGGGATACGGCAGTTGGACCTTGCCTCGGGCAACGCCCTGCTCCCGCCCGAGGAGTCCCTGCGCCAGTCGGTGCACTTCCACGTGGCGCTCGCGGCGGCCAGCGGCAACACGCTGCTCCGGGAGGCCGTCGAAGCTCTGCTGTACGTGCGGGCACGCGAGCAGGTGGAGATCCGGCACCGCTATAACGACCGCGAGCGCGACCACGCGGAGCACGTGGAGATCTACGAGGCGGTGCGGTCCGGCGACGCGGCGGCGGCGGAACGCCTCACCCGCGAACACCTGACGGCGATCCGGGACGCCGTGGCCACGGCGGACTTCCCGCAGGAGGGCGCCCGATGAACGACTCCCCCACACATGACGTGGCGCCGAAGGCTCCCGCCGCCCGCTCGGGCGCCCCCGACCCCACCGAGGAGCCTCCGCCAGCCAACAGCCGCCACTCCCCGGACTCTGCGCACGCAGCGCCGGCACACGAAAGCCGCGGGGCGACGAGCGGCACTCCCGAACCCCGGCCGTCGCCCATCACGGGACCCCATCACGTCTCCGCCCGCCCGTATCCTCCACACGCAGTCGAAGATCACGCGACAGCGGCGGAGGACCCGCCCGAGCCCACGACCGACGTGCCCCCCGAGCGGGAGCCACCCACAGCCGTGCCGCACGACCCCCCACTGCCCAGCACCCAACACCCCTACCGCCTGGCCGAGATGACCACCCTCGAAGCCGCCACCGCGGTCCGTGCCAGTCCTCTCGTCATCATTCCCGCCGGCGCCTTCGAGCAGCACGGGCCCGGGATGCCGCTCGCCACCGACACCATCAGGGCCGAGCATGTCGCCGATCTCGTCGCCTCGCAGCTTGCCGGGCGGGCCGTGGTCGGGCCCTCGCTCGGCATCGGGGTCTCGCCGCATCACCTGGCCTTCGCGGGCACGGTGAGTCTGTCGACAGGGACGCTGGCCGCGCTCGTCCGTGACTACGTCGACAGCCTGCACCGGCACGGCTGGCGGGACATCCTCGTGATCACGGGGCACGGCGGCAACAACGCCACGCTCACCACCGTCGCGCAGGACCTGCTCGTCACCCACCCCGGCCTGCGGTTCGCCTGGACACCCCTGACCTCGCTCGCCCCGGAAGCCGTAGCGGCCATGCGGCCCAGCGAGGTCCACGGGCACAGCGGCGAGGCCGAGACCGCTCAAATGCTGTACCTCGCACCGGAGTTGGTCCATCGCGGACGACTCACCCCGGGGTCCCTCACCCACGACGACCTCGACCCCATCTCCCGACTCGCACGCCGTGGCGGCCACCCCGCCCTGACCGTGCCGTACGACCGGCTCAGCCCCAACGGCGTACTCGGCGACCCGCGCCGCGCCACGCCCGAGGACGGCCGCGCGATCGTCGACGCCGCCGTCCACCGCATCGTCACCTTCGCCAAGGAGTGGCTGGACATTACCGGCTGACACTCCGTCACTGATTTCTCCCCACCCTCAGCCGCCCGCGCCCCGCGCCGTCGGCGGAAGGAGCCTGCCTTGAAACGCGCACTATCCCGCACGGCCGCCTCGGTCATCGCCGGTCTCACCCTGCTCGCGGGGGTGGGGCTGAACTCGGCCTCTGCCGCTGCCCCGGACTCTCCCTCGTACGCCCATGGCGGCGTCCCCGGCTGCCGCCAGGGCGCCCCGCAGCCTCCCGGCACCACCGCCCCGCACAATCTCACCAGCGGCGGTCTGCCCCGGACCTATCAGCTGCACCTGCCCGAGGAGTACACGGGCGACCGCGCCTTGCCCGTCGTCCTCGCCTTCCACGGGCGCGGCAACACCGGCAGCCGCACGGAGGAGTTCAGCAAGCTCTCGTCGCTGCCCGCGATCGTCGTGTACCCGGAGGGCGTCGTCGGCACCGGTGACGGGCAGCGGCAGGCGTGGCAGGGCGCTCCGTACGCCGCGCCCGGCGTGGACGACGTGGCGTTCACCGGTGATCTGCTCGACTCGTTGGAGGACCGCCTCTGCGTGGACACGCGGCGCGTGTACGCCACCGGGAAGTCCAACGGCGCCGGGCTCACCGCGCTCCTCGCCTGCCGGATGTCCGACCGGATCGCCGCGATCGCCCCGGTCGCGGGCGCCTTCTATCCCGGGACCGGCGAGAACTGCCGACCCGCGCGCCCGGTTCCCGTCATCGACTTCCACGGCACCGGTGACGCCACCATCCCGTACGCCGGAGACGTCGACCGCGGCCTCCCCGCACTCCATGACTGGCTCACCACCTGGGCCGACCGGAACGGCTGCCGCGCCCGCACCCCGGACCGGACGCCCGCGCCCGACATCACCGTGTCCCGCTGGGTCGGCTGCGGCGACGGCGCCGAGGTCCGGCATGTGGCCGTCACGGACGGCGGTCACACCTGGCCCGGCGCCGACAGCTACAGCGGCGGCGGTCGCACGACCCAGAGCATCGAGGCCCACGAGGTCCTGTGGAACTTCCTACGCCGCCACCACCTGCGCTGACCTGCGCCGCCACCACCTGCGCTGACCCGCCGCCACCGTCCCCTCCCCACCCTTCCCCCGCGGAGCCGCCATGTCCTCCCCGACCCCCGCCCTGCCGGACGCGCCACCCCCACCACCCGAAGGGCCCCCGCTCCCCCGCATCATCCGCGCGATGGCCGTCGTCGAACGCGCCGGGAACGCGCTGCCGCACCCCTTCTGGCTGTTCTGGATACTCTCCGGCGTCCTCGCCGTGATCAGCGCGATCCTCGCCGGGTTCGACGTCTCCGTCATCGCGCCGGGCGACGGCAAGAGCGTCGCCGTACGGAGTCTGCTCAGCGGGGACGGGCTCGCGATGGCCGTCTCCACGATGATCGAGAACTTCGCCGCGTTCCCGCCGATGGCGACCATCGTGGTCGTCATCATGGGCGTCGCGGTCGCCGAACGCAGCGGATTCCTGGCCGCGTTGATGAAGGTCGGCGTCTCCCGCGTGCCCGCTTCCTGGGTGGTCTTCGCCGTCGCCTTCGCGGGCACGGTGGCTCACGTCGCGTCCGCCGCCGCATACGTCATCCTCGTACCACTCGGCGGGCTCGCCTTCCGTGCCGTGGGCCGCTCGCCCGTCCTCGGCATCGTCGTCGCCTACACCGCCATCGCGTCCGGCTACGACGCGAGCCCCGTGCCGACGCCGAACGACGCGATCTTCGCCGGGATCACCACGACCGCCGCGAAGATCGCGGGCGGCGACGACGCGTACGTCTCGCCGCTGAGCAACTGGTTCTTCAACATCGCCTCCTCCCTGCTGCTCGCCGCCGTCATCACCCTCGTGACGCGCTTCGTCCTGAGCAAGCGTCCCGACCTCGACGCCGACCCGGACGCCGACCTCGACGACATCGGCACGCTCAGCCTCAGCGACCGCGAGCGCTCGGCCCTGCGCCGGGCGGGCCTCACCTTCCTGGTGGCCGTCGCGGCCCTCACCGCGGCCGTCCTTCCGACCGCGTCGCCGCTGCGCGGCGACGGCGGAAGCATCGTCGAGTCACCGCTCCTCGACGGCATCGCGGCGATCGTCGCGTTCCTCTTCGCGCTCGTCGGAGTCGTCTACGGGGCAAGCTCCGGGTCCGTCCGCAGACCCGGCGACGTACCGAAGCTGATGGTCGAGGGCGTCAAGCAGATGGCTCCGGTCCTCGTCCTGTTCTTCGCGATCGCCCAGTTCCTCGCCTACTTCGACTGGACGCACATCGGCGACGTCCTCGCCGTCAGGGCGGCCGAGCTGCTCGAACACAGCCAACTGCCCATCGTGGTCGTCTTCCTGCTCATCCTGCTGCTGCTGACCCTCGTGAACGTCATGGTCACCAGCGGGTCCGCGATGTGGGCCCTGGCCGCCCCCGTCCTCGTACCGATGCTGATGCTCGTGGACGTCCCGGCCGAGACCACGCAGGCGCTCTTCCGCATCGCCGACTCCGGTTCGACGGCCATCACCCCGATGAGTCCGTACTTCGTGATGGCGCTCGGTTTCCTGCAGCGGTACCGCAAGTCGGCGGGGCTCGGCACCCTCGCCTCGTACACGCTGCCGCTCGCCGTCGCGATGACCGTGGCCTGGACGCTGCTGTTCCTCGCCTGGTGGGCGCTCGGCATCCCGCTCGGCCCCGGCGCACCCGTGCGCTGACGGGGCCCTGAACGTCCGAACTCCGCGTACGCGCGCGGTGGGTTTGAACACCGCGGGTCACGCGATGGTGTGACGCTGCGCCGGGCACCGCATCGGCCACCCCCGCGCGGGTAGTGCTCCGCTGCCCGTCCGCCACCGCGCGAGGAGAACGCCGTATGTCGCAGCCCTTCGAACTGCCCGCCTTCTACATGGCGCATCCCGCCCGCCTCAACTCCCATGTGGAAGAGGCAAGGGAGCACTCCAGGAAGTGGGCGCGTGACATGGGGATGCTGGAGGGGTCGGGCGTCTGGGAGCAGCGCGACCTGGACGCCCACGACTACGCACTGCTGTGCGCCTACACCCACCCGGACTGTGACGGACCCGCGTTGTCGCTGGTCACGGACTGGTATGTGTGGGTGTTCTTCTTCGACGACCACTTCCTCGAACTGTTCAAGCGGACTAAGGACCGAGTGGGCGGCAAGGCCTATCTCGACCGGCTGCCCGCTTTCATGCCGATGGACCTCTCCACGCCTGTGCCGGAGCCGACGAACCCGGTCGAGGCGGGGCTCGCCGACCTGTGGGCGCGGACGGTGCCGTACATGTCGCGGGACTGGCGGAAACGGTTCGCCGAGAGCACGGAGAATCTCCTGAACGAGTCCCTGTGGGAGCTCTCGAACATCAACGAAGGCCGGGTCGCCAACCCCGTCGAGTACATCGAGATGCGCCGCAAGGTGGGCGGCGCGCCCTGGTCGGCGGGGCTCGTCGAGTACGCGACGGGAGCCGAGGTCCCGCCCGCCGTCGCCGGTTCCAGGCCGCTGCGCGTCCTCAAGGAGACGTTCTCCGACGCCGTCCACCTGCGCAACGACCTCTTCTCGTACCAGCGGGAGATCGAGGACGAGGGTGAACTCTCCAATGGCGTACTGGTCCTGGAGACGTTCCTCCACTGCACCACGCAGGAGGCGGCGGATGCCGTGAACGACCTCCTGACCTCGCGGATGCAGCAGTTCGAGAACACGGCGCTGACCGAACTGACCCCGCTCTTCACGGAGACCGGGCTGCCCCCGAAGGAGTGCGCGGACGTCCTCGCGTACACCAAGGGCCTCCAGGACTGGCAGTCGGGCGGGCACGAGTGGCACATGGTGTCCAGCCGCTACATGAACAAGGGAGACACCGCCCCTTCGCCGTTCGCGGGGCCCACGGGACCCGGCACGTCGGCCGCCGGGATCAAGGCGCTGATCGCGGCCACGGGCGCGGAGCGGCTGCGCGGCCACACGCACGTCCCCTTCCGCCGGGTGGGTCCTTCCCGACTCCCCGACTTCAACCTGCCGTTCGAGACGAGGCTCTCGCCCCACCTGGCGGCGTCGCGTCCACGCACCGTGGAGTGGGCGGCACGGATGGGCATGCTCGAACCCCAGGCCGGAGTGCCGGGTTCGGACATCTGGGACGCGCACAAGCTGGACGGCTACGATTTCCCGCTCTGCGCGGCAGGTCTCCATCCGGACGCCGACCTCGAAGCTCTCGACCTGGGCTCGCAGTGGCTGACCTGGGGGACGTACGGGGACGACTACTTCCCCGTGGTCTTCGGCAGGCCCCGCGATCTCGTGGGAGCCAAGCTCTGCGACGAACGGCTCTCGCTCTTCATGCCGCTGGACTTCGCCGACATGCCGGCGGCGACGAACGCCCTGGAGCGAGGCCTCGCCGATCTGTGGGTGCGCACGGCGGAGCCGATGGACGAGGAGGCACGCCGCACGCTGCGCACCGCCATCGAGGTCGTGACGGCAAGCTGGCTCTGGGAGTTGGACAACCAGGCCCAGAACCGCATCCCCGACCCCGTCGACTACATCGAGATGCGCCGCCTCACCTTCGGCGCCCCGCTGACGATGAGCCTGTGCCGTCTCGGCAACGGCCCACAGGTGCCGCAGGAGATCTACCGCACGGGACCCATGCAGAACCTGGAGAACTCGGCCAGTGACTACTCGGCCCTGATGAACGACGTGTTCTCGTACCAGAAGGAGATCGAGTACGAGGGCGAGGTGCACAACGGGATCCTCGTCGTCCAGAACTTCTTCGGCTGCGACTATCCGACTGCGCTCGGCATCATCGACGACCTGATGAAGTCGCGCCTGAGCCAGTTCCAGCACGTCGTGGCCCATGAACTCCCGGCCCTGTACGACGACTTCGGCCTTCCACAGGAGACGCGGGACATCCTCGACGGCTATGTGCGCGAGCTGGAGAACTGGATGGCCGGCATCTACACCTGGCACCGCGACTGCCGCCGCTACCGCGAGGAGGACCTGTCGCACGGTCCGCTGCCGACTCCCTCGGGCTTCGGCATGGCGGCCGTACGTCCCGACTGGCTGCGGGAGTTCGGGCTCGCCGTTGACCGTCAGATGGAAGCGTCGCTCGGCTTCGGGCGGGGGTGACGCCGCCCGACGGAGGGAGCGGGGCTAGCCTGCCGCCATGAGTCCCGAACCTGACCGCACCCGGCGCGCCGCGGGCGCCCTCGTCGGATCCGCCGTGGGGGACGCGCTGGGGGCGCCCTTCGAGTTCGGGCTCGCGGGTGACTTCTCCGCGCGTTTCCCGGAGCCCGGCCGGGGCGCGGAGATGTGCGGCGGTGGCGGCTGGGACCGCGGGGAGGCGACGGACGACACGCAGATGGCCGTCCATGTCGCCGACTCGCTGCTCGCGCACGCGGGCCTGGACCTGCCCGACGTCTTCGGCCGGTTCCAGCGGTGGGCGGCGGCGGAGCCCAAGGACATCGGCCTCCAGACGGAGGACGTCCTCACCAACGGTCAGCCGTGGGACCTCGCCGCTCAGATCCACTTCCAGGTCAACACCCGTGCCGCGGGCAACGGTTCGCTCATGCGCGCCACCACCGCGGCCCTCTTCTTCGCCCGCGACGGCAGGGCGGTCACGATGGAGGCGGCGCGCCGCGTCGCCGCCCTGACGCACGGCGACCGAGCCGCCTGGGAGGGCACGGCGCTCTTCCACGAGCTGCTGCGGCTGACACTGGAGGGCGCCGATCCGCTGGCCCACATCCCGGAGACGCTGACCCAGGTCCACCCGGACCACCGCGACCGGTACGCGCTCGTCCTGGCCCCCGGCTGGCATCCCGACGACGCCACCGAGTTCAACGGCGCTGTCTGGCCCTGTCTGGGCTCGGCCGTCTGGGCGCTGCGCACCACGGCGTCGTACGAGGAAGCGGTGCGCACGGCGGTCGACCTGGGCGGCGACACGGACACCGTGGCCGCGGTCACCGGCGCCCTGGCCGGTGCCCGCCACGGCCTCGACGCCATCCCCGCGGCCTGGACGGCTCCCCTGCACGTGCCGCTGCCGGGCTCCGCGGAGCCCGGCCGGGTGCTGCGCCTCGCCGACCTCGTCGATCTCGCCCGCCGACTCGACGCGCCCCGGCCCGGCTGACTATCCCGCGGCGTCCCGCGGCTCCGGCAGGATCTGGCGGAGCCGCGGGTCGGGGTGCCGTTCGCGGCGCCACTCGCGCGGGTAGCCGACCGAGACCTCTTGGAAGCGGACTCCGTCGTGCCAGGTGGTGCGGGGGATGTGCAGATGGCCGTAGACGACGGCCGCCGCCTCGTACTTCACGTGCCAGTCGGCCGTCAGCTCGGTGCCGCACCACAGGGCGAACTCGGGGTAGGTCAGGATCCGGGTGGGGTCGCGCACCAGGGGCCAGTGGTTGATCAGGACCGTGGGGATGCCGGGTGTCCGCCGGGCGAGCCTCTCCTCGGTGTACGCCACGCGGGCGCGGCACCAGTCGTCGAGGCCGGGGTAGGGATCGGGGTGCAGGAGCATCTCGTCGGTGCAGACGATGCCCGCCGCCTCGGCCGCCTCCAACGCGTCCCGCTTCGTGTGCGTGCCCTCGGGGCGGAAGGTGTAGTCGTAGAGCAGGAACAGCGGGGCCACGGTGACCGGGCCGCCCTCGCCGCGCCACACGGGATAGGGGTCCTCGGGGGTCGCGGCGCCCAAGGAGCGGCACAGGTCGACGAGGTGGCGGTATCGGTCGTCGCCGCGCAGCTGGATCGGGTCGTCGCGGGGCGTCCACAGTTCGTGGTTGCCCGGCGCCCACACGACCTTGGCGAAGCGTCCGGTGAGCGTGCGCAGCGCCCATTCGACGTCGGCCATGCGCTCGGCGGTGTCCCCCGCCACGATCAGCCAGTCCTCGTCAGTCTCGGGGCGCAGGGAATCGAGGAACTTCCGGTTGTCGTCGTACGCCACGTGCAGATCGCTGATGGCGTACAACTTGGCTTTCTTCTCCGGTACTTGTGTCACTCCGTGAGGCTAACCGCAGGGCTTACGCCCCGCGGCACGATCAGCTTCGTTCGGTGCGCGGGGGCGAGTGCGGTCAGTGATGCCCGTCCCCGCCGCCCTGCTTGATCTCCAGATACTCCTCGGGCGTCGCCTTGGGCACCTGCGCCGACGGTCCGTACATGGCCCGTCCGAGGCGTGCCCGCAGGCGCTCGCCGCGGGTGATCTTGCGGGCCACTCCGTGGGCGTCGACCTCGGGGCCGATCTCGTACGGCTTGGGCTGCTCGTGCGCCGTCAGCTTGTACAACTCGCCCTGTGAGAGCGGCACATGGACCTCGACGTACTCACCGTGCGGCAGCCGTTTGATCGTGCCGCTCTCTCTGCCGTGCAGCGCCTTCTCGCGGTCGCGGAGCTGCAGTCCCATGCACCATCGGTGTGTCACGTAGAACGCGAGCACCGGGCCGACGAAGCAGGCGATCCGCACGAACCACGTGATCGCGTTGATGGAGAGATGGAAGTGCGTCGCCCAGATGTCGTTGCCGCCGCCGACCATCAGTACGGCGAACAGCGTCAGCCACGCCACGCCGAGCCCGGTGCGCACCGGTGCGTTGCGCGGCCGGTCCGCGATGTGGTGCTCGCGTTTGTCGCCGGTGACCCAGGCCTCGATGAAGGGGTAGACGGCGATCGCCGCCAGGATGAGCGGGAAGAGCGAGAACGGGATGAAGACGCCCAGTTCGAGCGTGTGCCCCCAGGCGTTGATCTCCCAGCTGGGCATCACCCGGATCAGACCTTCGGAGAAGCCCAGATACCAGTCGGGTTGAGCGCCGGTGGAGACCAGATCGGGTCGGTAGGGCCCGATCACCCACACGGGGTTGATGGTGGCGACCGCGGCCATGAGCGTCAGGACGCCGAAGACGAGGAAGAAGAAGCCGCCGGCCTTGGCGACGTAGATGGGCAGGAAGGGCGCCCCGACCACGTTCTTCTCGGTCTTTCCGGGCCCGGCGAACTGGGTGTGCTTGTGGTAGAAGACCAGGATCAGGTGGGCGACGACGAGCCCCAGCATGATCCCTGGCAGCAGCAGCACGTGCACGCTGAAGAGCCGCGGAATGATGGCGTCCCCCGGGAACTCTCCGCCGAAGAGGAAGAAGGAGAGATACGTTCCCACGACCGGCACGGACAGGATCGCGCCCTGCGCGAAGCGGATGCCGGTGCCCGAGAGCAGGTCGTCGGGGAGGGAGTAGCCGGTGAGGCCGGTGATGATCCCGAGGAACAGCAGCGTCCAGCCGAACAGCCAGTTGACCTCGCGCGGCTTGCGGAAGGCGCCGGTGAAGAACACCCGCATCATGTGCACGAGCATGGCGGCGACGAAGACGAGCGCGGCCCAGTGGTGGATCTGCCGGATCAGCAGACCGCCGCGGACCTCCATGCTGATGTCGACCGTGGACTCGAACGCCCGGGTCATCTGGATACCCTTGAGCGGTGTGTAGACGCCGTCGTAGACGACCTCGGCCCCGCTGGGCTCGAAGAAGAGCGTCAGCCAGACGCCGGTGAGGATCAGGATCAGAAAGCTGTAGAGACAGATCTCCCCGAACATGAAGGACCAGTGATCGGGAAAGATCTTGCGCATCTGGCTCTTGGCGAGGGTGTTGATGCCGAGGCGACCGTCCGCCCAGTCGGCGACCCGCTCCCCCTTGCCCGCCGGAGCCGGCCGTTTGCTGTCCCGGGTGTGCTCGACGCTTCCGCTCATTCGTCTCCCCCTCAGGCGGATTCCAGGCTAGATCAGGGGGTTCGCGGAGCCAACAGCGCCTACCGCACGGGTAGTTGGCGATCAAGAAGTGTGCAGGTCGGGCCCCAGCGAGGTCGCGGCCCCAGGGCCCGACAAGTCGATTGCCGGGTCACTGCCCCGCGTGAGACATTCGCCTTCCTCGCACCCCTCTCCTCAAGGAGCCCGCCATGACGCTCGGCGCAGTGCCCGGCCTGGTGCTCGGCGACACCTCCCGCACTTCGACGCGGGAGCCGCACCACCTGTCCTGAGCCGACCGCTCCCGCTCCTCGTCGAAGTGCTGTTCGTGCCCCTGCACGTTCACTTTCTGAGGAGTATTTGTGTCCGAGATCCACTGGATCCACTGGATCGACGGCGACGCCGAGCACACCGCCCGCTGGCACTCCGAGACCGGAATGCCCGCGCCCCGTCGTGTCGTCCCGGCCGACGACCGCATGAAAGCGTCCACCGCCCACCGTCTGGCCTGCGAAGGCACCGCCCTGCTGTGGCAGGGCGACTACCACCAGGCGCGCCAGCTGCTCCGGGCGATGGGCCGCCGAGTCGACCGCAGAACCCCGGCAGCGGCGCCCCCGGCAGCGACCCCGGAGGCGGCTCCGGACGCGTCGTCCGCGTCGTCCGCGAAGGCCGCCTTCCACCTCCAGCGCCGTGCCAGTGGCCACCGGGCCCGCGTGCTCGGCAGGCTCCTCGTGCCGCTGGGCGCGGACCACTCGCTCGCCCTGCGCCGGGCGCCGGACGTCCGGGCCGCCTGCGAGGAGGCGTACGGCCCGGCACGGACCACCCCGTCGGTGGTCTCACTGCGGGAGCTGCTCGGTGTGCTCGGCGCGCACCAGTGGCGCGTCAAGGGCGTTGACGTCCCCGCGATCGGCGCCCGGATCCACCCGCACTACGGGGTGTTCTCACCGGTCAGGGGTGAGTACGTCGACCTGGTGGCGCAGGCCCCGCTGCCCCGCCCCGCGTCGCTCGGCGCACCGGCCTTCGACCTCGGCACCGGCACCGGCGTCCTCGCCGCGGTCCTGGCCCACCGGGGTGTCCGCCGCGTCGTGGCCACCGACAACAACTCCCGCGCGGTGGACTGCGCCCGCGGCAACATGAGCCGCCTCGGCCTGACCGGCCGGGTGGAGATCACCACCGGCGGCGAACTCTTCCCGGCGGCCCGCGCCGGCCTCGTCGTGTGCAACCCGCCCTGGCTCCCCGCGAAGCCCAACTCGGCCTTGGAGCAGGGCGTCTACGACCCCAAGGGCGCCATGCTCCACGCCTTCCTGACAGGCCTGGCAGCGCATCTCCTGCCCGGCGGCGAAGGCTGGCTGATCATGTCGGACCTGGCCGTACACCTGGGCCTGCGCGCGCCCGGCGAGCTCGAATCGGCCATCGCGGCGGCGGGGCTGCGGGTGGCGGGCCGCCTCGACACGCGGCCCCGCCACCCCCGGGCATCCGACCTCACGGACCCCCTGCACGCGGCCCGCGCGGCAGAGGTCACGTCGCTGTGGCGCCTGAGGGCCGAGCGCCAGGAGCACTCCCCTGCTCTTACTCCACCTCACGCACCAGCTGGATCGCCCGTCCCAGAGTCGTGAGCCGCGCCTCAAGGCTCTCGCCAGCCGGGTAGAAACGGACCGTGTCCACGCCCGCGTCGCGCCACACCCTCAGCCGCTCGCGGACCATGTCCTCGGTGCCGATGAGGGTGGTGGCGAGGACCATGTCGTCGGTGATCAAGGCCGCCGCACCGGCGCGGTCACCGGACTGCCAGCAGGTGCGGACCTCGGCCGCGATGTCCGCCCAACCCTGCCTGCTGTAGGCGCTGTTGTAGTAGTTGGTGGTGGCCGACCCCATGCCGCCCAGACTGAAGGCCAGTTCGCCCTTGCGGCTCGTGACCATCGCGCGCAACGTGTCCTCGTCGTCGGCGAAGGCGACTTCGGCGCCCTGGCAGATGTTCAGGTCGCCGCGGGTGCGGCCGGCGGCGGCGAGGCCCGCGTCCAGATGGTCGAAGTAGGCCTCCTTCGCGCCCTCCGGGACGAAGCTCGTGCCCAGCCAGCCGTCGGCGATCTCTCCGGTCAGGCGCAGCATCTTGGGCGAGAGAGTGGCCAGGTAGACGGGGAGTTCGTGCTCGGCCCGCATGGACAGACGCATGGGCTTCGCCTCGCCGCCGGGCAGCGGGAGGGTGAACTCCCGTCCCGCGTACGAGATTTTCTCCCCCGTGGCCGCCTGGCGGACGATCTCCACGGTCTCCCGCATCCGGGTCAGCGGCCGCGCGAACGGCACTCCGTGCAGACCTTCGATCACCTGCGGCCCTGACGGTCCGAGCCCCAGGATGAAGCGACCATCCGAGATGTTCGAGAGGGTGATCGCCGCGCGGGCGATGGCCGCCGGGGTCCGGGTCGCGAGCTGGATGATGCCGGATCCGAGCAGCATGCGTTCCGTGCGGGCCGCCAAGTAGGCGAGCGGGGACGGCGCTTCGGATCCCCAGGCCTCCGCGACCCAGCAGATGTCCATGCCCAGCTTCTCGGCCTCGGTGACGAAGTCGACGGTCTCCCGCCAGTTCGCCCCGGACGCCTCGATGGTCGTCGACGTGCGCATCAGGCGCCCACCTTCCCGGCCGGATCGGAAGCGCCGCCCTCGGCCAGCTTCTTGATCGCGTCCAGCGTGGCCGTCATGTTCCGCTCGAACTCCCGCATCCGTACATACACGATCTTCTGTTCCTTCTCCGGCATCTGGTCGATCGCGTACGACAGACCCGAGCGGCCCGGCCCCATCCGCACCCACTGGGTCAGCTCGGTGCCGCCGTCGAGCTCGGCCCGGAGGCTGAACCGCCAGACGGCGCTCGGCTGTTCGGGGTCCTCGACGGCCCAGGCGAACACGCGCGGGGCCTCGCACTCCACCACGTACGACGTGGTCTCCCACGTGCCGAACGACGGATGCTCACTGCGGCCGGCGAAACGCGCCCCGAGCGCGGGCCAGGTCGTCCCGTCCAGCCACTCGACCGACCGCAGCTCCTGGCTCAGCGTGGGCATCAGGCCGATGTCGCAGACGAGCTCCCACACCCGCTCCGGTGACGCGGCGATCTCTGTGCGCACCTCGGCCGTCGGCCCGTCCGCGTAGCGCGCGCCTGTCCACTCCATCGTGGGTCGCCCTCTCTGTAGTCAACTCCGTAGCCCCTGACCATGAGAGTTGCGTAGATAGACTCACTCGTCAAGGGTGCGGCCGCTCGAAGTGAGACAGAGGGTTCAGCGGCTGAAACGGTCCCGGATGTCGGGCCGTTCGGCGAGCCGCGCCGGGTAGCCGGGGCCCAGGCGCGCATGCGTGTCCGCGGCCGACATCGGCTCCTTGCAGTGGCCGCAGACCACCTCGGCCGTGGCCTCGTGCCCACAGCGGTCGTGCTCGAACACGACCGGAGCGCCCTCGTCGCCGCTCAGCCAACGGTTGCCCCAGCTGTTCATCACGGCGAGCACGCCGAAGAAGTCGCGGCCCTTCTCGGTGAGTACGTAGTCGTAACGGACCGGCTCGCTCTGATAGGCGCGCTTCTCCATGAGGCCCTCGTCCACGAGGCGGCGCAGCCGGTCGGTCAGGGTGTTGCGCGCGATGCCCAGCTCCTGCTGGAAGGTGTCGAACCGCTTGATCCCGTAGAACGCCTCGCGCAGCACGAGCGGGGTCCACCAGTCGCCCAGCAGATCCATGGTGCGGGCGATGGAGCAGGGCCAGTCGGCAAAGGAGGTCCGCCTCATGCCGCAAGGATACGAGAAGGAACCACGGCTCCCGGTGCGGCTCCGGTGGGTCTCGGCACTGGACTCAGCAGCCCGCGGCGGGTACGGGACCGATCACGTGACGTTCGACGCAAACGCGGCGGCCCCGTTGTGGAGCGGCCCGAGGGGCTGATCAAGTGGCGGCAACGGTCGAACCCGAACACGCGACACCACCCGACACCACCCGACCGTGATCACGCCGCACGCCCCAAGCCGGAGGCTCCGTTGCTCTTCACCTCAGTGGACGATGTCGCCGAACGGCTCGCCGATACGGGCTATCTGGCCTCGACGGCGGTCGCCACCACCGTCTTCCTGGCCGACCGCCTGGGCAAGCCGCTGCTCGTGGAGGGCCCCGCGGGTGTCGGCAAGACCGAACTCGCCAAGGCGGTCGCCGAGGTCGCGGACGCGCGCCTGGTCCGCCTCCAGTGCTACGAGGGCGTGGACGAGTCCCGCGCGCTCTACGAGTGGAACCACGCCAAGCAGCTCCTGCGCATCACCGCGGGCCGCGACGAGTCGTGGGACGAGACGCGGACGGACATCTTCAGCGAGGAGTTCCTGCTCCCGCGACCGCTGCTCACCGCCATCCGCGGCAGCGAGCCGAAGGTGCTCCTGATCGACGAGACCGACAAGGCGGACGTCGAGGTGGAAGGGCTGCTCCTGGAAGTCCTCAGCGACTTCCAGGTCACGGTCCCCGAGCTGGGCACCATCACCGCGGAGCGCCGCCCCTTCACCGTCCTCACCTCCAACGCGAGCCGCGAGCTCTCCGAGGCGCTGCGCCGCCGCTGCCTCTTCCTCCACATCGGCTTCCCCGACGAGGAGTTGGAGCGCAGCATCGTGCGCCTGAAGGTGCCCGGACTCGACGAGGCGCTCGCCCGGTCCGTCGTCCGCGTGGTCGGCGCGCTGCGCGCGATGGACCTGCGGAAGGTGCCGTCGGTCGCGGAAACCATCGACTGGGCCCGTACGCTCCTTGCACTCGGCGCCGACTCCCTCGACGAAGCCGTCGTACGCGACAGTCTCGGCGTCGTACTCAAGCACCAGGACGACATGTTGAAGGCGGCGGCCAAGCTGGACCTGGACGCCGTGTGAGCACGGAGCCAAAGACTGGAGTCCCCGAGCGGCTCACCGCGCTCGTACAGGCCCTGCGCTCGCACGGCATCCGGATCGGTACGGGCGAGACGGTGGACGCCGGGCAGGCACTGGAGGCCCTCGGCCTCACCGACCGGGAGCGGGTACGGGAGGGACTGGCCGCGGCGCTGCTGCACAGCGAGGGGCAGCGGCCGGTGTTCGACCCGGTCTTCGACCTGTACTTTCCGCGGGGCATCGGCGCTCCGGACGTATGGGACGACGACTCCGGCTCGGCCCGGGAGTTCGACAGGGACGACCTGCGCGACCGCCTGGCCGCCGCGCTCGCGGCCAACGACCGGGCGCTGCTCGCCCAGTTGGCGGCCGAGGCGGTGGACGGCATGGGCGGGTACGGGACGCGGCCGGGCTCCGGAGGGACCGGCGGAACCGGCGGAACCGGCGGTTCGGACGGATGGTCGTCGCACCAGACCTTGTCCCGGCTCCGCCCGGAGACCCTCCTCGCCCGCATCCTGGCCGGCATCCGCGAGGGGGCGGCCGAAGGCGAGTTCACGGACCGCCTCACCGCCGACGAGATCCGCCGCCGCATCGAGAACTTCCGCGGCGCGGTACGGGCCGAAGCGCGCCGCCGGGTCGCCGAGCGGCGGGGCGCGGACGAGATCGCGCGGCGCGCCATCGCCCCGACCGCGGACCGGGTCGACTTCCTCGTCGCGGGCCGCGCCCAACTCGACGAACTGCGCAGGACGGTCCAGCCGCTGGCCCGCAAACTGGCGACCCGCCTGGCCGCGCGCCGCCGCCGTGCGGCCCGCGGCCGGATCGACCTGCGCAGAACGCTGCGCGGCTCGCTGTCCACGGGCGGCATCCCGATGCGCCCGGTCCTGCGGCGCCGCCGCCCCGCACGCCCCGAACTGGTCCTCCTCTGCGACGTGTCCGGCTCGGTGGCGGGCTTCGCCAACTTCACGATGCTGCTCGTCCAGGCGCTGCACGACCAGTTCAGCAAGGTGCGCGTCTTCGCCTTCGTCAACCGCGTGGACGAGGTGACCGACCTCATCGCACGCGGCACGGCCGACCCCGAGGGACTGGGCAGCCGCATCATCTCGGGAGCGGCGGTCACCGGCTACCACGGCAGCAGCGACTACGGCTCCGCCCTGGGCGAGTTCGCCGAGCGCTACGCCGCGGCGGTCACTCCGCGCTCCACGGTCTTCGTGCTCGGGGATGCCCGCACGAACATGAGCGACCCGAATGTCCCCGCCCTGCGCACGGTGGCCTCCCGCGCCCGCCGGGTCTACTGGCTCAACCCGGAGCGCCGGGCCCAGTGGCAGACGGGCGACTCGGCGGCGGGGACGTACGCCGAGCTGGTGGAGATGTACGAGTGCCGCAACGCGCGGCAGCTCAGCGCACTGATCGGGCGGCTGCTGCCGGTCTGACGCGTCCGACCCGGCCGACCCGGCAGCAGCCGCCTTTAAGCTGTCCCGGCAGGGGCGGACAGAACGGCGAGGAGACGGCGTGGCAGGCGGCGCGGACCAGGTCAAGGCGGAGATCCGGGCTCGGATCGGCGAGGTGCGGGACGAACTCGTCGGGCTCAGTCGGCGGATCCACGCCCATCCGGAGATCGCGTTCGAGGAGCGGCGGGCCGCCGGGTGGTGCGCGGACGTGCTGCGGGGGCACGGCTTCGCGGTGACCGCCCCGGCGTACGGGCTCGAGACCGCCTTCGAGGCGACCATCGGTACGGGGCCGGTGACCGTCGCGCTTGCCTGCGAGTACGACGCGCTGCCCGGCATGGGGCACGCCTGCGGGCACAATCTGATCGCTGCGGCGGGCGTCGGGGCCGCCCTCGGGCTTGCTCCTATTGTCGATGAACTGGGGCTCACCGTGCGGGTGTTGGGGACTCCTGCCGAGGAGAGCGGCGCCGGGAAGGCCCTGCTGCTCGACGCCGGGGCCTTCAAGGGCGTCGACGCGGCGATGATGGTGCACCCGTGCCCGTTCGAGGTGGCCGACTTCCACTCGTACGCGATGGGGGCACTCTCGGCGACGTACACGGGCAAGTCCGCGCACGCCACGCTCAACCCGCAGGACGGGCGGAACGCGGCCGACGCGCTGACCGTGGCACAGGTCGCCCTCGGACTGCTGCGGCAGCAGCTGCCCGGGGAGTGGAAGGTGCACGGGATCACCACCGAGGCGGGGACCGCGCTCAACGCCATTCCCGAGCGGGCCGGCGCCGCCTACGCGCTGCGGACGCCTTCGGTGGAGGAGCTGCGCGAGCTGCGGGAGCGCGTGGCGGACTGCTTCCGGGCGGGCGCCCTCGCGGCCGGGTGCGCGGTGGATCTTGAGCAGCCCGCGCCCGACTATCTCGACTTCCGGTCCGACGCCGGACTCGTCACGCTGTGGGAGGCGAACGCGCGCGCCCTCGGCCGTCCCGAACCGCAGCTGCGCGGGCCCTTCGCGTCCACGGACATGGGCAACGTCTCGCATGTCGTGCCGTCCATCCACCCCGTGCTCGACATCAGCGGGGGTGGCTGCGGGCCGCACCAGCCGGAGTTCGCCGCCGCGGCCGCCACGCCGGTCGCCGAACAGGCCATGGTGGACGGGGCGGTGGGGCTCGCGTGGACGGCCGCGGACTTCGCCGTCAGCCGGGCTTGACCACCTTCTGGCGCGGCGCCTTCGCGGTCATCGTCGGTACGACCACCGGGGAGCCGTCGCCCGGTGCCTGAAGGATGTCCGCGTCGATCCCGTACAGCTCCTTGACCAGCTCGGCGGTGACCACATCGCGGGCAGGGCCGTTCGCGACGATCTTGCCCGCGTTCATGGCGACGACCGTGTCGGCGTAACGAGCGGCGCTCGCGAGGTCGTGCAGGACCATCACGACGGTGCGACCGGCCGCGGCCACCTCCCTTACCAGCGACAGGACTTCGACCGCGTGCCCGAGGTCAAGCGCGCTGGTCGGCTCGTCCAGGAGCACGATCGGCGTCTGCTGGGCCAGGACCATCGCCAGCCAGCAGCGCTGCCGCTGGCCGCCGGAGAGGTGGTCGAGGCGGCGCGCGGCGAGGTCCGTGGTGCCGGTGGCTTCGAGGGCCTCGCGCACGGCGGCCTCGTCCTCGCGCGACCACTGGCGGAACAGGCCCTGGTGGGGGTGGCGGCCGTAGCGGACGAGCCCGGCGACGGTGACCGCCTCGGGAGCCTGCGGAGACTGGGCGAGCAGCGCGATGCGGTGGGCGGCGCGGCGCTGGGTGAGCCGCCACACATCCTCGTCCCCGGCGCGCACGGTGCCCGACCTCGGCTTGTGGAGCCGGGAGATGGAGCGCAGGAGCGTCGACTTTCCGCAGCCGTTGGGGCCGACGATGGCGGCCACCTGTCCGCTGGGGACGGTCAGGTCGACGCCGTCCACGGCGGCCATGTGGCCGGGGTAGCCGGAGGTGAGCGCCTCGACGGTCAATTGCACGGGGTCAGGCCTTTCCGGTCTGCTCGGAGTTCTTGCCGAAGAGGACCCACAGGAGGAAGGGTCCGCCAAGGACGCTGGTGATGACGCCGACGGGGATCTCCACGGGGGCGACGACGCGGCCCAGCGCGTCGGCGGCGCCCACGAGGGCCGCTCCGACCAGGGCCGAGCCGATGATCGGGACGCGGGTCGGGCCGCTGAGCCGGGTGGCGACGACGGGTGCGGCAAGCGCGACGAACACGATCGGTCCGCCGATGCCGACGGCGACGCCGGACAGGGCGACGGCGAGCGCGAGCGTCACGGCGCGGACGCGGCGGACGTTGACGCCGAGGGTGGCGGCCATGTCGTCGTCGAAGCGCAGGAGTTGGAGGCGGCTGCCTGCGACGAGGGACAGGGGCACGAGGACGAGCAGGACGATCGACAGGGGCGTGCCGACGTTCCAGTCACGGCCGCTGAGCGAGCCGACGGTCCAGAGGAAGACGCCGCCCGCGGTGTTGTCGTTCTCGCGGGACATGACGAGGTCGGTGACGGCGCCGATGACGGTGGAGACGCCGATGCCGACGACGAGGATCCGGTATCCCCCGCTGCCCGCGCCGCCCGCGCAGGCGACGACGACCATGGCCGCTGCGGCGGCGCCGAGCGGCCCGAGCCACCAGTCGCCGATCATGCCGGTGGACGAGCCGACGACGGAGGCGACGACGGCCGCGGTGGCGCCTTCGTTGACGCCGATGATGTCGGGGGTGGCGAGCCTGTTCCCGGCGAGGGTCTGGGTCAGGCACCCGGCGACGCCGAGCGCCGCGCCGACCATGAGTCCCACGGCGATCCGCGGGAGCCGGAAGTCCTGGACCAGCATGACGGTGGCGGAGTCGCCGGTTCCGAGCAGTCCGGAGAGGCTGTCGGAGAAGCTCATGCCGGTGGAACTGGCGAAGGTGGCGAGCGAGACGACCGCCGCGATCACCAGCGTGAGCCCGACGGCGGCCAGAGCGCTGCGGTAGGGGAAGAGCCAGGAGAAGGTCCCGACGCGTACGGCGGTGGAGTCGGGCGGGGTGATGTCCCTGGACTCGGCACCGGCCGAAGCCGTGGGCCCGGCCTCCGGCATCTCTTGGGTACTCACGCGGCGACCCCCGCCGTCGACATCCGCTGCGACCGCGCGATCCAGATCAGCAACGGGCCGCCGATGAAGGCGAGTAGCACGCTCACCGGGGTCTCCCAGGGACGGATCACGACCCTGGCGAGCAGGTCAGCGGCGATCATCACGTTCGCCGCGACGAGCGCGGAGAGCACCAACTGACCCGCCATCCGAGGGCCTGTGACCGCGCGCGCCGCGTACGGGGCGAGGAGGCCGAGGAAGGCGATGGGTCCCGCGAGGGCGACCGCCGAGCCCGCGAGGAGCGTCACCGCCGCCGCGACGGTCAGGCGGATCCGCCCGGGGCGGTGGCCCAGGGAGCGTGCGCTGTCGTCGCCGAGCGCGAGGGCCGACAGGGGGCGTACGCAGCAGAACGCGATCAGGAGCCCGGCCGCGATCAGCGGGATCAAGGGGTACGTCTCCGAGGTCTTGATGCCGGCCAGCGAACCGATGGTCCAGTAGCGGTAGGTGTCGAAGGTGGCCTGCTCACCCAGGAGCACGTACGACGTCATGCCGTGGAAGGTCGCGCCGAGCGCCGATCCGGCGAGGACGAGCCGCAGCGGCGAACCCGCGGCCCGCCCGGACGCGGCGAGCAGCAGCACCACCGCGCTCGCGGCCATGCCGCCGACCAGGGCCCACACCAACACGCCGTACGCCGAGGTCACTTCGAAGTATGTGAGTCCGATCACGACGCCGAGCGCCGCGCCCGAGTTGACCCCGAGGAGTCCCGTCTCGGCGAGCGGGTTGCGCGTGACGGCCTGGAGGAGGCATCCCGCCGCGCCGAGGGCGACACCGACCAGGACGCCGGCGAGCGTCCGCGGAAGGCGTACGTCCATGACGGCGAGCCGTATCTGGGCGTCGGCCCGCGCCGACGGGTCCCCCATGAGGAAGTCCCAGGCGCGACCCATCGGCGTCGAACCGGACCCGATCAGGAGCGAGAGCAGGCCGAGCAGCAGGAGCAGGACAACAAGGGCGGCAGCCGCCCACAGCGTGGGGCGATGCATCTTCGCCAAGCCCGGTATCGGAGGTCTGGATCCGGACGTTGGGACCCGCCCCTCTTGCGCAACCAACATGAAGTTAGCCTAACCTAACCTTGACCTGGAGCCCCGAGTCGGGGTGGCGGCGAACTCCCTGTTCATTCAGGGGTACTTCGTCATGCCCCGACGCGGCCAGGAATAACCCTTATGTCCGGACTGACCGCCGGGCAACTGAAGCATGGAGATCACGGACATGTCCTCGAACCACTCCCCGCGTAGCCGGCTGACCGCGGTTGCGGCCCTCACTCTGGCCTCCGCGCTCACCCTTTCCGCCTGCGGTTCGGACTCGTCCGACGACTCCAACTCCAGCAGCAACGCCAAGAACGCCGGGAAGGGCGTCACCGTCACCGACGCCTCCGGTGCGGAGGTAAAGGTTCCGGCCAATCCCAAGAAGGTCATCGCGCTGAGCGAGATGGACCTGGACTCCGCCCTGGCCCTGAAGGTCAAGCCCGTCGGCCTCTCGGCGGGCAGAGGCCAGAAGGGCGCCCCCGAATACCTGGCCGACCAGGCCAAGGGCATCCCGGTCGTGGGCGCGGTCACCGGACCCGACATCGAGAAGGTCCTGCAGGCCAAGCCGGACGTCATCCTGGCGGGCCAGCTCGCCGACCAGCAGGTGCTCAAGCAGCTGAAGGCGATAGCCCCGACGGTCGTCACCATCGACAGGACCAAGGACTGGAAGAAGTCCCTGGAGCTCACCGGCGAGGTGCTGGGCAAGTCCAACGAGGCGAGCGCGTTCCTCAAGGACTACGACACCAAGGCCGCCGCCGTGAAGAAGAACCTCGGCGACAACGCGGGCGCGAGCGTCTCCGTGGCGCGCTACTCCGCCAAGGGCACCGCCGTCATGCAGCAGGGCGTGTTCATCTCCGACGTCCTGAAGGACCTCGGCTTCAAGCGGCCCGGCATCCAGAACAAGAAGGGCGAGGGCCACTCGACGCCGCTCAGCGACGAGGACCTCAAGCAGATCGACGCCGACTGGCTGTTCATCGGCACCCTCGCCTCCGCCGGTCCGGACGCCGACCTCTTCAAGGAGCTGACGGGCAAGGCCGCATACAAGCAGCTCGACGCGGTCAAGAAGAACCACACCACCGAGATCGACGGCTCGAAGTGGACGAGCCTCGGTGGCGCGCAGGCCGCCGTCTCCGTCCTGGAGGACATCGAGAAGGCGATGGGCAAGTGACGTCCGGCATGGCCGACCCGGAGCTCGCGGGGCGGGTGGCCCTGGTCACCGGCGCGGGCCGGGGCATCGGACAGGCCGTGGCCCGCGCGCTCGCCGAGCGCGGCGCGCGGGTCGTGGCCGCCGACCGGTCGCCCGAGGTCGCGGAGCTTGACGTCACGGAGCTCGACGCCACTCGGCAGCACGCCGGGCAACAGGGCCTCGAGCAGCAGGCCGAGGCCGGCCGCATCACCGGCATGGTCCTCGACGTCACCGACGCGGCAGCCGTGGACGCGGCGTTCGAGGAAGTCGAGCGCACCGTGGGGCCGTTGGACATCCTCGTCAATGTGGCGGGCATCCTGCGGCCCGCCCCGGTCGTCGAACTCACCGACACCGACTGGGCTGAGACCTTCGCCGTCAACACGAACGGCGTCTTCCACACCTCGCGCGCGGCGGCCCGCCGCATGACCGCGCGGGGCAAGGGCTCCATCGTGACGGTCGGCTCGAACGCCGCCGGCGTGCCCCGCACCCAGATGGCCGCGTACGCCGCGTCCAAGGCAGCCGCCACGATGTTCACCAAGTGCCTCGGTCTGGAGGTCGCCCGCGACGGCGTGCGCTGCAACGTCGTGTCGCCGGGCTCCACCCACACCGACATGCAGCGGCAGTTGTGGACGGACGACCACGCGCAGGCCGCCGCCCGGGTCATCGAGGGCGACCCGTCCTCGTACCGGGTCGGCATTCCGCTCGGCCGGATCGCCGACCCCTCCGATATCGCCGACGCGGTCGCCTTCCTGGTCTCCGACCGGGCCCGGCACATCACCCTGCACGACCTGTACGTGGACGGCGGCGCCACCCTGCGCGCCTGAAAGCCGCGCCGCCCTCCCCTACTTGACGAGGAGTCATCCGTGACACCCCCCAATGACGTCGTCGCAGTCGACGCCCCCACCACCCCCGGGGCCGTCGGCGCGGCAACCGCGCTGCTCGACGCCTACCGACCCGGCGACACCCGGTTCTTCGCGTCGCCCACCCGAACACTCCTCGCCCACGGAACCGCCGCAGAAGTGCCGCACGACGAGCGGCCGTTGACGGAGCGGGTCGCCGTCACTCTCGAAGCGCAGCGACGCGGGGGCAACCAGGCCCCGATCGTGGTGGGCTCCATCCCCTTCGACCCGGCCGCGCCCGCCGTGCTCGCCGTGCCCGAAGCGACGCGCTGGGCGCCCGCGCTGCGCACCGACCCGCTCGTCGCGCTGCCCACTCCGCCGCCCACCACGGCCGCCGGCTGGCAGGTGCGCGAGGTGCCCTCGGGCGAGGAGTACGCCGCTTCGGTGGAGGCCGCAGTCGCCCGCATGAAGAGCGGTGAGTTCGACAAGGTCGTCCTCGCCCGCACCCTGAAGCTGTCCACGGACAGCCCCCTCGACCTGCCCGCGATGCTCCAGCGTCTGGCACGCCGCGACCCGCGCGGCTACTCGTTCGCCGTGCCCACGAGTGCGGGCCGCACCCTCCTCGGCGCAAGCCCGGAGCTGCTCGTCTCCCGGCACGGCAACCGCCTGACCGCCAACCCCCTGGCCGGTTCGACGCCTCGCTCGGCGGACCTCGCCGAGGACGTGCGCCGCGCTGCCGCGCTGCTCGAATCGGCGAAGGACCTGCACGAGCACGCCGTCGTCGTGGACGCCGTGCACAAGGCGCTCGCCCCGTTCTGCACCGAGCTCGACGTGCCGGAGCGGCCCACCCTGGTCCGCACCGCGACCATGTGGCACCTGTCGACGACCGTCACCGGCGAGCTGGCCGAACCGGCGACCTCGGCACTGGAGTTGGCGACCGCTCTGCACCCCACTCCGGCAGTGTGCGGTACTCCTACCGGGCACGCCCGTAACGTGATCGGCGATCTTGAACCCTTCGACCGCGGGCACTACACCGGCATGGTGGGATGGAGCGACGCGCGCGGCGACGGCGAGTGGGTCGTCACGATCCGCTGCGCGGAGGCCGAGGAGACGCGGAGCGGCGGCGGACAGCTGCGTCTCTTCGCGGGCGCGGGCGTCGTGGCCGACTCCTCGCCGGATGCCGAACGGGCCGAGACCGGCGCCAAGTTCCGTACGTTCCTGGACGCCGTGGGGGTCGACCGATGACGACGACAGACAGCGGCAAGGACGCGCCACGCATCCCGGACGTCTTCGCCGAGCGCTACCGCGCCGCCGGCTACTGGCGCGGCGAGACGTTCGGCGGCATGCTCCGCGAGCGGGCCGACGCGCACCCCGCCCGGGTCGCGATCACCGACGGGGACCGGAACTGGACGTACGGCGAACTCGACGTACGCGCCGACCAGTTGGCCGCGGGCTTCGCCGCCCGCGGCATCGCCAAGGGTGACCGGGTCGTCGTCCAGCTTCCGAACGTCGCCGAGTTCTTCGAGGTGATCTTCGCGCTCTTCCGGATAGGCGCCCTGCCGGTCTTCGCGCTGCCCGCCCACCGCGAGACGGAGATCCACTACTTCTGCGAGTTCACCGAGGCCGTCGCCTACGTCATCCCGGACCGGATCGGCGGCTTCGACCACCGTGACCTCGCGTCCAAGGTCCGGGCCGACGTCCCCACGCTGCGTGAGGTGTTCGTGGTCGGCGACCCGGGTGAGCACACGGCCCTGTCCGACGTGCCGCGCGAGCCGATCGAGATCGACGGGCCCGCGCCGTCCGACCTCGCGTTCCTCCAGCTGTCGGGCGGCAGCACCGGCGTACCCAAGCTGATCCCCCGCACCCACGACGACTACATGTACTCGCTGTGGGGATCGAACGAGATCTGCGGCGTGACGGAGGACTCCGTCTACCTCGTGGCACTGCCCGCGGCCCACAACTTCCCGCTCTCGTCGCCCGGTTCGCTCGGTCTGTTCTACGCGGGCGGCCGTGTCGTGCTGTGTCCGCAGCCCGATCCGGACACCGCGTTCCCCCTCATCGAGCGGGAGCGTGTGACGATCACCGGTCTCGTCCCGCCACTCGCCCTGGTGTGGACGGACGCGGGACGCACCACGCCGTACGACATCTCCAGCCTGGAGGTGCTCCTCGTGGGCGGCGCGAAGTTCAGCGAGTCGGCCGCGCGCCGGGTCGCCCCCGCGCTCGGCTGCACCCTTCAGCAGGTCTTCGGGATGGCCGAGGGCCTGGTCAACTACACGCGTCTGGACGACCCGGCGGAGACGATCGTCACCACCCAGGGCCGCCCCATCTCACCGGACGACGAGGTCCGCATCGTCGACGACCTCGACCAGGAGGTCCCGGACGGCGAGGCGGGCCACCTGCTGACCCGCGGCCCGTACACCATCCGCGGCTACTGGCGCGCACCCGATCACAACGCGCGCTCGTTCACCGCCGACGGCTTCTACCGCACCGGCGACATCGTGAGCCGCACCCCCACCGGGCATCTGGTGGTCGAGGGCCGGGCGAAGGACCAGATCAACCGCGGCGGCGAGAAGATCGCGCCGGAGGAGGTCGAGAACATCATCCTCGCCCACCCCCACGTCCACGACGTGTCGGTCGTCGCCGTCCCCGACGAGTATCTGGGCGAACGAACCCTCGCGTACGTGATCCTGCGCGCGGACGCCGAACCGCTGAAGCCCGTCGCCATCAAGAAGTTCGTACGGGAGCGCGGGCTCGCCGCGTACAAGGTCCCCGACCGGGTCGAGTTCGTCACCGCCTTCCCGCAGACCGGCATCGGCAAGATAAGCAAGAAGGACCAGCGGACGACCGCCGCGACCCCGGGCAGTTGACCTCTGCCGCTCCGGGCGGCTGACCTCTGCCCGGCGCCCCCGATCCACCAGCTTTCCTGAGTTCCCGAAAGGCCCACCATGGCGCTCCCCGCCGTCACGCCGTACCCGATGCCCTCGTCCGACGAGCTGCCCGACAACCGGGTCTCCTGGACCATCGACCCGCAGCGGGCGGTGCTGCTCGTCCATGACCTGCAGAACCACTTCCTGACCGCGTACACCCCCGACACCTCGCCGACCACCGACCTCCTCGCGAACGTCGGCGAGTTGGCGAAGGCGGCCCGCGCTTCCGGCATCCCCGTCCTGTACTCCGCGCAGCCCGGCGGCCAGTCGCCGGCCGAGCGCGGCCTCCAGCAGGACTTCTGGGGCCCCGGACTCCCCGACGACGAGCATGCGAAGGCGATCGCGGGCCCGGTCGCGCCGGAGCCCGGCGACACCGTGCTCACGAAGTGGAAGTACAGCGCGTACGTCCGCACCGACCTCGAGGAGCGCATGCGCGCGGCGGGCCGGGACCAGATCGTCATCGTCGGTGTGTACGCGCACATCGGCGTCCTGATGACGGCCGCCGACGCGTGGATGCGTGACGTGCAGGCGTTCGTCGTCGCGGACGCCGTGGCCGACTTCTCCCGCGAGGACCACGACATGGCGCTGCGCTACGCGGCCGGACGGTGCGCGGTCGTCACCACCACCGACTCGGTTCTGAAGGGGATCTGACATGGCGCTCACCGTGGAACTCATACGGGCCGACGTCGCCGATGTCCTCGGCGAGGACCCGGCAGACATCCCCGTCGACGAGAACCTCGTCGACTACGGCCTGGACTCGGTCCGCATCATGTCGCTCATCGAGCGCTGGCGCCGCGACCACGACATCACCGCGACCTTCGTGGACCTGGCCGAGCAGCCCGCCATCGAGGCCTGGGCGCCGATACTTGGAGCCTCCGCATGAGGCTCACCGCTGCCCAGTCGGGCATGTGGTTCGCGCAGGCACTCGACCCCGGCAGCCCGGCCCAGAACACGGCCGAGTGCCTGGAGATCCACGGCCCCATCGACCCGTCGCTCTTCGCGCGGACGCTGCGTCAGGTGGTGTCCGAGGCCGACGCGTTGCGCGTACGGATCATCGAAGGGGCCGACGGGCCGAGCCAGTTGGAGGTGCTCGACCCGACGCTGCCGCTGAAGGTGCGCGATCTGCGCGCCGCCGCCGACCCGGACGCCGAGGCGCAGGCGTGGATGCGCGAGGACCTGGCCACTGGCTTCGACCTGGCGGCCGGGCCCCTCTTCGCGCACGCGCTGTTCCGCGTCGGCGACGAACGCTGGCTCTGGTACCAGCGGGTGCACCACATCGTGATGGACGGCTTCGGCTACTCGCTGCTCGCCCGCCGCACCGCCGAGGTCTACACCGCGCTCGCCGCGGGCGAGGAGCCGGGTGAGAGTCCCTTCGGGCGGCTCGAGGACCTCGTCGCCGAGGACACCGCGTACCGCGCGTCGGAGACGTTCGAGACCGATCGCCGTTACTGGGACGGCGCCTTCGCCGACCGCCCCGACGCCCCCAACCTCGCGGGGCGCACCGCGCTGCCGTCGCGCACCTTCCACCGCCGCAGCGCCCGCCTCTCCCCCGAGGCGACCGCGCGGCTCCGGGAGTCGGCGTCCTCGATTCGGGCGACCTGGCCCGAGGTGCTCGTCGCCGCGCAGGCGCTCTACGTCTCGCGGGCCACCGGCTCCGCCGAGGTGGTGCTCGGCCTGCCGATGATGGGCCGCATGGGTTCGGTGGCCCTGCGCGTGCCCGGCATGGTGATGAACGTGCTGCCGCTTCGGCTCACCGTGACCCCGCAGGCGACGTTCGCCGAGCTGACCCGCCAGGTGGTGCTCGGCATCCGCGCCGCCCGCCGCCACCAGCGCTACCGCTACGAGGACATCCGCCGCGACCTGGGCCTGCTCGGCGATGGCCGCTCGCTGGTCGGCCCGCTGATCAACGTCATGCCGTTCGACTACGGCCTGACCTTCGCGGGCGCCCGCACGGACGCCCACAACCTGTCGGCGGGCCCGGTCGACGACCTGACGGTCAACGTCTACGACCGCGCCGACGGCAGCGGCCTGCGCATCGACTACGACGGCAACCCCGCCCTGTACGAGCCGGACGAACTCGGCCTCCACCAGGTGCGGTTCATGGAGCTCCTGGAGCGCATCGCCGACGCGGGCCCGCACACCCCGCTGGCCGAGCACACGATCGCCCGGCGCGTCGAACTCTCCCTCGTGGTCGACGAGTTCAACGCCACCGCGCACCCGGTGCCGTCCACCACGCTGATCGGCCCGATCGAGGGCCAGGCCGTCCGCACCCCGGACGCCACCGCCCTGGTCTTCGGCGACCAGGAACTGACCTACGCAGAGCTGAACGCCCGCGCCAACCGGCTCGCCCACCATCTCATCGAGGTCGGCGTACGTCCGGGCGCGCTCGCGGCGGTCGCCGTGCCCCGCTCCCTGGACCTGGCGATCACGCTCCTGGCCGTGCTCAAGGCGGGCGGTGCGTATCTCCCGCTCGACCCGGACTATCCGGCGGACCGCCTCGCGTACATGCTTCAGGACGCGGGCCCCGCCTGCGTGATCGCCGACCGCGCCGACCGGGTGCCCGCGTCCGGGGTCCCCTTGGTCACCCTGGACGAGGTGGACACGACGCCGTACGGCACGTACGACCCGCCGCGCGCGCTCACCCCGCACCACCCCGCGTACGTCATCTACACGTCGGGGTCGACCGGCCGCCCCAAGGGCGTCGTGGTGCCGCACTCGGCGATCGACAACCGGCTGCGCTGGATGCAGGCGACGTACGAACTCGGAGTCGGTGACCGGGTGTTGCAGAAGACGCCGTCTGGTTTCGACGTGTCGGTGTGGGAGTTCTTCTGGGCGCTGCGGGTGGGCGCGACGCTCGTCGTCGCCGAGCCGGGCGGTCACAAGGATCCTGCGTACCTGGCACGCGTCATCCGCGAACAGGACATCACCGTCTGCCACTTCGTGCCGTCGATGCTCCAGGTGTTCCTGTCCGAACCGGCCGCGGCGCACTGCGCGGGCGGCCTGCGGCACGTTTTCTGCAGCGGCGAGGCGTTGCCGCGCGAGACGGTGCGGGAGTTCGGGCGGGTGCTCGACGGTGTACCGCTGCACAATCTGTATGGCCCGACCGAGGCCGCCGTCGACGTGACGTACCACCCGTGCGCCACCGACGCGACGGGCCCGGTACCGATCGGCAAGCCCGTCTGGAACACGCGCCTGTACGTCCTGGACGCGGCGCTCCAGCCGTGCCCGCCCGGCATCCAGGGCGAACTGTTCCTGGCGGGGACGCAACTGGCAGCCGAGTATCTGGGGCGGCCGGAGCTGACCGCGTCCCGCTTCGTCGCCGACCCCTACGGCCCGCCCGGCACCCGCATGTACCGCACGGGCGACCTGGCGCGCTGGACCGAGCACGGCGAGATCGAGTACCTGGGCCGCACCGACCACCAGGTGAAGCTGCGCGGGCTGCGCATCGAACTGGGCGAGATCGAGGCCGAGTTGGCAGCCGATCCAGCGGTGGGAGCGGCCAGCGTCCTGGTCCGCGAGGACCGGCCGGGCGACCAGCGCCTCGTGGGATACGTGACGCCCTCCGACACAGGAGGCGCCCCCGCCCCCGAGGAGCTGCGCGCCCGACTCGCGCGCACGCTGCCCGACTACATGGTGCCGGGCGCGATCCTCGTCCTGGACGACTTCCCGCTCAGCCCGAACGGCAAGCTGGACCGGCACGCCCTGCCCGCCCCCGCCTTCGAGGGGTCGGCCGACGGCGGCCGGGTGCCCAGCGGCCACCGCGAGGAGACACTCACCCGGCTCTTCGCCGAAATCCTCGGCGTGCCCCAACTCGGCGTGGACGACGCCTTCTTCGACCTCGGCGGCACCTCGCTCCTGGCGGCCCGCCTGGTCTCCAGGGTGCGCGACACGCTCGGCGCCAAGCTCACCATCGGCACGCTCTTCCAGGCGCAGACCCCGGCGGCGCTCGCCGCCCATCTGGACGCGGACCACAGCGAGGCCGACCACGCCCTGGACGTGCTGCTTCCGCTGCGCGCGGGCGGCGACCGCACCCCGCTGTTCACGTTCCACCCGGCGGGCGGCATCAGCTGGTGCTACTCGGGACTGCTCTCGCGGCTCGACCCGGGTCAGCCGGTGTACGGGCTCCAGGCGCGCGGCCTGCGCGGTGGAGAGGGTGAACTCCCCGCCACCATGGAGGAGATGGCGGCCGAGTACGTCGAAGCACTGCGCTCGGTCCGCCCGCACGGCCCCTATCGGCTGCTCGGCTGGTCGGTGGGCGGCGTCCTCGCCCACACCGTGGCCGTGCTCCTCCAAGAGGCGGGCGAGGAGGTCGAGTTGCTGGCGCTGCTCGACGCCTTCCCGTCCGACCAGTGGCGCGACGCCGCGGTACCCGCGGAGGCGGACGCCCTGAAGGCGCTCCTGCGGATGGCCGGTTACGACCTGACGGACGAGCTGACCCGCGAGGACGTCCTGGCGACGCTGCAGCGCGAGGGCAGCGCCCTGGCGGGACTGCCGGACCGGACGCTGACGGCGGTCCTCGACATCGTGATCAACAACGCCCGCCTGATGCGCGAGCACGAGCACCGCCGCTTCGACGGCGACGCCCTGTTCTTCACGGCTTCCGCCCCGCGCGCCGAGGACTGGCTGACGAGGGAGGCCTGGGCACCGTACGTCAGCGGCTCGATCAGCAACCACGATGTGGACTGCCTGCACCCGGAGTTGACCCAGCCGCGCCGCCTGGACGAGGTCTGTGCCGTACTCGCCACGCATCTCAAGGAGCTGGACCACGCATGACGACGACCACCGGCCCCTTCGACGCGGTCGACAACGACGGCGACACCGAGCCGACCCATCTGGTCCTGGAGAACGCGCTCGGCGAGCACTCCCTGTGGCCGGTCTTCCGCGGCGCGCCCGAGGGCTGGACCACGGTGTACGGCCCGGAGACGTACGGCCGTTGCGTGGCCCGCCTCCAGGACCCACCCGCGTGACCGAGCTCCAGTTCGTCCGCCCGGCCCCGCTCGACGTGTCGCTCCTCGACGCGGAGGAGCGGCGCCGGGCGGCGGCATTGCGACGCCCGGCGGATCAGGAGCTGTACGTGGCGGCCCACTCGGCGCTGCGCCGGCGGCTCGGCGCACACCTCGGCGTCGACCCGGTGGCGGTGGAGTTGGTGCGGCTGCCGTGCCCGCTGTGCGGGGGCCCGCACGGTCGCCCCGCCGTGGCCGGAGGGGCCGGCCCGCACTTCTCGCTGTCGCACACGGACGGCCTCGCGCTACTCGCGTTCGCGGACCGGCCGGTCGGCGCCGACGTCGAGAGGCTGCCGTCCGCGAGCGTGGTGGCCGACGTGGCGGCCTCCCTGCACCCGCGGGAACAGGCCGAGCTGTCCGAACTCCGCGCCGCCGAACGCCCCTTGGCCTTAGCGCGCTGCTGGACCCGCAAGGAGGCGTGCCTCAAGGGGACGGGTGAGGGACTGGCCGGTGGCGGGATGGCATCGCTGCTGGTGGGGACGGGACCCACGCCCCTCGCGGTCCAGGGCTGGACCGTGCGGGACGTGGCGGCCCCCGAGGGCTACACGGCGGCGGTCTCCATCGCGGACCGGGCGCCGAGCAACCCGACGAGTCCGTCCGCGAGCTCGGTGCGCCAGCACAGGTAGTCGTGCCCGCCGTTGAACTCGCGGTACACGGCGTCGTCGTAGCCCTTCTCCCGCAAGGTGGCGCGCAGCCTGCGCATGGCAGGCAGCGCGACCCACTCCTGTTCACCGGCCGAGAGCCAGAACCGCACGGGCAGCTTCTCGCTCGCGGCGATCCGCCCGGTGAGCCACTCGGAGCGTTCGAGGTCGGGTCCGTCGGGCCACCAGAAGGACCCCGACTGGGCAAGGACCCGCCCGAACCGCCCCGGCGCGACCACGGCGGCGTACGCGGCGGTGAGCCCACCGAGGCTCTGCCCCGCGACGACGGTCCGCGCCGGATCGACGGTCAGGGACACACCCCTCAGGGACAGCGACTCGCCCGCCCAGGGCAGCAGCTCGCTCTCCAGGAATCCCACGAAGCGTTCGTTGCAGGCGAGTTCGGCCCAGCGCTGATCGGCGCTCAGGGACTCGGGCAGCAGGGCGACCAGGGGCGGGACGCGGCCATCGGCGATGAGGTTGTCGAGGAGCGCCGCGACGTCGAGCCCCGGCTGCCACATCTCGCCGTCCATCAGCACCAGGACGGGCAGGTCGCGCCCGCCGCCCGGCGGCTCGTAGACGTGCACCGGCCGTTCGTTGCCGAGCAGTTCACTGCGGACGGTGTGGGTGCTGACGGTGCCCCGCGCGACGCCGTCGCGACGCCGCCAGTCCTCGCCGGTCGGCGCCTGCGGCAGCTCGACGTACGAGACCGGGTCGCCACCCCAACGCCGTGCCAGGGTGCGCGAGTTGAGCGGATCGGTCCGCTGCTGCTGCCGCAGCCAGGGCCAGTACGCGCCTTCCGCCTCCGGGGCGTCTCCCTCGTCCACGCACAGGCTGTAGGTCGCCCGCCAGTCGGCGCGCATCCGGACCGACCAGTGCCAGATGTCCGTGCCCGGCACGCGCTCCATCAGGTTGCGGCCCAGATCACGCGGGTCGACGATCTTGTTCGGCAGCACGAGGACGGCGCGTGTCGCGTCCGTGCCGCGCCACAGGAAGGTGACCACCCGCTGCCCCTCGTCCCCCTGCGGATCGGGCTCGACGACCGGCGACCCACCGGCCGCCCGCACGTCACCCCAGAAGTCGCCCCGCTCCACGGCCCGGACCACCCACGCACTGTCCGCGCGCTCGACGGGCAGCGGCCGCGGGACGCGGGGCGGCCGACGGGTCGCCCCGTCGGGAGGAGCGGTGAGCGGCATGGGGGAGCCTCCAGGGTTTCACTGCGTACGCATTCGCTGCGTACGGGTTCACTTCATACGCGTCGCTGCGTACGGGTTCACTGCGTACGCGTTCGCTGCCTACGCATGCACTGCCTGCGCATGCGCCGCCTACGCATGCGCCGCGTACGCATGGCTAAGGGTGACCTTACTTGAGCCTCTCACCCCCGGGCCGACCAGGGCCGGACCACGCCGGCCTCCCCCGCGACCACCGGTACATTGCCGCTATGTCGATACCAAACCCCCAGCCCAACCAGCCCAATCCTTACGGGCAGACCCCGAACCCCTACCAGCAACCCCCGGGCGCGGTCCCGCCTCAGCCCTACGGTCAGCAGCCGGGCCCCTACGGACAACAACAGGTTCCCTACGGCCAGCCGCCCGCCCCACCCGCACCCCCAGCCGGTCCGCGCAAGCCCACGCCGGGCTGGGTGTGGGGCATCGGCGGCGTCGTGGTCGCGTCGGCCCTGTGGGCGGGGGCGCTCTTCGCCACCGGCAACCTGGGCTCCGGCAGCGGGGGTGACGGCGAGAAGGCGGACCTCGCCGGTTACGCGTACAAGAAGGACCTTTGCGAGGTCTCCCCACTGGACGCCTTCAAGAAGAAGTACGAGATCGACTCGGACTCCACGTCCACCACCAACTACGGCTCCCGGCAGAAGGGGTTCGACCAGAGCTACTGCAGCCGCAAGCTCAAGGACCCGGCAGCGGACGCCGACAGCTATTCGAGCATCTACGTCTACTCGACCGCCCGGTGGAACAAGGCGACCGACCCGGCGGGCGACTTCGCCTCGGAGCAGAAGGCGTACGAGGACCAGTCGCAGAAGACGTACAGCTACCAGACCAAGGCCGTGAGCGGCATCGGCGACGAGGCGTTCGTGGTGACCGAGACGAGCGGCACGGGCGACGACGACCTCAACGGCATGACGCTCGCCGTGCGCGAGGGCTGGTTCACGTACCAGATGCACTGGAGTTCGTACGCGGGCACGGACGACAAGTCCGAGCCGCCGACCGCGTCGGAGGTCGAGGAAATGCTCACGTCCGACACCCGCGCGGCGATGGACGGGCTCAAGAAGTGAGATGGACGGGCTCAAGAGTGAGCTGAACGGCGAAGGTCAGGGACGCGGCCAAGGGTGCCCCTCCAGTCGCTCGATGTCGCTGTTGAAGCGCTGGAGGAAGGCGGCGAACGTCGCCACGTCCTGGGGCGACCAGTCGTCCATGACCTTCTCCAGGCCCTGCGTGTACTCGGCCCGGTCGGCGTCGAGTTGCCGTGCGCCCTCGGCCGAGATGCGGAACTTGCGGGCCATGCCGCCGTCGGGGTCGGGAATGCGCTCGACGAGCCCGGCCCGCATCATGGCCGCGGTCTGCCGGTTGAGGGTGGAGGCGTCCAGGCCGAAGGCGTCGGTGAGCTGACCGATGGACATCGGGCCGTCCATCTGGATGCGGCTGAGCAGGATGTACGCGCTCCGGTCGAGGCGCCCGCCGGATGAGCGCGTGCGGGGGTTGAACAGGTGCGAGTGCCGTCCGAGCAGCATCGTCTCGAACTCGACCTGTCCAACGGGCTTGTCCGTACTGCCAGCGGGCTTGTCCGTACTGCCAGCGGGCTTGTCCGTACTGCCAACGGGCTTGGAGATGCGACGACCGGGTGTGTCCATGGATCCATCGTACTCGGTATGTGCATCATGCATGTCGTGTGTATAGTACATATCGCGTGGTCAACGTCCCACGCCCATCCGGAAGCCGCCTGGAAGCCGTCCATAGGCCGCCCGGATAACCGAGGGAGAAGTCAGTGGTCAGCTCCAAGTCCGACGATGTCCGCCCAGGGCGCGTCGTCGGCGTACTAGCCCTGGCGGGCATCGTCGCCGCGATCATGCAGACGCTGGTGGTGCCCCTGATCGGTGACCTCCCCAGCATTCTCGACACCAGCCCGTCGAACGCCTCATGGGTGGTCACGGCCACGCTGCTCTCGGCAGCGGTGGCGACACCTGTGGCCGGCCGGCTCGGCGACATGTACGGCAAGCGGCGCATGCTGCTCGTCTCCGTGATCCCGCTCGTCGTGGGCTCGGTGGTCTGTGCGCTGTCCTCCGCCGTGGTGCCGATGATCGTCGGCCGGGGGCTCCAGGGCTTGGGCATGGGCGTGGTGCCGCTGGGCATCAGCCTGCTGCGTGACCTGCTGCCTCCGGAGAAGCTCGGCTCCTCCATCGCCCTGATGAGTGCGTCCATGGGCGTGGGCGGTGCGCTCGGCCTGCCGTTCGCCGCGGCGGTCGCGGAGAACTCCAGCTGGCGCGTGCTGTTCTGGGTCGCCGCCGCCCTGAGCCTCCTGGTCGCCGTCCTGGCCTGGTTGTTCGTGCCCGCGGGGCGGGTGGGCGCGAGCTCGGCGCGCTTCGACCTGTTGGGCGCGGTCGGCCTGGGGATCGGCCTCGTCTGCCTGCTGCTCGCCGTGTCCAAGGGCTCCGACTGGGGCTGGACGAGCGGCACCACGCTCGGCCTGTTCGCCGTCGCGGTCGTCGTGCTGCTGGCCTGGGGCCGTTGGGAGCTGCACACCGGTGAGCCGCTGGTCGACCTGCGCGTCACCGCGCGCCCGCAGGTCCTGATGACCAACGCGGCCTCGGTGCTCGTCGGTTTCGCGATGTACGCCCAGTCGCTGGTCGTCCCTCAGCTGCTCCAGCTGCCCGAGGCCACCGGCTACGGCCTGGGCCAGTCGATGATGGCCATGGGTCTGTGGATGGCCCCGGGCGGCCTGATGATGATGGCCCTCTCCCCGCTCGGCGCCAAGCTGTCGGCCGCCCGCGGCCCCAAGGTGACGCTGTCGGTCGGAGCACTGGTCATCGCCGCAGGCTACGGCGCCTCCCTGCTCCTCATGGGTTCGACCTGGGGCCTGCTGGTGGTGACGCTGATCTGCAGCACGGGCGTCGGCCTCGCGTACGGCGCCATGCCCGCCCTGATCATGGGTGCGGTGCCCCGGTCGGCGACCGCTTCGGCCAACAGCTTCAACACCCTGATGCGCTCGATCGGCAGCTCCGTGGCCGCGGCCGTGATGGGCGTGATCCTCGCCCAGATGACGACGGACTTCGGCGGTCACTTCCTGCCGTCTGAGGACGGATTCCGCGCCGCCATGCTCCTGGGCTGTGGGGTGGGCCTCGCGGCGGCGCTGGTCGCCGCGTTCATTCCCGTACGACCGGCGGAAGCCGGGGCCGAGGCGGAGACGGCTGCCGACCCGCGCTCGGCGAGCGAAGCGACGGCCTGAGACCACTCGGGCACGCCCCACGCCCGGCAGGCATGGCTGCCCCGTGCTCGCCCTGGCCTCCGTGCTCGCCCTCGCCCTCACCCGGAACGGTGAGGGCGAGCACAAGCACGAGCCCTCGGGGGCCAGGAGGTACGGTTACCACACCGAGCGCACCTCGCACGCCGTCATCCGTTTCGGCGTCGCCCTCGGGGAACGGCAATGCCGGAGCACTTCGTATCCGGCCGGAAAAGAGCCGCCCCATGCTTTCCTGGCTTTCCCGCTCGAACTGTCGCGCCGTCGTCCGCTTTCCGTTCCGCTCCCCGCAGTAGCCGCATCCCTCGTTCCCGAGGTGTTCCCGAGGTGCTCCCGAGGCGCTCCGGCACCTCGCAACCCTGAACCGATCAAGAGGATGCGGGACGCATGTATTCGCAGGACTCGATTTCCGGGCGGCGCAGAGGCCGCCCCGAACCAACCGCCGAAATGCTCTCCGGACTGGCCTGCTCCGTGTGTGGCGCCGACTTCCGGAATGCTCCGGACGGGGACGAGACGGTGGTCTCCCACCGCGACGACAGACAACTGCTCGCGTGCCGGGGGACGTGCGCGCGCATGGCCAGCGGGTCGGTCACCGGCCTGGACGAGACGCCTCTTCCGTTGGCCGAGCGCATGCGCAGGCACGTGGCCGACCGATCCTGACCCTGCCGCGGCCCGGGGCAGGACGCGGCAGCGACGACAAGACGACAACAACTGAATGACGAGGAAATTCATGGGCCTGATGACCCTGGGAGTGCTCGCCTCCTCCCACAAGGAGAACGAGTTCCGACTGCCCCTGCACCCCGGCCACCTGGACCGGATCGCCGCGGACGTACGCGAGAAGATCTTCCTCGAAGAGGGCTACGGCGAACGGTTCGGCATCGGCGACGAGGCACTGCGACCGCTCGTCGCCGGGCTGCGCTCCCGCGAGCAGCTCCTCGCCGAGTCCGACATCGTGACGCTGCCCAAGCCGATGCACGAGGACGTCGCCGCTCTGCGCGAGGGCCAGGTGCTGTGGGGATGGCCGCACTGTGTCCAGGACGAGAAGATGACACAGATCGCCATCGACCGACGGCTGACCCTCATCGCCTGGGAAGCCATGAACCACTGGACGTCCTCGGGCGCCTTCAGCGTCCACGTCTTCCACAAGAACAACGAACTCGCGGGCTACTGCTCGGTATTGCACGCTCTACAGCTCGGCGGGCTGACCGGAAGTTACGGCCGACGCCTGCGTGCGGTGGTCATCAGCTTCGGCGCCACGGCGCGTGGCGCCGTCACCGGCCTGGGCGCGATGGGGGTCTCCGATGTCACGGTGCTCACCCAACGCGCGGCGACGGCGGTGGCGTCGACGATGCCGTCGGTCGTGATGGGGCATTTCGCGGAGGAGGAGGGCGATTCTTCGCGCCTGCAGGCACTCACCGAGCCCCGTCCCGTGCCGCTCGCGGAGTACCTTGCCGGGTTCGACATCATCGTCAACTGCATACGGCAGGACACGGACGCGCCGCTGATGTTCGTCACCGACCAGGAACTCGCCTTGTTCCGGCCGGGGGCCTTCTTCATCGACGTCTCCTGTGACGAGGGCATGGGCTTCGAATGGGCCCGCCCGACCTCCTTCGGAGAGCCGATGCACAGGGTGGGGCCGGGCTGCCACTACTACGCGGTGGATCACAGCCCGTCGCATCTGTGGAACTCCGCCACGTGGGAGAACAGCGAGGCGCTCCTCCCCTATCTGCGCAAGGTCATGACCGGCCCCGCGTCCTGGCAGGCCGACGCCACGATCAAGAACGCCATCGAGATCCAGGACGGCATCATCCTGAACCCGAAGATCCTCTCGTTCCAGCACCGGGCAGCCGCCTACCCTCACGCCGCCGAGATCCCGGCACCACGCGCCCTCAACCAGCCGGCCTGACGGCTCCTGGCCGCGGGGGGACGAGGGCCGGGGGCCGACAACGAAAACGTGGACGGTGCTGACCGAGACTCGGTCAGCACCGTCCACGTTTTCCATCTTGTCTTGCTTGTGTCCGAGGGGGGACTTGAACCCCCACGCCCGATAAAGGGCACTAGCACCTCAAGCTAGCGCGTCTGCCATTCCGC
>NZ_JBWLKL010000013.1:0-211370 GCF_059026065.1 Streptomyces sp. A18 | reverse complement strand
GCGGGGCCACCGTCATCCGGGAGTTCCTGGACGCCGATCTCGTCGACACCCTGCATGTGGCGGTCTCGCCGGTGAAGTTGGGGTCCGGCGTACGACTCTGGCAGTCGCCCGACGAGTTGCTCGACCGATTCCACCTCGACGTCGTCCCCAGCCCGAGCGGCGTGACCCACCACCTGTTCTGGCGCAAGTGACACGAGGACCCTTCGGGGGTGCGGGTGCTGGTTCGGGGGTGCGGGGGCAAGGACTGGCCGGTCGCGACAGTCTGGTCCTCCGCGACCTGGTCGACCGCCGCTGGTTCGTCTGCCCCGAAGGCACCGATATGCATGAGGGGCCCGCCGAATATTCCGTGCCGCGCCGCCGGTGAAGGTGCAGACTCCCTCCATGGCAGACATGCGGGCGTTCCGGGACGCCGTCAATGGCTGGGCGGCGGGCGGGCCAGGCGGACCCGCGAGTGAACTGGCCGAACAAGTGGGCGTGCGGGCGGCGGTGCTCCTGGAAGGGCCGAGCGACCGGGAGGCGGTCGAGGCACTGGCCGCACGGCGTGGCAGGGACCTGGCCGCCGAGGGTGTGTGCGTCGTGTCGATGGGCGGGGCGATGAGCATCGCCCGCTACGCCGAACTCCTCGGGCCGCCCGGCCTCGACCTGCGTCTCGCGGGACTGTGCGACGTGGGGGAGCAGGGCTTCTACGATCGCGGTCTCGAGCGGGCGGGGGCGCCGCGTCGGGACTTCTTCGTGTGCGTGGCGGACCTGGAGGACGAGCTCATCCGCGCGCTGGGCACGGCGCGGGTCGAGGAGATCGTCCGGGCGGACGGTGACCTGCGGGCCTGGCAGACCTTCGTGCGTCAGCCCGCCCAGCACGGGCGGCCCCGGCAACAGCAGTTGCGGCGGTTCCTCGGCACGAAGAAGGGTCGCAAGATCCGCTACGGCCGCCTCCTCGTCGAGGCCCTCGACCTTGAACTGACACCGGCACCGCTCGATGACCTCCTGGCGAGACTCTGAGGTCGAACCTCTGAGCGCGAGTCACCGCGTACGGGCCACTGTCAGAAGGGCATGCGGCCCCGGGTGCGGCGACCGGCTGAGCCGCTGCGGCCCACGGCCTTCTGGCTGCTGCGGAAGGGCTTGCTGAAGATCCGGCCCAGGATGCCGGGGGCCTTGCCGCCGGCGCGTGTTCCGGCGCCCAGAGTGCGCTGGGTCCCGCGTTCGGGGTGCCGCGAAAGACGGGGCACGAAGAAGGCGAGGACGGCCAGAACGATACAGACACCAATAATGCCGACGATAATCACGAAAGGCTCCTTGCGTCGAGGCGTTCCTGCCGTGTGCCCTGCCGGAAAAGGTGTATGCGCTGGGCCCGACCGCCCGACCGCCCGACCGCCCGACCGCCCGACCGCCCGACCGACGCGCCGACCGGTGCAGTCGCCAGCACTATTACGAGGACCTCACCGCGTGCGGGGTGAAGGCCGCGCGGCGGGCCGGCGGCGGGCCACCCTCACGCTTTGTGCGCCTCGATGAGGCAGTACGGCTCCGCCTGCGTCAGCGGAGTCACCGAGGCGAGGGACAGGCCCGCCTCGCGGCACAGGTCCTCGAAGTCGGCGCGCGTCCGTTCCCTGCCGCTCACGTTCACCATCATGTTGAGGTCGGTGAGGTAGGTCAGTCCCGCGGTCGCGGGATCGACGACCTCGGGCAGGACGGGCTCCACGATCAGTACGCGTCCCGCGGGCGGCAGCACCTCGCGGCAGTGGGTCAGGATCGTCGCCGCCTGTTCGTCCGACCAGTCGTGCAGGACACTCTTCAGCAGGTAGACGTCGGCGCCCCGCGGGACCGAGCGGAAGAAGTCTCCGGCCACCAGGGAGCACCGGGCCGTGAGCCCGTGTGCCTCCAGCGTCATGGGAGCCTGGGCCAGGCCCTCCTCGGTGTCGTGGACGACGCCCGTCAGGGCCGGATGTTCGCGGAGTACCGCGCTGAGCAAGGTGCCGTCACCGCCACCCACGTCGGTCACCGTGGTGAAGCGGCCGAAATCGTAGGCGTGCGGCAGGACGGCGGCCGTCGCCCGGACGGCCTGGCTCATGGCCGCGTTGAACTCCGCGGACAGGTCGGGGAGTTCCTTGAGGTGGCTGAAGAAGTCCTTCCCGAAGACCGTGTCGAACGCGACGTCACCGGTACGCACACTGTCGTCGAGGTGCTCCCAGGCACGCAGCATCGTCGGCTCGGTGAACATCCGCACCAGCGAGGTGATCGAGTCGGGACGCCCGGGGTCCAGGGTGGCGCCCGCGGGGGTCACCGAGAAGGATCCCGCGCCGTGTTCGCGCAGCAGACCCAGGCTCGCCAGGGCGCGCAGCAGCCTGGTCATGGGCTGCGGGCGCGCCCCGGCGTCGGCGGCCACCTCGGCCGCCGGCCTTTCCTTGTCGCCGATCAGTTCCATCACCCGCAGCCGGACGGCCGCGCGCACGGTCTGTGCGGCCAGGCTCCCGAACACCAGTTGTGCGACCAGTTCGCGGGCCCCTTCAGTGTCGTGCGTCGCGGAGTCGGTCGTCGCGGTGGCGTGCGGCGCGGTGTCGTCGTGCGTCATGGTGGTGTCCCTCCGGTTCGCCGGGCGGCGGTCGTGTACGCCCGTGCCTCGACTATCCCGATGCGGGAGAGGGGCTGTATTGGACGAATGTTCCCCCGGCCGAGGGCACCGGGCGCATGTCCGGATGTGACAGACAATCGTCATTGCGGCCATCGGCGGCGGAAGTGAGGATGGGGCCATGCCCACTCCGCACCGTGTCGTCATCGCGGTCTTCCCCGACGTCGATCTCCTCGACGTCACCGGCCCTGCCGAGGTCTTCGCGCTGGCCGGCCGGGAGACCGCGGGCCGCGCCGGATACCAGGTCCGTATCGCCGGGCCCGTCGCCGGTGAGGTCCGTACGTCGGCCGGGGTGCGCCTGGTCGCCGACCTGGGTTTCGACGAGGTCCGCGGGCAGGTGGACACCCTGCTGGTGCCCGGCGCGGTCGACATGACCGACGACGGGCCCCGAGCCCGTATCGACGCGGACGTCGTGGAGTGGGTGAAGGCGACCGCCCCGCACGCCCGCCGGGTGGCCTCGGTGTGCGTGGGCGCGCACGTACTGGCCGCGGCCGGACTCCTCGACGGGAAGACGGCGACCACCCACTGGTCGACCGCCGCTCAGCTGGCCGCCGAGCATCCGGCCGTCACGGTCGACCCGGACCCCATCTTCGTACGCACCGACCGAGGCCGGTTGTGGACCGGTGCCGGGATCAGCGCGTGCCTGGATCTCGCCCTGGCGCTCGTGGCCGAGGATCAGGGCGAGGACGTGGCGCTCGCGGTGGCGCGGCAACTGGTGATGTACCTCAAACGGCAGGGCGGCCAGAGCCAGTTCTCGGTGCCGCTCAGCCGCCCCGCCTCCGCCCGCCGCGACATCGACGACCTGCGCCTGTGGATCGCCGAGCACCTCGACGAGGACCTCTCGGCGGCGGCCCTGGCGGCCCGGATGTGCCTGAGCGAGCGGCACTTCGCCCGGGTGTTCAAACAGGAGACGGGCACGAGCCCGGCCGACTACGTGGAAGCCGCCCGCGTAGAGGTGGCGCGCCGCCTCCTGGAGACCACCGACAGCCCGCTCGACCGGGTCGCGAACGCGGCCGGGATCGGTTCGGTGGAGACACTGCACCGGGCCTTCAACCGGCAGCTCGCCACCACCCCGGCGGCCTACCGCCGCCGTTTCCGCATCCAGGACGGCGTCAGGACCACCTGACCCTCCGCACCCGTCGACACCCCTACCCCTTGGGCATGAAGGTGAGCCCCGCGGCTTCGCCATGCCTCATGCCGTCATCCCTTCACCACGCGATACGAGAGGCACCTCCATGAGCACGCACGTGAACCAGCCCGCCACGACCCTGCGCGACGTGATCGGCCTGGACAACCAGCCGCCCCGGCTGAGCGAGACCGCCCTGATCCTGATCGACTTCCAGAACACCTACCGCACCGGCGTCATGGCCCTGGAGGGCGCCGAGGCCGCCCTCGCGGCGGGCGCCCGCCTCCTGGAGCGTGCCCGCGCCGCGGGCACCCCGGTCGTCCACATCCTCAACGACGGCGGCGAGAACACCCCCTACGACATCCGCGCCCACATCGGGGCCATCAGCGACGAGGTCGCCCCGGTGGACGGCGAGGCCGTCGTGGTCAAGCAGTTCCCCAACTCCTTCCACGCCACCGAGCTGGAGAAGACGCTGAGCGACCTGGGCATCGCCCCGGGCACCGGCAAGGACCTGGTGCTCGCCGGCTTCATGACCCACATGTGCGTCAACTACACCGCCCAGGGCGCCTTCAACCTCGGCTACCGCCCCACGGTGGTCGCCGAAGCCACCGCCACCCGCTCCCTCACCGCCCCGGACGGCACCGTCCTGCCCGCCGCCGCGCTGCAGACCGCGGCCCTGACCACCATCACCGACCTGTTCGGCACGGTCGTCCCCACTGTCGACGCGATCCCCGCCTGAGCAAGAAATGGTCCTGAGCAAGAAATGGTCCTGAGCAAGAAATGGTGACGTAGGCCATGTCATGACGAGGCGTCGCCCTGGGTAGGGACGGCGTGATCGCCTGGGCTCGAGCCCGGGAAGCAACACGGAACCACGGAGGTATCCATGTCCTCGAAGCGACGTCGGAAGAAGAAGGCCCGCCGCAAGAACGGCGCGAACCACGGCAGCCGCCCCCAGTCCTGACGGCGGGCGCGGCGATCGGGGGCGGTACCCACGTGGTGCCGCCCCCGAGGCATGTCCCGGGGGCGCCGTAGAGGGGTCATGCCCGCTGTCCGAACCGATCAGGAATCGAGAAGCGCCGCCCCCGAGGCCGCGCCTAGCGTGACGGCCATGGACGTAACCCTGCACGCGAGCTTCCTCCCGCACGACGATCCCGACGCCTCCCTGGCCTTCTACCGCGACACCCTCGGCTTCGAGGTCCGCGACGACGTCGGATACGACGGGATGCGCTGGATCACCGTCGGCCCCGCCGACCAGCCGGACACCTCCATCGTCCTGCAGCCGCCCGTCGCCGACCCCGGCATCACCGACGCCGAGCGCCGCACCATCACCGAGATGATGGCCAAGGGCACCTACGCGGGCATCCTCCTGGCCACCGGTGACCTCGACGGCACCTTCGCGCGGCTGCAGGCCAAGGACGCCGAGATCGTCCAGAAGCCGACCGAGCAGCCCTACGGCGTCCGTGACTGCGCGGTCCGCGACCCCGCGGGCAATCTGCTGCGCATCCAGGAACGGCGATAGACGGCGAACCATTGCCGCGATCCCACCAAAGAAGTAGAACCAGACGTACTGCTCGGCGATGATCAGAACGAGCCAGGCGACACCGGCGGAGACCCGCACAGGCGGTCCCGCCCGACGGATGGAGACATCAACATGAGCCCCGCCAAGAGACGGACCGCGCAGTCGCCTGCGCTCCACGCCGCCGACAGTCATGACTTGATCCGCGTGCACGGGGCACGCGTGAACAATCTCAAGGACGTCAGCATCGAGATCCCCAAGCGCCGCCTGACGGTGTTCACCGGAGTCTCCGGCTCGGGCAAGAGCTCGCTGGTGTTCAGTACGATCGCCGCCGAGTCGCAGCGGATGATCAACGAAACCTACAGCGCGTTCGTGCAGGGCTTCATGCCGACGCTGGCGCGGCCCGAAGTCGACGTACTGGACGGTCTGACGACCGCGATCATCGTCGACCAGCAGCGGATGGGCGCCGACCCGCGCTCCACGGTCGGCACCGCCACCGACGCCCACGCGATGCTGCGCATCCTCTTCAGCAGGCTCGGCAAGCCGCACATCGGCCCGCCGAGCGCCTACTCCTTCAACACCGCGTCGGTCCGGGCCAGCGGCGGCATCACCGTCGAACGCGGCGCGGCCAAGACCAAGACGGTGAAGGCCACCTTCAACCGCACCGGCGGCATGTGCACGCGCTGCGAGGGCCGAGGCTCGGTCTCGGACATCGATCTCACCCAGCTCTACGACGACTCCAAGTCGCTCTCCGAGGGGGCGTTCACCATCCCCGGCTGGAAGTCGGACAGTCAGTGGACCGTGCAGGTCTACGCGCAGTCCGGCCTCGTCGACCCGGACAAGCCGATCCGCAAGTACACGAAGAAGGAGCTGCAGAGCTTCCTCTACGGGGAGCCGGTCAAGGTCAAGGTCAACGGGGTCAACCTCACCTATGAAGGGCTGATCCCCAAGATCCAGAAGTCGTTCCTGTCCAAGGACAAGGAGGCGATGCAGCCGCACATCCGGGCGTTCGTGGAGCGGGCGGTCACCTTCACCACCTGTCCCGAGTGCGAAGGCACCCGACTCAGCGAGGGTGCCCGGTCCTCGAAGATCAAGCGGAAGAGCATCGCCGACGCCTGCGTGATGGAGATCCGTGACCTCGCCGAATGGGTCCGCGGCCTTGAGGAGCCGTCCGTCGCGCCGCTGCTCACCGCGCTCCAGCAGACGCTCGACTCGTTCGTGGAGATCGGCCTCGGCTATCTCTCGCTCGACCGTCCGGCGGGCACGCTGTCGGGCGGTGAGGCCCAGCGCGTGAAGATGATCCGCCACCTCGGCTCCTCGCTCACCGACGTGACGTACGTCTTCGACGAGCCCACCATCGGTCTGCACCCCCACGACATCGAGCGGATGAACAACCTGCTGTTGCGGCTGCGCGACAAGGGCAACACGGTGCTGGTCGTCGAGCACAAGCCCGAGGCCATCGCGATCGCCGACCACGTCGTCGACCTCGGACCCGGAGCCGGCACGGGGGGCGGCTCCGTCTGCTTCGAGGGCACCGTCGACGGGCTGCGGGCCAGCGACACCGTCACCGGCCGCCACCTCGATGACCGGTCCGTGCTCAAGGAGACGGTGCGCGAGCCCACCGGCGCCCTGGAGATCCGCGGCGCCACCCGCCACAACCTGCGGGGCGTCGACGTCGACATCCCGCTGGGCGTGCTGTGCGTCGTGACCGGCGTCGCAGGATCCGGCAAGAGCTCACTGATCCACGGCTCCGTCCCCGCCTCCGCGGGCGTGATCTCGGTCGACCAGGCGCCGATCAAGGGTTCGCGGCGCAGCAACCCGGCGACGTACACCGGACTGCTCGACCCGATCCGCAAGGCGTTCGCCAAGGCCAACGACGTGAAGCCCGCGCTGTTCAGCGCCAACTCCGAGGGCGCCTGCCCCAATTGCAACGGCGCCGGCGTCATCTACACCGACCTCGGGATGATGGCCGGCGTCGAGACCACCTGTGAGGACTGCGAGGGGAAGCGGTTCCAGCCGTCGGTCCTCGAGTACATGTTCGGCGGGCGCGACATCAGCGAGGTGCTCGCGATGTCGGTCGCCGAAGCCGAGGAGTTCTTCGGTTCCGGCGATGCGCACACGCCGGCCGCGCACAAGATCCTCGACCGGCTCGCCGACGTCGGGCTCGGCTACATCAGCCTCGGCCAGCCCCTCACCACGCTGTCCGGCGGTGAGCGGCAGCGCCTCAAGCTGGCCACCCATATGGCGGACAAGGGTGGCGTCTACATCCTCGACGAGCCGACCACGGGCCTGCACCTCGCCGACGTCGAACAGCTGCTCGGGCTCCTTGATCGGCTCGTCGATTCGGGCAAGTCGGTCATCGTCATCGAGCACCACCAGGCGGTCATGGCGCACGCCGACTGGATCATCGACCTCGGTCCCGGCGCAGGCCACGACGGTGGCAAGGTCGTCTTCGAGGGCACGCCCGCCGCCCTCGTCGCCGACGGCTCGACGCTCACCGGGGAGCACCTCTCGGCGTACGTGGGCGCCTGAGCGGAGGCCCCGGCCCAGGGCCCTTCTGATGGATCTCGGCGGCGCCCGGCGCGAGGGCGCCGTTGCCGGGAGCGGGAAGGATCGTTGGTCCTGGCATGAGTGATGCGGGGAGCGGGATTCCTTCGCCGCGGCCGCCCCGCGCCGGGACAAGGGCCGGTGGCGGGGACGCTGCTTCGCCCTCCCCGATCTACGACGCCCTGGTGCGCGAGTGGCGTGCCAAGGAACGGGAAGTGCCGCGGGCGCCCGCCCCGCGCTCGCGCTGGGAGCGCGTCGATCCGCAGGACCTGTTCCACCGGGGCTGACCGGACGGCCCCGCGCTCGCCGCCTCGTGTCACGTGAACGGGGTCGAGGGATGGGCGTGGGTGCTGAGCCAGCGGCAGATCGCGCGGGCGACGGTGTCGTCGAGCGTGCTCAGCGCGTCGATGGCCCTGGTGTCGTCGGGGTGGGGAGGGATGCCGGCCGTGGTGAGCGTGGCGTGCAGGCTCAGGCGGTGCCGGTCATGGGGCGTCAGAACGGTCGGAGCGGCCATGTCCAGACGCTGCGTCGGGTCGGGCGGGGGCAGCAGGAAATCGGCCTCCGCGTCCCAGTTGACGGTCGGCAGCACGACGGTGGCGGGTGAAGTCATGGCGGCTTCCTCACGACGGGTGGGCAATGCCTGTGTCTGACAGGAAGCGGACGGGCGGCGTCTGGTTGCAGCGGGCCCACCAAGACACCCGATTGCGCTAATCCCCGTGCGCCGCGCCGCAGGGCGGGGCGTCAGCCAAGGAATCCAAGGCCGCGTACAACCCTTGTGCCCCATCCGGTGTCGAACAGGGCGCCGGACAAGGAACGGGCCCTTTCCGGACACCCTCGCGCCTGCCCGGCAACCTTCCTTCACAGGAGCCGCTCGTGCGCAAGAACCGTTCGGCCGCCCTCGCCGCGGCCTCATTCCTCCTTCTCACCGGGGCATGCATCGCCGCCGCCCCCTCCGCTGTCGCCGGCACCCCCGGGGGTACGCACGCCAGCGACCGCAACAGTGACTTCAACGGCGACGGATACGAGGACGTGCTGGTCGGAGCCCCGGGAGCGACGGTCAGCGGCCAGCAGGGCGCCGGTCTCGTCACCGCCCAGTACGGCTCGTCCAGAGGCATCGGCACCACATCCGTCGCCCGGTTCAGCCAGTCGACGGCGGGCGTCGCCGGCGCCGCGGAGGCAGGCGACGGCTTCGGCAAGGCCGTCGCCACCGGCGACCTGGACGGGGACGGCTACGACGATGCGATCGTCGGCATCCCCGGCGAGGACATCGGCGACACGGCGGACGCCGGTGGCGTCGCGATCCTGTGGGGCTCGAAGGAGGGCCTCAGCGGCGCGTCCAGCGACTGGCTGGAGACCCAGGAGCCCACCAAGGGCGAGCAGTTCGGCCTGAGTCTCGCCGCCGCGCACCTCACCGGCGAGACGCCGGGCGACGTGCTCGCGGTCCTTGACCGCGACGACCTGGAGCTCTTCGCGTACGACGCCGCACCGCAGGCCGGCGCCGAGGAGAAGGCCCCGCTGCGGCGTCAGGCGACCGAGAAGCTGTCCGCCGCGGCGGCCGCGGAGCGCGACATCCTGCCGAAGTCGCTGACCACCGGCGACTACGACGACAACGGATACGCGGATCTCGTCGTGTCCGGCGTGACCGTGGGCGACGAGCCGGGGCACGGCTGGTCCTCGTACTTCTCGGGCAACGCCGACGGCCTCGCGTACGAACACGACCTGCGCGGCGGGCCCGTGGCCGCGTCCGGCGACATCAACCACGACGGCTACGACGACCTGGTGACCGGAGAGCCCAACTCCCCGGACGACGGGGGCGAAACGATGACCGGCGGTCTGGTGGGTGTCCGCTACGGCGACGCGGACGGCCTCAAGGACGAGGCCAAGTGGTGGACGCAGGACAGCTCGGACGTGCCCGGAGTCGCCGAGCGCGGTGACGGCTGGGGCGCCGATCTGTCCGTGGCGGACACGAACGGCGACGGCTTCGCGGACGTCGCGATCGGCGCGCCGGGCGAGGACATCGGCACGGTCGCCGACGCCGGAGCGGCCTGGGTGCTGCGCGGCTCGCACGAGGGCATGACCGGGATCGGCGCCAAGTCCTGGGACCAGAACTCCGCGGACATCCCCGGCATGGCCGAGAAGGGCGACAAGTGGGGCGCCCAGGTGCGCCTGACGGACCCGAACCGCGACGGCCGCTTCGGTCTGCTGGCCGCGGCGCCCGGCGAGAACCTCGGCGACGGAGTGGTGTGGGTCCTGTCCGCCGGGTCGGGCGGCGTCACCGCGTCGGGCTCCTGGACGTACGGGGCGGGGTCGCTCGGCGCGCCGGCCAAGGGCGCGGCGTTCGGTGCGGCGATCGACGAGTAGGAGCCGGACGGGGCGGTCTGCCGGACGGCCTGAAACGGGCCTTCCGGCGGGCTGCCCGAACGCGGTCGTGCGCGGCCTTCTGCGGGCCGCGCTGCCCCATCTCCTCGATGTGCGCGGCTCGGTGGTCGCGGTCGCCTCGGTCGCGGCTCTGCGCAAGGGAGTGGCGAACGCGGCGTACGCGACGTCCAAGGCGGCGCTCCTCCAGCTGTGCCGCTCCCTGGCCGTCGACTACGGCAAGGCGGGGCTGCGGGCCAACACCGTGTGCCCCAGCTGGGTGCGGACCGAGATGGCCGACCGGCGGATGTCCCGGTTCACCGAGGAGGCCCGCCTGGGGGACGGCGGTGCCGACGCGGCGTACGAGGAGGCGACGCGGCTCGTCCCGGCGGGCAGGCCGGGAGAGCCGGAGGAGGTAGCCGAGGCGATCACTTGGCTGCTTTCACCCGCCGCTTCCTTCGTCAACGGTGCGGTGCTGACCGTCGACGGCGGGGTGACGGCGGTGGATCCCGGAACCTCCGCGTTCGACTTCAGCATCGCACCGCGCGCCTAGGAACCGGCAGACAGAACCGACGGGTCAGCCGAAGCGCTCCACGCGGAGTTGGGCGGGTGGGAACGGCGCGGACGAGGTCGTGCCCACCGACCAGTAGCCGCCGTCCGTGCCGGGGATCGGGGCGATGCCCTGGGGCATGTAGGTGGACGGCGTCTCCGGGCCGCGTTCACTGATCCAGGCGGCGCCGTCCCAGCGCAGGTAGTGGGCGCGCTTCTGGTCCCAGAAGTCCCAGCCGGAGATCCGGTCGGGCCGCCCTGCCGCGTCTCCCGCGATGCCGCTCAACAGGCCAACGGTGAAAGGGGCCTTGACGCTGGTCCACTGGTTGCCGTCCCAGTGCTCCAGCGTGACGCCGGGCGGTTTGCCGGGCGGTCCGCCGACGCCGTACGCGAACCCGGTGAGCCAGATGTCGTCGTGCGCCACCGGGAGCAGCCCTGTCACCGAGGCACGGATGCCGAGCGTGCGGGGCAGCACCGTCCAGGCTCCGTCCCAGCGGGCGATGATGTCGCCGTAGACCCACACCTCACCGTCGGGTGTCACATGGACGCCGGACGGCGTGGGCGCCGCCTCGTCCGGCAGCGGCCGGCACCACCGCCACGCCGTGCCGTTGCCGCCGCGCATCAGCCCGGCGCGGTCACCGTGCCGCCCCGACACCCAGAAGCGGCCGCCGGGAGCGGACGTGACATCGGTGAGCCGCGTCCCCGGCTCGCCCCGGCCGGGGAAGTCCGCCTCGCGCCAGGTGGTGCCCTCCCACGCGAGGAGCTGGTCGTGCCCCGCGGTGTTCGTGCCGATGGCCCAGGCTGCCTCGCCGGACGGTGTGGCGGCCACCGAGCGCAGGCCACCGCGGTACGTCAGATGGGAGAGGTCGTTCAGTGACCACTCCGAGCCGTTCCAACTCAGGGCGAGCGGAGTGCCGATGGTGCTTCCGTTGCGTGCCTGTTCACCCACGGCCCAGGCGCGGCCGGGCCCCGCGGCGGCGACCGCGAGCAGGTGGGCGGCCTCCTGCGCGGCCGGTGCGGCGACGTGCTGCCAGGCCGCCGCCGCTGCGGAGGCGGGGGTGGTGGGCCGGGCTCGCGCGGCGCCGGCTAAGGGGACGGGCAGGCTCAACCCGGCGCCGGTGACGGCCAGTCCACGGACAAAGAGGCGTCTTCGCATGAAGGGGGCCCTTCTTGAGGTCTTCGTGAGGTCTTATGGGGGCAACACCCTGAACCGGGCGCGGTGAGCCGTCAATGCACGGGGATGCGTAATGTGTGACGGATTCCGCGAAGCGCCGCGAGGATACGAGAAGTGAGACGAGTTACTTCCCTCAAGAGAGCTACTTCCCTCAAGAGCCACTTACCTGAAGGGGGACGCATGAGCGCGAGTGCACCGGTGAGCGCGCAGGTCTGTCCGGTCGGTCCGGTCGTCGACATCGTGTTCAGCCGCTGGACCACGCCGATCCTCTGGACGCTCCATGAGCACGGCCGCCGCCGCTTCGTGGAGCTGCAGCGCGGCATCGCCGGCATCACGCCCAAGGTCCTGACGCAGCGGCTGCGTCAGCTGGAACGTGACGGGCTCGTGGTGCGCACGTACTACCCCGAGGTGCCGCCGCGCGTGGAGTACGAGATCAGTGAACTCGGGCGCAGCCTCGGGCCGTTGTTCGCCACGCTCGCGGAGTGGTCCACGGACAACCTGGAGAAGGTGGAGCGGGCCCGGACGGACTTCGACGGGTAGCGTGGCGCTTCGACCGAGGGGTGGACAAGGACACATGGCATCGAGCGGCTTCCGCATCGGCGGAGAATTCGACGTGCGCCGGATCGGGTTCGGGGCGATGCGCCTGCCGACCGAGGCCGGGGCGGCCAGGGAGGCTTCCGTCGCGGTGGTCCGGCGGGCCGTCGAGTTGGGCGTCACGCTGATCGACACGGCGTACATGTACGGCTGGGGAGCCAACGAGGAACTGCTCGTCGAAGCGCTGCACCCCTATCCCGACGACCTGCTCATCGCGACCAAGGTCGCCATCGAGCAACTGCGCCCCGGCGAAGAGGCCCGGGTCAACGGGCGGCCGGAGTTCCTGCGCGAGCAGGTCGAGCAGGCCCTCCGTAGGCTCCGCGTCGAGCGGATCGGGCTGCTCCAGATGCACCGCCTCGACCCGGACGTGCCGCTCGCCGACCAGCTCGGCACGCTGCGGGAGTTCCAACTCGACGGCAGGATCGGCCATATCGGCCTGTCCGAGGTCACGGTCGACGAACTCGACGAGGCGCGGAAGATCGTCGACGTGGCGAGCGTGCAGAACCGCTACAGCCTGCTCGACCGCGAGCACGAAGCCGTGCTCGACGCGTGTGACGCGGCGGGGATCGCCTTCCTGCCCTGGCGGCCGGTCCATCCGGCGGCCTCGACCGCGACAGCCGAGATCGCGGCCGTGGCGGCCGAACTCGATGCCACCGCGGCGCAGATCGCGCTGGCCTGGCTGCTCGACCGTTCACCGGTCGTGCTGCCGATCCCCGGCACCGCGTCGCTCGACCACCTGGCCGAGAACGTCGCCGCGGCGAGCCTGCGGCTGAGCGACGAGCAGCGCGAGCGCCTGGACGGGATCTCGCCGCCCCCTGCCGGCTGACCAGGCGCGCCGGAGACTCAGGCCGACGGACGGTCGATGCGGTAGAGGTAGTGGGCGCGGTCGTCGATGGGGTTGTCGGGTGCCAGCGACACATCGGCGACCCGCCGCATGCCTGCCTTCTCCAGGACGCGCCAGGACGCGTGATTGCCCGCGTGCACGGGGACCAGCACCATGGTGGCCTCGGGATGGTCCGTCCAGGTGGCCCGCACGACCGCTTGGATCATGCGCGTGCCGAGCCCCCGGCCGACCAGTAGGGGATCCCCGATGAGGTAGTCGATGGACATGGCGCCGTGGGGAACCTCGACCTGCCCTGCCAACTCGTCGATGTACTCGGGGAAGTCGGCGAAGCGGCAGCGCTGGACGAGGCCGAAGGGCTCGTCGTCCAGCAGCATGAGCAGGTCCTCCGACGGCTCCTCTCCGCGGGCCGCCGGGCCGAAGTCGCGCGCAACTGCCTCGGGTGAGGTCTCGTGGTTCCACCAGCGCGCGACGTGCGGCTGCTCGAGCCACTGCCGCAGCAGGGGGAAGTCGGCCTCGTCGAGTCGACGCCAGCTGATCATCGGGGCACCTCGGGGGAGCGGAACTCGGGGCGGGGCAGCGGCGGCCCGGCGGCAGCCGCGTCCATTGTCCCGCTTGTTCTGGCTGCCGCGCAGGGTGAGGGCTGTTTCCGATCTTCTCTTCGGGTTGAGTAGCTTTGCGGCATGGCCTGGCGGAGTGTCCGAGGATGCCGGACTCGACGTCGAGGCGGACCTGCATCGCGCGGACTTGGCGGATGCAGCGGACGTAGCCGACGCAGGGAGATGGGGAGCAGATGACTCTGAAGGCAGGCCAGCGGGTGGCGCTGGCAGCGGACACCCGGCTGACTGATTCCGCCGAGGTGTCGGGGATCGTCGTCGGGTTCCTGTCCCTGGCGGCGGGCGTCGTAGGGACCGTCGAGCAGGTGGCCGGCCACCAGGACGAGAGCGACGACGTGCGCGAGTACGAACGGCTCAAGTCGCTGCTCGACACCTTCGGGCGCGAGATGCCCACGGAGAGCAAGAGACAGCTCGAGGAGAAGGTCAGTTCTCTGGAACCCGCGTGGACCGCCTTCCAGGAACGGGCGCCTCGCGTGAGCGTGCGGGTCCGCTTCGACAATGGGTTCATCCTCGACGGGGCCCAGGAGGACGTCTTCGTCCCTGCCTGAGGCCTGCCTGCGGTCGCGCCCCCGTCGAGACCGGCTTCGGGACGCCGATAGCTGCGGTGGAGGTAATCCGCCGGTCAGCTCAGCTATCCGAGCGGCCTTTCCCGGTACAAGACCGGTCGGGCGGCTCGGCGCGCACTCAACCTCCGTACGTGGTCTCGGACTCGCCGAGCGCCGCGGCGAAGTCCGTGGCCAGCCGCGGCGCGTCCGCCACCTCCAGCATGGCCGTGGTGATCCGTACGGCGGTGGGTGTGGCGATGCGGAAGCGTGAACCGGCGGCGACCCACCATCCGCGCGAGCGCAGTCCGTTGACGACCGCGGACTCGTCGCGCACCGGCACCCACACGTTCATTCCGCTCGCCCCGTGCGCGGCGATCCCGCGCCGCGTGAGCTCGCCGATCAGCGCCTGGCGCCGCTCGGTGTAGGACTGCTCGGCCCGCCCGACCAGCGCTCGCGCGGCGGGGTCGATCATCGTGCGCTCGACCGTCTCCTGCAGTACGTGACTGACCCACCCCGAGGTGAGCAGCATCCGCCCCTCGTGCCGGGCCAGCGTGGTGGCGTCGCACGCCAGGGCGGCCCACCGCAGGTCGATGCCCAGATGCTTGGACACGGTCCGTACCTGGGCCCAGCGTTCGAGTCCGCCGGCCGCCAGTGAGTACCCGGGCGCCCCCGCGATCTCCGCGTTGTGATCGTCCTCGACGACCAGCACCTCCGGGAAGCCGCCGAGGACTTCGAGCAGCGCGTCCCGCCGCGCCCGTGAGAAACAGCCGCCCATCGGGTTCTGCCCCCGCGGGCTGCACACCAGGGCCCTGGCTCCCGCCCGCAGCGCACTGCGCAGCGCCTCCGGCCTGATCCCCTCGTCGTCCACCGCCACCGGCACCATCCGCAGGCCCAACGCCGGTACGAGGTCGAGGAGATGGTGGAACCCCGGGTCCTCCACCGCCACCGCGTCGCCCGGCTTCAGCTCCGTGGACAGCAGCCGCGCCATGCAGTCGAGGGCGCCGTGCGCGAAGGTCACCTTGTCGTCCGGCACACCGTCCCGCGCGAACCACTCCCGGGCCAGCTCCTCAAGTTCCGCACGGCGCGGCGAAGCTCGGTGCGAACCGCTGACGGGGTCCACCCGCCCCGGCGGCATCAGCACCGGAAGGAGCGCCGGGTCCGGGTGCCCGCCCGCCAGATCGCGCACTCCCTGCGGCACCATCGGCGGTCGACGTGCGCCGACCGCAGGGGCCTGCGCCACCACCGTCCCGCCGCGCCCGCGCGTCACCACGATCCCGCGCTGCCGGAGTTCCTTGTACGCCGTCGCGACCGTCCCCGCGCTGACGCCGAGCTCGTCCGCGAGCCTGCGCACCGGCGGCAGTGCGTCGTCCGGCCCCAAGTGGCCGTCGGCCACGGCCTGTTCGACCGAGGCGGTAATGCCCTTGGCGGTCGTGCCACTGATCGCATATTGTGCTGCCACGTAAGTGAGTATGTATCAGTACAAACGTCGGAGTCAAGTCGGACGTTACGAAGCCTCATCGCAAGCCGCAGTCACACCGCAAGCCGCAGTCACATAGCAAGTCAAGGGGGATTGGTGAGCCTCAGCCGCAGGCGGGCCGCGCTGTACGCACGCATACCAGGGGGTCTCGACGGCCGCCGCATGCTCTGGATCGCCCTGATCAACAAGGCGGGCACCGGCCTCTGGATGGGGGCGGCCGCCCTCTACTTCACCCTCGTCACCGGGCTCTCCGTCGCCGAGGTCGGCATGCTCATGGGGGTCTCGGGGGCCGTCGGTATCGCGGGCGCCCCGCTCGCGGGTCATCTCGCGGACCGCTGCCCGCTCACCCGCGTCATCATCGGCGCCCAACTCCAGCAGGCCGTCGCCCTGTTGGCGCTCCTGACGACGGACAACTTCTCCCTGCTCCTGCTGTACTCGGCCGTCAGCAGCCTCGCCGACCGCGGCGCCAATGTCCTCACGAAGCTGTATGCCGCCCGTATCGCGGGCCCGGACCGCACCAAGTACCAGGCCGTGCAGCGCTCCGTCTCCAACGCGGGCTGGGCCATCGGCGGACTGGCCGGCGCGCTCGCCCTCGCCGTCGGCACCACCCACGCCTACCAGGCCCTGCTCGTCGGCAACGTGCTCAGCTTCCTCGTCGCCGCGGTCCTGACCCTGCGCTGTGCCGAACCGCCTTCTCCGTCCCGCGTGGTGACCGACTCCAGGGCCCTGGCGCTCCACGCCCGTGCCTCCAGCCCGTGGCGCGACCGCCCCTACCTCCTGTTCACCGCCACCGAGGCGGCGCTCTTCCTCGACGACGCGGTGCTCCAGGTCGGCATGCCCCTGTGGATCGTCCATGCCACGGACGCCCCGCACGGCCTCGCGCCGTTGCTCATGGTCCTCAACTGCGTACTGGTCGTCTGCTGTCAGGTCCCGCTGTCCCGCTTCGGGAGTACGCCGGACAAGGCCCGCAGACTTCTCGTGCCCCTGGCCGCCTGCTTCGTCGTGGGCTGCGGGGCCATGACGGCGTCGGTGGCCGGTGGCACCTGGCTCGCCGTCACCGCTCTGGTGGTCGCGGCGGTCGCGTTCACCTTCGCGGAGATCCTGCACGCCATCGCGTCCTGGGAACTGTCCATCGCGCTCGCCCCCGACGACGCTCAGGGCGCCTACCTCGGTGTGCACGGTCTTTCCTCGTCCGCCCAGCGCAGTGGGGGACCACTGCTGGTCACCGCCGTGATCGCCGCGGGCCCCTTCGCCTGGCCGCTGCTCGGAGCGGGCGTGATCGCGACGGTCACGGCGCAGAGTCGTCTCGTAGGCAAGGGGCTGCACGCACGACGGCGTCCGGCCCGCCACGATCGCGTGGCGGGCCGGACCCGGGGAGGCTCGGGGTAGCCGAGACTCAGCGGCCGATGCGGATGCGGTGCGCCTGGTCCTGCCCCTCGGGGCCGGTGCCGGACTTGTCGAGGACGAAGGCCGTACCACCCGTCACCTGGACGTGGTTGGGGTTGGCGCCGGTGGCCAGGGTCTCGACGACGGCGCCCTTGGTGGGGTCGACGATCGTGACGGTGCCGGGGGTCCGGTTGGCGACCAGGACGCTGCCCGTACGCCGGTCGGTGGCGACGGACAGGGCACCCGCGCCGGTCGCGCCCACCACATGCGCCCCTCCGTCACCTAGGGGGACGGCTAGGACAAACCCCCAGCCATATACGGCAGTTGAGAGGATGGAGTACTGCGGCAGAGGCTGTTCCCCGCCGGACACGGCGCCGACGCCCCTGAGCCGCACCCGCCTCAGGTCAGCAACTCCGCGGTGTCCAGGAACGGCCGGCCGAGTTCCTCCGCGCCGAAGTCGAGCACGTAGAGCCCGGTGGAAACCCGCTCGAGGAAGCCCCACTCCCAGATCGCCCGCTGATCCACCCCGGTCCGGTCCGCGAGCAACGCGCAGTACGAGCGCATCAGCCCCCTGGCCGCGCCCTCGTCCCGGCCATTCAACTCCGCGCACCAGTCGCGGAGTACGACCCCCAGGTCGTACGCGGGGTCGGCGAGGAACCCGTCGGGATCCACGAAGACGAACCCCGCCTCTGCCCCGGCCCGCGGCGCGACGACGCGCAGCGCGTTGCCGGGGTGCGGGTCGCCGTGCACGACGACACAACGCCCGGGATCGAACGCGGCGGCCCGACGCCCGGCGAACGCCAACGCCTGATCCACGACCCGCTCCGAGCAGGGTCGCCCCAGGCTCTCCCACAACCGCCCGACCAACTCGCCCAGGGAATGGGCCTTCTCCTCGGCCGGATGCACGGTCGGTCCCGGGGCGCGCGAGACTCGCCAGGCGCGGCGGAGCATGGCACACAGGGTCTCGATCTGCTGCCGCGGTGGAAGGCCGAGCCGGTCCATCGACGGCCCGAGGGCTTCTTGGAGCATGGCGTGGCGCTCGACGTCGTACGCGAGCAGTCGCGCGTACCCCTGTCCCGCCGCGAGGCGAAGGATCTGCACCTGAGACGCGAAGTCCGGTGCGGGCAGGGAGAGTTTGAGTACCGCGTCGAGCCCGTCACCCGTCCGGGCCCGCGCCACATAGGAGGCGGTACCGCCGGGCAGCGACGCCCCGACATCAATGGACCAGCGCCGCTCCAGATCCCGGATGAGACCGGGCAGCTCGGTCAGCCACTGCTCCCCGACGGCTCCCAGGCTGTGGGCCTTCTGGCGTACGAGGGGCTGGACTTCGGAGGACGGCTGGGTCACGGGGAGCCTTAGGGCAGCGGGCCGCCGCGGGCGGTGATCCATAGGTCGTACCACTCCTCGTGGGTGAGTTCCGGTTCGCGGTGTACCGCGTCCCGGCAGGCGAGGATGCGTTCGGGGCGGCTGGTGCCGATGACGGGGGCGATCTGTGCCGGATGGCGTTGGAGCCACCACAGCAGGATCGTCTCCGGTGTCGTCCGCTTGCGGGTGGCGAGGGCGGCGACGAGCCGTGTCGTCGGTGACTCGGCGGTGCCGGTGAAGCGGCCCTTGGCCAGGGCTCCCCAGGCCTGCAGTTGGATCCCGTTGGCCGTGCAGTACTCGAGTGTTCCGTGGGGAAAGCCGCTGTGGGTCGCGGCCCGTGTGTTCACGAGCACGCCGGACTCGACCCAGTCGCGGCTCTCCAGGCTCATCTCCAGCTGGTTGGCGACCAGCGGTAGGTCGAGGTGCGCCCTCAGGTGTGCGATCTGCGCGGCGCTCATGTTCGACACGCCGAAGCGGCGCACCAGGCCCTGCCCGTGCAGCGACGCCAGCGCCTTGGCCATCTCCTCGGGTCCCGTCAGCGGATCGGGGCGGTGCAGGAGCAGGACGTCGATCACGTCGGTGCACAGGCGCGTGAGGCTCTCCTCGACGCGTTGGACGATGCTCGGCCCGCGCAGGTCGTACAGGCCGGGGCGGTCGCCGTCGGAGAGGCGGATGCCGACCTTGGTCTGCAGGACGATGCGTTCGCGCAGTCCCGGCGCCCTGGCGAGCACCTCGCCGAAGACCGCCTCGGACTTCCCGTGCCGGTAGATGTCTGCCTGGTCGAACACCGTGATGCCGGCCTCCAACGCGGCCTCCACGGCGGCCTCGGCACCGGCGATGTCCTCGGCGGTGTACGGCCTGGTGTCCCAAGTGCCGCCGAGCCCCATGCATCCGTACAGCACACGGCTGGTGGGCACGTCGGTCCGCGATGCCATGTCTTCTCCTCCGTGTCGCTGCGTGTGTCGCTCCGCGATGGTTCCGACCATCCTCGCTCACGGCCCGCGCTGGGACTCCGCGGCCAGGGTGAGGAGTTCGTTCCTGCCGACGCAGACCCAGGGCCTGCACCCCCATCGCCACGAAGTCGCCGGTCTGGGCGGACAGGACCTAGGCGTCGCGGTGCTCGGACCGGCCGGATGCGGTCGAGTCGCGGACCACCAGTTCCGGCATGAAGACGAACTCGCTGTGCGGGGCGGGGGTCCCGCCGATCTCCTCCAGGAGGGTGCGGACCGAGGCCTGGCCCATCGCCTGGACCGGCTGGCGGATGGTGGTCAGCGGGGGATCGGTGAACGCGATGAGCGGGGAGTCGTCGTAGCCGACCACCGAGATGTCACGCGGCACCTCCAAGTCCCGTTCCCGGGCGGCCCGGACGGCACCGAGCGCCATCATGTCGCTGGCGCACACGATCGCGGTGCAGCCTCGGCCGATCAGTGTGCCCGCTGCGGCCTGGCCGCCCTCCAGGGTGTAGAGGGAGTGCTCGATGAGCTGCTCGGAGTCCTTGGGCGACATTCCGAGGCGCTCACGCATGCCGGTCTGGAAGCCCTCGATCTTGCGCAGGACGGGCACGAAGCGCTTGGGGCCCACCGCGAGACCGATGCGCGTGTGGCCCAGCGACGTGAGGTGCGTGACGGCGAGCCGGGCCGCTGCCCGGTCGTCCGTGGAGACGAAGGGGGCCTGCACCTTGGGGGAGAATCCGTTGACGAGGACGAAGGGCACTCCCTTGCCGCGCAGGACTTCGTAACGCTCCATGTCGGCGGTGGTGTCGGCGTGCAGGCCGGAGACGAAGATGATCCCGGAGACACCGCGGTCCACCAGCATGTCGGTGAGTTCGTCCTCGGTGGAGCCGCCGGGCGTCTGGGTGGCGAGGACCGGCGTGTAGCCCTGGCGGGTCAGGGCCTGGGCGATGACCTGGGCGAGCGCGGGGAAGATCGGGTTGTCCAGCTCGGGCGTGATCAGGCCGACCAGGCCGGCGCTGCTGCGCTGCCGCAGCCGGGTGGGACGCTCGAAGCCGAGCATGTCCAGGGCGGCGAGGACGGATTCGCGGGTGCCTGCCGCCACTCCGGGCTTGCCGTTGAGCACACGGCTGACGGTGGCTTCGCTCACCCCCGCCTGCGCTGCGATGTCGACGAGCCGTGCGGTCATGCAGGGACTGTACCGGTGATCGGTCGGATTGCCCACCAGTTGCGCAAGCTTGCAGAAAGTGCCGGTTCTGCAAGGTACTTGCGGGCATCCCCAGGGCGGAGAGCGGGTACACCTGCCACTTCAGGGGATCGTCAAGCGCAGCAAGCGCAACCGTAAGGACACACAGGGGTAACGATCAGCAGACCTTGCAGAAATTTCCCGCAAGGTCTTTCGAGCGCTTTTCAATCCTGTTACGTTCCCTGGCAACCCGGCGCCGCGTCGAGTGCGGCTCGCAGGAGGCAGCCCCCTCGGGGTTCGCCTCCCCCTTGTTCCGGGATCAGTTGAAGGAGTTCACATGCGGCGTGGCATAGCGGCCACCGCACTGGTCGCGACCCTGGCTTTGACAGCGGCGGCGTGCGGTGACGATGACGGTGACAGCGGCAAGAAGAGTTCGGGCAAGTTCGCCGGAACCGTCACTTTCTGGGACACCTCGAACGACGCGGAGAAGGGGACCTACGAGAAGCTCGCCAAGGGCTTCGAGAAGCTCCACCCCGACGTCAAGGTCAACTACGTGAGCGTCGCGTTCGGCGAGGCCAACGCCAAGTTCAAGAACGCCGCGGGCGGCAACTCCGGCGCCCCCGACGTGATGCGCACCGAGGTCGCCTGGGTCGCGGACTTCGCCAACCTGGGCTACCTGGCCCCGCTCGAGGGCACCCCCGCCCTCGACAAGGCGGACGACTACCTCCCGCAGGCCGCGGCGAGCACCAAGTTCAAGGGCAAGACCTACGCCGCCCCGCAGACCATCGACACCCTGGCGCTCTTCTACAACAAGAAGATGCTCAAGGACGCCGGTGTCGAGGCGCCCAAGACCTTCGACGAGGTGAAGTCCGCCGCGAAGAAGATCAAGTCGAAGTCCGGCAAGACCGGCCTCTACCTCCGCGGCGACGACCCGTACTACTACCTCCCGTACCTCTACGGAGAGGGCGGCGACCTCCTCGACACCAAGAACAAGAAGGTCACCGTCGACGACCCCCAGGGCGCCGCGGCCTTCGAGGTCATGAAGGACCTGGTCGACTCCAAGGCGGCCACCACCGACGCGAGCGACGGCTACAACAACCAGCTGAACGCCTTCAAGGACGGCGACGTCGCGATGGCGCTCGACGGCCCCTGGTCCATCGAGGGCGCCCTGCAGGGCAAGGAGTTCAAGGGCGACAAGGACAACCTCGGCATCGCCCCGGTCCCCGGCGGCAGCCACCGCCAGGCCTCCCCGCAGGGCGGCTGGAACCTCGCGGCCTACGCGGGTTCCAAGAACCTCGACGCGAGCTACGAGTTCATCAAGTACATGAGCTCGGCCAAGGTGCAGCAGCAGACCACCGAGAAGCTGAGCCTGCTGCCCACCCGCACCTCGGTGTACGACGTGAAGTCCGTCAAGGACAACCAGATGGTGCAGTTCTTCAAGCCGGCCGTGGACAAGTCCGTGGAGCGGCCGTGGATCCCGCAGGCCAACGCCCTGTTCGAGCCGATCCGGCTGCAGATGGAGAAGGTGCTCAGCGGCAAGACCTCCCCCGAGAACGGGGCGAAGAGTGTCGGCGACGCCTACCGCAAGCTGCTGAAGGACTACAAGTAAATGGCTGTTGACAGCAGCCAGTCACTGGCCAAGGCCGCGGACGCCCACGGCGTCCGCGGCCGCGGCCCGCGGACCGGCAAGACCCCAGGACGGCTGCGCAGGTCGCTGTCCACCCACTGGTACGCCTGGAGCATGGTCGCCCCCGTGGTGGCCGTGATCGGCGTGATCATCGGATACCCGCTGGTGCGGGGCCTGTACCTGTCGACGACCGACGCCAACGAGGCGAACGTCGAGCGCACCATCGGCGTCAACCACATCCCGGCGACCTATACGTCCGTGGGCCTGGACAACTACACCGCGGTACTCCAGGACGGTGTCTTCTGGGACCGGCTGACCTGGACGATCATCTGGACCGTCTCCTGCGTCGCGATCTCCTTCACGCTCGGCCTCGTCCTGGCGAACATGCTCAACCGCAAGCTGGCGGGCCGCTCCTTCTACCGCATGGCGCTGATCCTGCCGTGGGCGGTGCCCGCCTTCGTCTCCGTGTTCACCTGGCGCCTGCTCTTCAACGAGAAGAACGGCATCCTCAACAAGATCCTCGCCGGCGGCGGCATCGACGCCATCCCGTGGCTCAACGACCCCACCTGGGCCAAGCTCTCGGTGATCACGGTCAACATCTGGCTCGGCGTCCCGTTCATGCTGGTCGCCATGCTCGGCGGACTCCAGTCCATCCCCGGTGAGCTCTACGAAGCAGCGGAGATGGACGGCGCGAACGCCTGGCAGCGCTTCAGGCACATCACCCTGCCGGGTCTGCGGACCGTCAGCAGCACCGTGATCCTCATCAGCGGCATCTGGACCTTCAACATGTTCCCGGTGATCTTCCTGCTCACCCGGGGCGGTCCGGGAGACGCCACCGAGATCCTGGTGACGTACGCCTACCGGCTCTCGTTCGTCGTGAGCCCGCGCGACTTCGCGGGATCCGCGGCCTGGGGCGTCATCATTCTGCTGCTCCTTTCGCTCTTCGCGGTCGTCTACCGCCGCGCGCTCCGCAAGCAGGGAGAAGTGTGGTGACCACCGTGACCAACCCCGGCACCCAGTCCAAGACCCGGTCCAAGACCCCGTCCGCGAGCCGGTCCAAGAAGGTCAGGGAGCGCGGCGAGCGCGGGCCGCTGGCCTCGGTCGCGCTCCACGTGGGCCTGCTCATCGCCTCCGCCACCGCGGTCCTTCCACCGCTGTGGCTGCTCATCACCTCGTTCAAGCCGACGAGCGAGGCGTTCTCCACCGACCTGGTCAAGGACTTCACGTTCCGCAATTACGACCACGTCGTCAACGACACCGAGTTCCTGAGCTGGCTCGGCAACTCCCTGCTCGTCGTCGGCCTGACCACGGTGATCGGCGTCTTCATCTCCGCGACCACCGGCTACGCGGTGAGCCGCTTCAAGTTCCCCGGCATGCGGCCGCTGATGTGGCTCCTGCTGATCACCCAGATGTTCCCCGTCGCGGTGCTCATCGTGCCGCTCTACAACCTCCTCGCCGGCCTGGGCCTGCTCAACCAGCCCATCGGCCTGGTCGTCACGTACCTGACGATCGCCGTGCCGTTCTGCGCCTGGATGATGAAGGGGTACTTCGACACCATCCCGGTGGAGATCGACGAAGCCGGGCGCGTGGACGGACTCAATCCGTTCGGCACCTTCTGGCGGCTCATCGTGCCGCTGGCCAAGCCCGGTCTCGCCGTCACCGGCTTCTACAGCTTCATCACCGGCTGGGCCGAAGTCGCCTACGCCTCCGCCTTCATGACCGGCGAGGAGAACCTCACCCTGGCGGGCGGCCTGCAGACCTTCGTCAATCAGTACACCAGCGACTGGGGCTCGCTGACGGCCGCCGCGGTGATCGTCGCGGTGCCCGCGGCGGTGATCTTCGGCTTCGTGCAGCGCCACCTCGTATCCGGCCTCACGGCCGGGGCGACGAAGTCCTGACTCGGAGTCCTGGACAACGAAGCCCTGAAACGGCACACCCCCCTCGCACTCGACCTCTCGATCTCAGGGAAGACATGACCCAGCATCTCGCTGCCCCTGCAGCCCCCGCCTCCGGCACCCACACGGACTGGTGGCGCGGCGCGGTGATCTACCAGGTCTATCCGCGCAGCTTCGCCGACGGCAACGGTGACGGAATGGGTGACCTGGACGGCATCCGTGCCCGCCTGCCCTACCTCAGGGACCTGGGCGTCGACGCCGTCTGGCTCAGCCCCTTCTACTCGTCGCCGCAGGCCGACGCCGGATACGACGTGGCCGACTACCGCGCCATCGACCCGATGTTCGGCAGCCTCCTCGACGCCGACGCCCTGCTGCGGGACGCCCACGACCTGGGCCTGCGCATCATCGTCGACCTGGTGCCCAACCACTCGTCCGACCGGCACGACTGGTTCCGGCGCGCGCTGCGCGAGGGCGCCGGATCGCCCCTGCGCGAGCGCTACCACTTCCGGCCCGGCAAAGGCGAGAACGGCGAACTCCCGCCCAACGACTGGGAGTCCGTCTTCGGCGGCCCGGCCTGGACCCGGACGCCGGACGGCGAGTGGTACCTCCACCTCTTCGCCCCCGAGCAGCCCGACTTCAACTGGGAACACCCGGCCGTCCACGACGAGTTCCGCTCGATCCTGCGCTTCTGGCTCGACATGGGCGTCGACGGCTTCCGCGTCGACGTCGCCCATGGCCTGGTGAAGGCAGAGGGACTGCCCGACATCGGCCGCAGCGACCAGCTCAAGCTGCTCGGCAACGACGCCATGCCCTTCTTCGACCAGGACGGCGTGCACGAGATCTACCGCAGCTGGCGGAAGGTCCTCACCGAGTACGCGGGTGAGCGGATCCTGGTCGCCGAGGCGTGGACCCCCACCGTCGAGCGGGCAGCGGCCTACGTTCGTCCGGACGAGATGCATCAGGCCTTCAACTTCCAGTACCTGGGCACCCATTGGGATTCCGTGGAGCTGCGCGAGGTCATCGACGTGTCGCTGGCCGCGATGCGGCCCGTCGGCGCCCCGGCCACCTGGGTGCTCTCCAACCACGACGTCACCCGGCACGCCACGCGGTTCGCCAACCCGCCGGGGCTCGGCACCCAGTTGCGCACCGCCGGCGACCGCGAGCTCGGCCTGCGGCGCGCCCGCGCGGCGTCGCTCCTGATGCTGGCACTGCCCGGCTCCGCGTACGTCTACCAGGGCGAGGAGCTGGGCCTGCCGGACGTCACCGAGCTGCCCGACGAGGTGCGCCAGGATCCGTCGTTCGTCCGCGCGAGCGGCCAGGACGGGTTCCGTGACGGCTGCCGGGTGCCGATCCCGTGGACCACCGAAGGCTCCAGTCACGGATTCGGCGCGGGCGGCAGCTGGCTCCCGCAGCCCTCCGGCTGGGGCGAGCTCAGTGTCGAGGCGCAGACCGGCGATCCCACCTCCACCCTGGAGCTGTACCGCCGCGCGCTCGCCGTGCGCCGGGAGCAGCCGGGGCTCGGCGCGGGCGACTCGCTGGAGTGGCTCGACGCTCCCGAGGGAGTGCTCGCCTTCCGCCGCGAGGGCTTCGTATGCACGGCGAACACCACGGGCTCGGCGGTGCGGATCCCGGCCCCCGGCCGGATCCTGCTCGCCAACGCCGAGGTGGAGACGGTGGACGGCAAGGTCGAACTGCCCGCCGACACCACAGTCTGGTGGGCGGTGTGACCCTCTCCCCGCCGCGGTCCGCCGACCGGGGAGACGGGGGAGACCGGGGAGACCGGGGCACCCCGCGGCTCGCGGACATCGCGGCCCAGTCCGGGGTCAGCGAGGCCACCGCGAGCCGGGTGCTCAACGGCAAGCCGGGGGTGGCCGCGGGCACCCGGCGCCGGGTGCTCGCCGCCCTGGACGTCCTTGGCTACGAGCGGCCGACGCGGCTCAAGCCGCGCAGCGCCGGCCTGGTCGGCCTGGTCATCCCCGAGCTCAGCAACCCGATCTTCCCCGCCTTCGCACAGGTCGTCGAACAGGTCCTGTCCGGGCACGGCTACACGCCGATGCTGTGCACCCAGATGCCGGACGGGGCGAGCGAGGACGAGCTGGTCGAGCAGTTGGAGGAGCGGCGGGTCAGCGGCATCGTCTTCCTCTCCGGACTGCACGCCGACACCACCGCCGATCCCACCCGCTATCTCGAACTGGCGGCCCGTGGCGTGCCGTTCGTCCTGATCAACGGCTACAACGAACACATCCCGGTGTCCTTCGTCTCGCCCGACGACCGTGCGGCAGCGCGGATGGCGGTACGTCACCTCGTCGACCTCGGCCACCAGCGGATCGGCCTGGCCATCGGCCCGACCCGCTACGTCCCCTCGCTGCGCAAGGCGGAGGGGTTCACGGCGGCGCTGCACGCACTGCTCGGCCTGGAACAGGGGGAGGCCGAACAGCTCGTGCAGCGCACGCTGTTCACGGTCGAGGGCGGACACGCGGCGGCCAGCACCCTGCTCGACCAGGGGTGCACGGCGATGGTCTGCGGCAGCGACATGATGGCCCTCGGCGCCGTCCGGGCGGTGCGCGAGCGCGGCCTCTCGGTGCCCGGCGACGTCTCCGTGGTCGGCTTCGACGACTCGCCCCTGATCGCCTTCACGGACCCGCCGCTCACCACGGTGCGCCAGCCGGTGCAGGCGATGGCGAGCGCCGCGGTGGGCGCCCTGGTGGAGGAGCTGCACGGAAACCCGGTGCAGCACACGGAGTTCGTCTTCCAGCCGGAGCTGGTGGTGCGCGGCTCCACGGCGCAGGCGCGGCGCTGAGGGGGAGACTCCGGCCCTGAGGGGGGGAGACTCTGGCCCGGAGGGGGAGGCTTCGGCCCGAACGGCCGGGCGCGTGGGGCCCGTTGTGCGGGACCCCCGGCCGTCCGGACCGGAGTTGTGGTTGAACGTAGCATCGCCGCAATGTCTTGCGAAAGCTTTTGCGGCGCGTGAACTCCCGGGATTCCGCATCTGACGCGAGAGTGTGCGCGGAGGGTTGACCGGGGTTCTTGAGGGTCGTACGGTCTCGACCGAAAACGGCGTTGAAATGTTTCTGCAACATCCTTCAACGGCCTTACGGGCACGGCGCGTTGCCGGACAAGGTCACACCTCACTCATGCAGTCACACCTCACTCATGCAGGAGGCCCTCATGGCCGGCCGAAAGTCCAGAGTCCGCAGACCCGTCCGCAGGACCGTCGCCGCCTCCCTCGCCCTGGTGGCGGGCGCCGCGGGCAGCATCGTCGCCGGAGCCCCGCAGGCGCAGGCCGCACCGCCCGGCGGCAAGGACGTCACCGCCGTGCTCTTCGAGTGGAAATTCGACTCGGTGGCCAAGGCGTGCACGCGGCAACTGGGCCCCGACGGCTACGGCGCCGTACAGGTCTCCCCGCCCCAGGAGCGCATCCAGGGCGAGGCGTGGTGGGCCGCCTACCAGCCCGTGAGCTACAAGATCGGCTCCCGGCTCGGCGACCGGAACGCGTTCAAGAACATGGTCGACACCTGCCACGCCGCCGGGGTGAAGGTCGTCGCCGACGCGGTGATCAACCACATGACGAACGCCTCCGGCACCGGCTCGGCAGGCTCCGCCTTCACCAAGTACGACTACCCGGGCACGTACTCGGGCGCCGACATGGACAACTGCCGCTCCGACATCAGCAACTACCAGGACCGCTGGCACGTCCAGAACTGTGAACTGGGCGGACTCGCCGACCTCGACACCGGTGAGGAGTACGTGCGGGGGCGAGTCGCCGCCTACCTGAACGATCTGCTGTCCCTGGGCGTCGACGGCTTCCGCGTCGACGCGGCCAAGCACATCCCCCTGGACGACCTGAAGAACATCAAGTCCCGGCTCAGCAACCCCGGCGTCTACTTGAAGCAGGAGACGATCTACGGGGCGGGCGAGGCGGTCTCTCCGAGCGAGTACACCGCCACCGGCGACGCCCAGGAGTTCCGCTACGGCTGGGACCTCAAGCGCGTCTTCAACAACGAGAAGCTCGCCTACCTGAAGAACTTCGGCGAGGGCTGGGGCTACATGCCGAGCAACTCGTCCGCCGTCTTCGTCGCCAACCACGACACCGAGCGGCACGGCCAGACCCTCAACTACAAGGACGGCGCGAACTACACCCTGGCGCACGTCTTCATGCTGGCTCTGCCCTACGGCTCCCCGGACGTGCACTCCGGCTACGAGTTCAGCAGCAATGACGCCGGGTCACCCAACGGCGGCCAGATGAACGCCTGTTACAGCGACGGCTGGAAGTGCCAGCACGCCTGGCCCGAGATCAGGAGCATGGTCAAGTTCCGCAACACAGCCCGCGGGACCGGCATGACCAACTGGTGGGACAACGGCAACGACGCCATCGCGTTCGGCCGCGGCGACAAGGCGTACGTCGTCATCAACCACGAGGGCTCATCGGTCGACCGGACTTTCCAGACGTCCCTCGCCGGCGGCAGCTACTGCGACATCCAGGGCGGCAGGAGCGTCACCGTCAACGGCTCGGGCCAGTTCACGGCCACCGTGGCGCCGAACACCGCCCTTGCCCTGCATACCGGGGCCAGGAGCTGTTGATGGCCGCCGGCCACCGCTGATCGCCCCACATGACCCGGCCGCCCGGCCTCCGCTTCCCCGCCGCCGGGCGGCCGCGCTCCCGTACCCGCACACCCGTATCGGCTCGTCCACACCCCACCACCCGCAAGGAGAAGCACCCTTGACCGGCTCCCCCCGCCGCACCCTGGTGACCACGGCCCTCGCCCTGCTCGCCGCGGTCGCGCCCCTGACGCCCTCGGCGACCGCCGCGCCCCAAGCGCCGGCCGCCGCCGACGCGCCCGCCGCGCTCGACCTCTCCAAGTCCCGCGCGCAGTGGATCGCCAAGAACACCCTCGCCTGGGACGTCCAAGGCGCTGCCGCCTCACAGGAGTTGGTGTACGCCCGCGACGGGCAGCTGACCGTCCAGGACGGCGAACTCGTCGGCGAGGGGCAGCGGATCCGCCTCGCCCCGTCCGATGGCGGCCTCACCGAAGCCCAGCGCAAGAAGTACCCGCACCTGAAGAACTACGCCGCGTTCACCGTCGACCCGCGTGATCGCGACCGGGTCCGCCACGCGCTCACCGGCCAGCTCGTCGCCACCCGCAGCAGCGCCGACGGCACCCTGCTCACCGCCACCGGCGTCCAGACCCAGGGCATCCTCGACGACCTCTACGGCGCCACCGCCACGAAGGCCGCCCTCGGCCCACGGTTCCGCGACGGCCGCCCCACGCTCGCCCTGTGGGCTCCCACCGCACAGTCCGTCAGCCTCGAACTCGACGGCAAGCGGGTGGCGATGCGGCGCGACGACGCCAGCGGCGTGTGGTCCGTCGCCGGAGCGAGGAGCTGGTCGGGCAAGCAGTACCGGTACGTCGTGAAGGTGTGGGCGCCCAGCGTCCAGAAGGTCGTCACCAACAAGGTCACCGACCCCTACTCCACGGCGCTCACCGCCGACTCGAAGCGCAGCATCGCCGTCGACCTGGCCGACCCGAAGCTCGCTCCCAAAGGCTGGGAACAGCTGAGGAAGCCGAAGGCTACGCCGCTGCGCGACGCCCAGATCCAGGAACTGCACATCCGCGACTTCTCCGTCGAGGACCGCACGGCACGCCACCCCGGCAAGTACCTCGCCTTCACCGACACGAAGTCCGACGGCATGAAGCACCTGCGCAAGCTGGCCGAGGCAGGAACGTCGTACGTCCATCTGCTGCCCGCGTTCGACATCGGCACGATCCCCGAGCGCGCCGCCGACCAGGCCGAGCCCGACTGCGACCTGAAGGCACCCGCCCCGGACTCCGAGGAGCAGCAGGCCTGCGTCACCAAGACCGCCGCCAAGGACGCGTACAACTGGGGCTATGACCCGCTGCACTACACGGTGCCGGAGGGCAGCTACGCGAGTGACCCGTCCGGGACCCGCCGCACGGTCGAGTTCCGGCAGATGGTCCAGGGGCTCAACGGCTCCGGACTGCGCACCGTGATGGATGTCGTCTACAACCACACGGTCGCGGCCGGACAGGCCGACAAGTCCGTCCTCGACAAGATCGTGCCCGGCTACTACCAGCGGCTGCTGGAGGACGGCACGGTGGCCACCTCCACCTGCTGCGCCAACACCGCGCCCGAGAACGCCATGATGGGCAGACTCGTGGTCGACTCACTGGTCACCTGGGCCAAGGAGTACAAGGTCGACGGCTTCCGTTTCGACCTGATGGGACACCACCCCAAGGCCAACATCCTGGCTGTCCGCAAGGCCCTTGACGCGCTGACCCTCAAGAAGGACGGCGTCGACGGGAAGAAGATCGTCCTCTACGGAGAGGGCTGGAACTTCGGAGAGATCGCCGACGACGCCCGCTTCGTCCAGGCCACCCAGAAGAACATGGCGGGCACGGGCATCGCCACGTTCTCCGACCGCGGCCGTGACGCGGTGCGCGGCGGCGGCCCCTTCGACGAGGACCCCGGCGTCCAGGGCTTCGCCAGCGGCCTGTTCACCGACCCCAACGCCTCGAAGGCGAACGGCTCCCCGGCCGAGCAGAAGGCCAGGCTCCTGCACTACCAGGACCTCCTGAAGGTGGCCCTCACCGGCAACCTCGCCGCGTACACGTTCACCGACTCCGCGGGCCGCAGGGTCAAGGGCTCGCAGGTCGACTACAACGGCGCCCCGGCCGGATACGCGGCGGCCCCCGGCGACGCCCTCTCCTACGCCGACGCCCACGACAACGAATCCCTCTACGACGCCCTCGCCTTCAAGCTGCCCGCCGACACCACGGCCGCCGACCGCGCCCGCATGCAGGTCCTCGCGATGGCGACCGCGACCCTGTCCCAGGGCCCGTCCCTGTCCCAGGCCGGCAGCGACCTGCTGCGCTCGAAGTCCCTGGACCGCAACTCCTACGACAGCGGCGACTGGTTCAACGCCCTGCACTGGAACTGCCGGGACGGCAACGGCTTCGGGCGCGGCCTGCCCCCGGCCGCGGACAACAAGGACAAGTGGTCCTACGGAAAGCCCCTGTTGACGTCCGCTTCCCTGACCCCGGGCTGCGCGGAGATCAACGGAGCCTCGACGGCCTACCAGGACCTGGTGGAACTCCGCGCGACCGAACCGGCGTTCTCCCTGACCACGGCAGGCCAGGTCCAGTCCCGACTCTCCTTCCCCCTCTCGGGCACCTCCGCCGAGACCCCGGGCGTCATCACCATGGAACTCGGAAATCTCGTGGTCGTCTTCAACGCGACCCCCGAGGCACAGAAGCAGCGCGTGACGGCCCTGGAGGACACCGCGTACAGGCTGCACCCGATTCAGGCGAAGGGTGCCGACCAGGTCGTCAAGTCGTCCTCCTACGAGAGGAGTTCTGGCACCTTCAACGTCCCCGCACGGAGCGTCGCCGTCTTCGAGCGAGGCTGAACGAGGGGCCTGACCGGCCACCGGACCCGGACGACGCAACACCCAGTTGTTCAGTCTCGGCGGGCGTTGGAAGCCAGGCGCTCGGCGAACGCCACGACCATGTCGCGTAGTTCGTCCGGGCGCTCGATTCTGAACGGCAGGTCGAGTGAGGCGAGGACCGGGGGGAGCCAGTCGAGGTGTTCCGCCCGGAGTTCGACCCGTAGCCAGGTCTCCGGAGCCCTCGGTTCCGCAATGCTTGCGACGCCGGCCGGGAGGCGGGTGCGGATCTGCTCGGCTGTTCCGTTGATCCGTAGCGTCACCTCATGTCGGTACGGCGCCGCGGCCAGTCCTGACAGGAGGCGTTGGGCCGGGTCTGGGTCTTCGGGGGGTTCGAACGTGCCGGGCTCGGTCCTCACGTCCGTCACACGATCCAGCCGGAAGGTCCGGTCCTCGCCGATCCCGGGATCCGAGCCGATGAGATACCAGCGGCCGGAGTGCGTGACGATCCCGTGCGGGTGCACCGTGCGCCTGCTGCTTCGCCCGTCGCGGTCGGTGTAGCTGATCGACACCGGACGGTGGTGTCGGATGGCGTCGGCGACCGCGAGCAGGACCTCCCCGCCGGGAGCGGCGAACTCTGTGGACGCCTGGGTGAAGGCGAGTGACTCCGTGACCGCGTCGAGCCTGCGGGCGACGTGCGGGGGAAGCGCGCGGCGGACCTTGGCTGCTGCCGTCTCGCTCGCCGTGTCCGCCGCGGTCGCAAGACCCGCCCGGCGGCCTGCGATCAGGCCGAGGAGCACGGCGAGTGCCTCGTCGTCGCTGAGCATGAGGGGAGGCAGGCGGTAGCTGGGAGCGAGGCGGTAGCCGCCGTATCGGCCGCGCACTGCTTCCACGGGCACATCGAGGTCGTTCAGGTGCTCCACGTACCGCCGCACGGTGCGTCGGTCGACGCCGAGCCGGTCGGCGAGTTCGGCGAGGGTGCGGATGCCGCCGGACTGCAGCAGCTCCAGGAGAGTCAGCACGCGGCTGGTGGGTCGGGACACGTCAGGAGTCTACGGCTGATGAGGGTTGATAGTGGACGGTTTCTGTCCACTATTGTCTCTACGCTGAGGAGCGCATCGGCAAGCAGCACCGCAACCGCACCTCCAGGGAGCACACCATGGACTTCGTCTCGATCCGCATCATCACCGGCGACGTCGAGCGCCTCGCCTCGTTCTACGAGAAGGTCACCGGGACCCGGGCGACCCGGTACACGGAGGACTTCGCCGAGCTGCGGACGGGCGGCTCCACGCTCGCCATCGGCAGCACCCGCACCGTCCCGCTGTTCGCGCCGGGATCATCCCGTCCGGCCGACAACCACTCCGTGATCCTCGAGTTCCTGGTGGACGACGTGGACCGCGTGCACCAGAACCTGACCGGCTTCATCACCGACTTCGTCAACGAACCCACCACCATGCCCTGGGGCAATCGGTCCCTGCTCTTCCGGGACCCCGACGGCAACCTCGTCAACTTCTTCACCCCGGTCACTCCGGCCGCCAGGGGAGAAGTTCGCGGCGTAGGCGGGGTCGGTCTTCATGCGGGGACGAGGCGGTAGGAGCCGCCATCGGCGATCACGTGGCCGGCGGTGGGCGGCGGGAAGTGGCTGCCCATCAGCAGCGTCCGGGTGCCGGAGAGCGAACCGAGAAGCTCCCGGCGGGTCCTGGCCGCGGCTGCCGGGTCGATGTCCACGCAGCTGCCCAGGTCGGGGTGGACCAGCTGGACGGGGTGGTGGATGCAGTCACCGGTGATGAGCGCGCTCTCGCCGTGGCCGCTCAGTTCCACCGCCACCTGGCCCGGCGTGTGGCCCGGGGTGGGGCGCAGGCGGACACCCGGCGCAATGTCGGCGCCCTGCAGAGGTACGTCGACGAGGTCGAGGAGCCCGGCGTCGTTGATGGGGTGCACGGAGTCCCGGAACATCTGGCGGCGGGCCTCGTCCATGTCGGCGTCGGCCCAGTAGTCCCATTCCGCGCGGCTCGTGAGGTAGCGGGCGTTGGGGAAGGTGGGCACCCAACTGTCCCCGTCCGCGCGGGTGTTCCAGCCGACGTGGTCGGTGTGCAGGTGGGTGAGGACGACCAGGTCCACCGTCTCGGGCGCGAAGTCGGCCTCAGTCAGCCGCCTCAGGTAGTCGGTGTTCAGGTTGTCCCATGCCGGGTTGGCCCGCTGTTTCCCATTGCCGATGCCGGTGTCGACGAGCACGCGCAGCCCGTTGACGTCGATCGCGAAACTGTGGCTCGCCAGTCGTAGGACGCGGTTTTCGTCCACGAAGTCCGGTCGCAGCCAAGGGACTTGGGTCACCACCGCCGGGGTGGCCCCGGGTAGCAGCCACGGCCCTGTCTCTGGCGGTAGGTGCACCTCGTCGATCCGGCGGACGGTGAAGTCTCCCACGGTCCAGGCCGGGGTGTCGGGGTAGTGGGCGGCGCCGTGCGCGGTGGTGGGCATGGGTGAGGCTCCCTTGTTCGACGCGGCTTGCGGTGGGTGCTTCGCGCGGCTAGCGGCTAAAAGCAATCTGTTTGCGTTAAGCCACCGTAGGGCCTATCGTCCCACTAACGCAAACCGTTTGCTTTTGAGTGCGGCCGTGGCGATCCACCGCCCGGCGCAGCGCGACGAGCCGAGCCGAGAGGGCCCCGCATGGACACCGCCGAACTCACCCCGCAGGAGGCCGCCCGAGGGGCGCTCCGTGCGGGCCTTCCGCTGGCGAGCGACCGCCACCAGCGGGTGGCGTCGACCGCCGACCACATCCACTCCGTCATCGCCACGCTGCGCGAACTGGACTTCGGGGACACGCCGCCCGCGATCTCGTACACGGCCGGACCGGAGGACGTCGATGCAGCCGTTTGAGCTGTCCCTGGCCGACGCCGCCCGCGCCGTGGCCGCGCGGGAACTGTCACCGGTCGAGCTGACCGATTCGGTCCTTGACCGCATCGGAGCAGTCGAAGCACGTCTTCAGGCCTACGTCACCGTGGCCGCGGACTCCGCCCGGAGGGCCGCGGCCACGGCCGAGCGCGAGATCGCCGGGGGCCGGTCGCGCGGACCGCTGCACGGAATCCCCATGGGCCTGAAGGACCTGATCGACGTCAAGGGCATGCCCACCACGGCGAGCTCCCGCGTACGGGCGGACCATGTCGCCGAAGGCGACAGCGCCGTCGCGGCCCGCCTGGCCGCGGCCGGTGCGGTGCTGCTCGGAAAGACCCACACCCACGAGTTCGCCTACGGACTGACCACCCCGCAGACACGCAACGCGTGGGACCAGGGCCGCGTGGCCGGTGGGTCGAGCGGAGGCTCGGCCGTCGCCGTCGCGGCGGGAGAGGCCACCTTCGCGTTGGGCACGGACACCGGCGGATCGATCCGCGTGCCTGCGGCGCTCAACGGCGTGGTCGGCCTCAAGCCGACGTACGGCCTGATACCTCGCAGCGGTGTGACGTCCCTGTCCTGGTCCCTGGACCACGTGGGCCCCCTGACCCGCACGGTCCAGGACGCCGAGCTGGTCCTCGCCGCGCTGGCGGCGCCGGACCGGCGCGACTCGGCTGCCGGCGCCGCCGATCCGGTCGACCGGGTCTCCCTGGAGGCCGGTGACCTGTCCGGGCTGCGGGTGGGCGTGCCGCGCAACTACTACTTCGAGCGGATCAGCCCCGATGTCGAAGAGAGTGTGCGGCGGGCCATCGCCCGGCTCCAGGAGCTGGGCGCCGAACTCGTCGAGGTCGAGATCCCGCTGGCCCGCTACATCCAGGCCGTCCAGTGGGGGCTGATGGTCCCCGAGGCGTCCTCGTACCACGAGCGGACGCTCCGCTCGGCGCCCGACCTGTACTCGCCGGACGTCCGCATCCTGTTGGAGGCGGGTGAGTTGGTGTCCGCCGGTGACTACCTCCGGGCCCAGCGCGCGAGGGCGCTGATGCGCGAGGCCTGGCGGCAGATGCTAGGCCAGGTCGATGTGATCGCGGCCCCGGCGGTTCCTATGACGGCAGCCGAGTCCGGTCAGGACAGCGTGCGGTGGGCGGACGGCACGGTGGAGGCCGTGTCCGACAGTTATGTCCGGCTCTCCGCACCGGCCAACATCACGGGGGTGCCGGCGCTGACGATGCCCGTCGGCCGGGACCGCGCGGGCCTGCCGATCGGCATGCAACTGATGGGGCGCCCTCGCGACGAAGCGACCGTGCTGGGGGTCGGGCGTGCCTACGAGGTTGCCGGAGCCGGAGCCGGAGCCGGAGCCGGTGTCGGTCCCGGAGCGGGGCGGCTCGCTCCGGTCACGGCCTGAGCGGGTGCGGCGGGCGCGGCCGGCCGTGGCCGTGGAACCTCCTAGAAGCAACGACTTTGCGTTAAGGCGTTAGGGTGGAGCCATGAGTCCCAAGCCCATGGTTCGGCCCGGAGGGCGCAGCGCCCGCGTCCAGGAGTCAGTCCACGCGGCAGTCCGTGAGCTGCAGGCCGAGCTGGGACGCGAGGCGCTGACCGTCCCGCTCATCGCCGCTCGCGCGGGAGTGACGCCGTCGACCGTCTACCGGCGGTGGGGGGACCTGCAGGAGCTCTTGTCCGACGTCGCGGTCGAACACCTGCGCCCCGAAACGCCGCCGGCCGACCTCGGCACCCTGCGTGCGGACCTCGGCGCGTGGGCCAAGCAGTTCCTCGACGAGATGGCATCCCCGCCCGGTCGCGCGTACATCAGGGACGCCCTCCTCGGAGACCCGGAGGGCAGCAACGCCGGCCAGTGCTCCGCCTATGCCGCGGACCAGATCGACATCGTCCTGGCCCGTGCGTCGGAGCGGGGCGAGGCCGCCCCGGACACCGAGCGGATCATCGACGAGGTCGTGGCCCCGATGATGTACCGCATCCTCTTCCGCCCCGGCCGGCTGGACGCCGCCTACGCGCGCGCACTCGTGCGGCACGCCCTGACGAAGTCCTGATCCGACGGCACCGGAAACGCAGATCCGGCGACAGGAACAGTCCGGAACGGATCGTCTTCGCGCACTCTCGATCGCCACGAGAGACGACTGTGTCAGTTAACTGTCGCTTTCTGCTGCGAAGCCTGGTCGTGTGGTACGGACCGCTAGCGTGTGGCCCGAAGTCGTTCCCGTCGGGCCCTCGGCCCCGGAGGTGAGAGATGGCAGATGCCGGCTCGGCGTCGGTCGGTACGATCCCGGTCCAGCACCTCAGGGCGGGGGACCACGCTTTCGTCAGTTACGCCGACGACGACGCGGGCCGCGACGTGGTATCCGCTTTTGCGTGGGCGGGGCTCGTGAAGCGCGAGAAGGTGATGGTCTTCGCCGCTCCGCAGATGGACGAAGACATGGTGTGGGGCCGTCTTGACGCGCCGGGCGCCCTGCTGGGAGCCGCTCGGGAGCGGGGACAGCTGGTGCTCGGCAGTATGCGTGCCCTCATCCACCCCCAGCGCGCGTTCACCCCTGACCGGCAGTGGGAGCGCATCACGGAGGAGACCGACAAGGCCCTGGCCGAGGGCTACAGCGGGTTGCGTACGTACATCGACATGCACTGGGTGGGGGATCTGGGCGCCGATGTCGAGGTGATGATGCACCGCGAGTCCCACGCCCAGCATCTGTTCAGCGACCGCCCCTACACCGAGATCTGTGCCTATGACGGCCGCTGGTTCAACCCTGGCGTCCTGTCGGCCATGCACGAGGCGCATCCCTGCCGACTGCTGCCCCGGCTGGGAGACCTGCACGTGGAACAGGCGGATGACGTCGTGCAGTTGACCGGTGAGGCCGACATCGCCACTCGGGAGCAATTCATCGGCGCCGTGCGCGAGGCACTTCGGCGCAGGGGGAGTTCCCGGACGCTGACCGTGGACCTGTCCGGCCTCGTCTTTCTCGGCGTCGCCTGTGCGGTGGACCTGCTACGGCTTGTTCTGGAGCATCCGCACGGCCCGGTCCGGGTCCACTGCCCACCGACACCGGCCCGCGTACTGCGCCGGGTAGGCGCCGGCCAGGTGCCCCACCTCGTGATCAGTGAGGTGGGTCGCTGATGTCGACCACGCCAGGGCCCCGCGAGGTCCCTCCCGTCACCCTGCTGGAATCCCGCTTCACCCAGGACGACCTGCCCCGGCTGCGGATGCTCGTCGAACAGTACGCGGGCCACCAAGGCCTGACCGAGCCACGGCGCAGCGAGTTCATCGTGGCCATGGACGCCGTGGCGGTCAACGCGGTAGAGCACGCGGGCGGTGGTGGCACGCTGGTCCTGCAGCGCAGCAACGGCCATCTGGCCTGCCACATCCACGACTTGGGGCCCGGCTTCAGCGCCGACGTCATCCCCGAGTTCGCCCCCGGTCTCGACGGCCACGACGGCGGGCGGGGACTGTGGCTCGCCGGCCTGCTCACCGACGAGCTCACGATCTCCCCGGGCCCCGACGGAACGAAGGTGACCCTCACCGTACGGCTGCCCCAGTAGCGGGGCGCCCCGGCGGGTCACCCGGCTCACCAGCCGTGGCGGGGGCGGCACGGTCGACCTAGCCTGGACGGAAGGTCCCGTTATGGGCCCATTTCCGTGCGCCGGAAGGTTGACAGTCTTGAGCGCGTCCAACGAGGAGCAGGAGCGGCTGAAGCCCGGAGCCGGGCCTGCTGTGGGGCGCGGCGAGGAGCCCAGCGTGGGGCCCGTCCCCATCGGCGATCCGGAGTTCCGTCCGTACCACCATCCGGCCGCAGGCTGGGGCGCCGCCAAGAGCGTGACCCAATTCCTCGTACGTGAGGGAGCATTGGTCGACGGGCCCCGGGCGATCATGCGTATGAACCACGAGAAGCGGGGCTTCGACTGCCCGGGATGCGCCTGGCCTGACGACACCAAGGGACTGCACCTCGACATCTGCGAGAACGGGATCAAGCACGTCACCTGGGAATTGACCCGCAAGCGCGTCGGGCGGGAGTTCTTCGCCGCGCACTCGGTGACCGAGCTGTCCGGCTGGAGCGACTACGACCTGGAGAACCAGGGCCGGTTGACGGAACCGATGGTCTACGACCCCGGGTCGGACCACTACGTACCGATCAGCTGGAAGGAAGCCTTCGACGTGGTCGGCGACGCGCTGCGCGGTCTCGACGGCCCGGACCAGGCAGCGTTCTACACCTCGGGCCGCCTCGGCAACGAAGCCACGTTCCTCTATCAGCTGATGGCCCGCGAACTGGGCACGAACAACCTGCCGGACTGCTCCAACATGTGCCACGAGGCCAGCGGCCGTGCGCTCACGGCGTCACTGGGCACCGGCAAGGGAACCGTCGACCTCAAGGACTGGGAAGCCACCGACGCCCTGTTCATCCTGGGCGTCAACGCGGCCTCCAACGCGCCCCGAATGCTCACGGCCCTCGCCGAGGCCCACGACCGCGGCGCTCGGATCGTCCACATCAACCCGCTGGTCGAGGCCGCCGCCACCCGCACCATCGTCCCGCACGACTTCACGGACATGGCGCTCAACAAGGCCACGCGGACCAGCACCCTGAACCTGCAGCCGCGCATCGGCGGCGACATGGCGCTCCTGCGCGGCATCGCGAAGGCGATCCTGGAGCAGGCCCCGACCGACCCGAAGGCGCTGGACCGGGAGTTCATCGACCGGCACACCACCGGCTTCGACGAGTACCGCGCCCTGTGCGAGGCCTCGCCATGGGACGAGATCGAGAGCCAGTCCGGGGTCGGCCGCACCGAGGTCCTCCAAGCGGCCCGCGTGTACCGCGACGCCGACCGCAGCATCGTCAGCTGGTGCCTGGGCGTCACCCAGCACGAGCACGGCGTCGATACGGTCCGCGAGATCGTCAACCTGCTGCTTCTGCGCGGAAACCTGGGGCGGGAAGGCGCCGGGCCCTCCCCGGTACGCGGGCACAGCAACGTCCAGGGCAACCGCACCTGTGGCATCGACCACCGCCCCACCGAGGAGTTCCTGAGCCGCCTGGCCGAGGTCTGCGACATCGCCCCGCCCCGCGAGCACGGCCTCGACACCGTTGCCACCATCAAGGCGATGCACCGGGGCGAGGTGAAGGTGTTCGTCGGCATGGGCGGCAACTTCGCGCTCGCGGCGCCCGACACCCCGTACACCCACGAGGCGTTGCGCACCTGCGACCTGACCGTCCAGGTGAGCACCAAGCTGAACCGCAGCCATCTCGTCCACGGCAGCCTGGCCCTGATCCTGCCGTGCCTGGGCCGCACCGAGAAGGACCATCAGCGCAAGGGCGTCCAGAGCACGTCCGTCGAGGACTCGATGAGCATGGTGCACCTGTCCATCGGCATGAAGCGCCCCGCCTCACCCCACCTGCTGTCCGAACCCGCGATCGTCGCCGGCATGGCCAGGGCGGCCCTGCCCGACAGCGCCACCCCCTGGGAGTGGTACATCGAGGACTACGACCGCATCCGCGACACCATGGCCCAGGCTCTCGACGGCTTCGAGGACTTCAACCGCCGGGTCCGGCTGCCCCTCGGCTTCCGCATCAAGCAGCCCGCCCGCGAACTGGTCTTCCTCACCCCCTCCGGGCGCGCCGAGTTCTCCGCCGCGGCCCTGCCGGACGTCGTTCCCGCCCCCGGCACGCTCGCCCTGGGCACCATGCGGTCGCACGACCAGTGGAACACCACCATCTACTCGGACAACGACCGCTACCGAGGCATCAAGAACCTGCGCACGCTCGTCTTCATGAACCGGGACGACATGCGCGAGCGCGGCATCGCCGCATCCGCTCCCGTCGACATCACCAGCACCGCCAAGGACGGCAGCCGACGCCACCTCGACGGCTTCCTCGCCATCCCGTACGACATCCCCCGGGGGTGCGCGGCCGGCTACATGCCCGAGATGAACGTGCTGTGCGCGCTCGGCGACTTCAGCACACAGAGCGACCAGCCGATCATGAAACACGTCAAGGTCACGATCACCGCTACCCGTTGATCACGGCGCGGGTCATCTCGGGAGGTGCTCGAGGACCGCCGCGGCGTCCGCGCGCCGTACCGTCTCGAGCAGCGCCCTGGCCATGACCGAGCGCGGCTCCCGGGCGGATGTCACCAGGCCGATGGGCACCGTATGGACGGGCTCCACCAGCGGGACCGCCTGCATGCCGTGCGGAATCCCGAAGACGTGCAACCAGGCGTACGGCACGACGCTGGCCCACTGGCCCGTCCTGACGTGCGCGAACAGCGAGGCCACCGAGTCGGTCTCGACCTTGGGCACCGGCCGGAGCCCGGCCGCCGCGAAGACCTCGTCCAGGACGCGCCGCCCTTGCATGGAAGGGTTGAGCAGGCACAGCGGCAAGCGGGACGCGTCGGCCCAGGTAGCCGTCGACCGCCGGCCGGGGTCGTCGGCGATGCCGGTCAGGAGCACATAGCGCTCCTCGTACAGGGGAAAGGCCTGGAAGCTCTCCGCGAGGTCCCTGTTCAGATAGGTGATGCCTGCGTCCAGCTCGAAGTTCTGCAGCTGCCGCAGGACGTCCTCCGAGCGCAGATCCGTCATCAGCTCCACGGTGACCAGCGGGTGCGCCGCGCAGAACGGTCCCGTGAACAGCGAGACGGCGCCGGACGCGGTGGGGACCGAGCCGATCCGGATCCGTCCGCTCAGCCCTCGGCGCAGCGCCCCGACCTCGTCCTTCAGGGCGTCCCGGTCCGCCAGGATCCGCTGGGCCCACAGCACGATGCGCTCGCCCTCGGGCGTCAGCCCCTCGTAGGCCCGCCCGCGCCTGACCAGCGGCACGTCCAGCTCTTCCTCCAGCTTGCGGATGGCCTCGGACAGCGCGGGCTGGGAGACGTAGCAGGACTGGGCGGCGCGGGCGAAGTGGCGTTCGCGGGCGAGCGCCACCAGGTACTCGAGCTGGCGGAAGAGCATCTCTATCCCTCGGGGGTCGCGTGCAGGCGGTGGGGGCCGGTGTAGACGTTCATCGACGTGCCGCGCAGAAACCCGACCAGCGTCACGCCGCTCTCCTCGGCGAGATCCGCGGCGAGGGAGGACGGGGCGGAGACGGCCGCGAGGAGCGGGATCCCGGCCATCACCGCCTTCTGGACGAGCTCGAACGAGGCCCGGCCGCTCACCATCAGCATCGTCTCGCGCAGCGGAAGAAGCCCCGTGCGCAGGGCGTGGCCGACCACCTTGTCCACCGCGTTGTGCCGGCCCACGTCCTCCCGCAGACACAGCAACTCGCCCTGGGCGTCGAACAGTCCGGCCGCGTGCAGACCTCCCGTGGCATCGAACACCCGCTGGGCCGCCCGCAATCGGTCGGGAAGGGCGGTCAGCGTCCGGGGCGAGACGCTCAGCGGGTCATCGGCGACGGACCAGGCCGCCGTGGTGCGCACCGCGTCCAGGCTTGCCTTGCCGCACAGCCCGCACGAGGAGGTGGTGTAGAAGTTGCGCTCCAGCGAGGCATCGGGGGCGGCCACACCAGGGGCGAGCGCGACGTCCACCACGTTGTACGTGTTGCCGCCGTCGGAGGTGGCGCCGGCGCAGTAGCGGACCCCGGCCACGTCGTCGCGGGCGTGCACCACGCCCTCGCTGACCAGGAAGCCGGTGGCCAGGTCGAAGTCGTTGCCGGGCGTGCGCATGGTCACGGTCAGGGCCCGTCCGCCCACCCGGATCTCCATCGGTTCCTCGGCGGCCAGGGTGTCGGGGCGTTCGGACGACGCTCCGTCCCGAAAGCGCAGCACTCGCCGCCGTACGGTCACTCGCCCCATGGTGCGCTCCTTGTCCCGGTGTTCAGTGCGGTCGTTCCGTGCGAGGGCAGATGGCGGCGGCTGTGCGGGGCCGAGATGGGAGGCCGGGCACCAGCCCGAGCGTATACGTGGAGAACATGGCGCTCGGGTGGTGCGGCACGTGGGCATGCCTGGACGTATCTCTCTGCTCGTGACGGAGGGGCGAAGGGCTGCGACTGTGTCAGGAGCAGGAGGCGGAGCTCGCGCGTTCAAGCCGGATCAACACGGCCTTGGAGGTGGGGGTGTTGCTGATGTCGGCCACGCTGTCGAGGGGCACCAGGACGTTGGTCTCCGGGTAATAGGCGGCGGCCGAGCCGCGTGTGGTGGGGTAGGCGACCGCCACGAACCGCTCCGCACGACGCTCCACGCCGTCGCGCCACACGCTCACGAGGTCCACCTCGTCACGGTCGGCGAAGCCGGTGGCGGTCAGGTCGTCGGGGTTGACCAGGACGACGCGACGGGCGTTGTGGATGCCGCGGTAGCGGTCGTTCATCGCGTACGGAACGGTGTTCCACTGATCGTGCGAGCGCAGGGTCTGCAGCAAGAGGTGGCCCTCGGGGACATGCGGCATCGTGAAGTCGTTCGCGGTGAAGACGGCCTTGCCGCTCGGCGTGGGGAACCTGTGGTCGTTGACCGGGTTCGGCAGCCGGAAGCCGCCGGGCTCGGCCACCCGGGCGTTGAAGTCCTCGAAGCCGGGGACGACGCGGGCGATCCGGTCCCGTATGGCGCCGTAGTCCGCCTCGAACTCCTCCCAGGGGATGGCCGGTTCACCGCCGAGTGTCCTGCGGGCAAGGCGCGCCACGATCGCGACCTCGCTGAGCAGATGAGGGGAGGCCGGCGGCAGCTTGCCCCGGGAGGCGTGCACCTCGCTCATGGAGTCCTCGACGGTGAAGAACTGCTCGCCCGTGGCCTGGACGTCCCGGTCGCTGCGGCCCAGCGTGGGCAGGATCAGGGCGGTGTCGCCGCACACGGTGTGCGAGCGGTTGAGCTTGGTGGAGATGTGCGCGGTGAGCCGGCACCTGCGCATCGCCTCCTCGGTGACCGTGCTGTCGGGGGTGGCGCGCACGAAGTTCCCGGCGACGCCGATGAAGACCTTGGCCCGGCCCTCGTGCATGGCGCGGATGCCGTTCACCGAGTCGAGGCCGTGCCGGGCGGGCGGGGTGAAGCCGAACTCGCCTCCCAGGGCGTCCAGGAACTTCTGCGGCATCCGCTCCCAGATGCCCATGGTGCGGTCGCCCTGTACGTTGCTGTGGCCGCGCACCGGGCACACTCCGGCGCCCGGCCTGCCTATGTTCCCGCGCAGCAGAAGGAAGTTGACGACCTCGCGGATGGTGGGCACCCCGTGCTTGTGCTGGGTCAGTCCCATCGCCCAGCACACGATGATCTTCTTGCTCGCCAGGACCCGGTCGTGCACGCGCTCGATCTCTTCGCGGGTCAGGCCGGTGGCGGTGAGGACGTCCTCCCAGGAGGTCTTGCGTGCGTGCTCGGCGAAATCGTCGAAGCCGGTCGTGTGCCGCTCGATGAACGCGTGGTCGAGCACCGCGCCGGGCTCGGCGTCCTCGGCCTCGAGCAGCAGCTGGTTCAGGGCCTGGAACAGGGCGAGGTCGCCGCCGGCGCGGATGTGCAGGAACTGGTCGGCGATCGGCGTACCGCGGCCGATCACACCGCGCGCCTTCTGCGGGTGCTTGAAGCGCATGAGACCGGCCTCGGGCAGCGTGTTGACCGCGATGACCTGACCGCCGTTGCGCTTCGTCTCGTCGAGCGCGGAGAGCATCCGGGGGTGGTTGGTGCCGGGGTTCTGGCCCACCACGAAGATGAGGTCGGCGTGGTGGATGTCGTCTAGCGAGACGCTGCCCTTGCCGGTGCCCAGGGTCTCCTGGAGCGCGCACCCGCTGGACTCGTGGCACATGTTGGAGCAGTCCGGCAGGTTGTTGGTGCCGAAGGCGCGGGCGAACAGCTGGAGGAGGAAGGCGGCTTCGTTGTTGAGCCGGCCGGAGGTGTAGAAGAGCGCCTCGTCGGGGGATTCGAGCGCACGCAACTCTTCGGCGATCAGGCCGAGTGCCTCGTCCCAGCCGACCGGCTCATAGTGGGTCGCGCCGGGCCGCTTGACCATCGGTTCGGTGAGCCGGCCCTGCTGGTTCAGCCAGTAGTCGGACCTGCCGTCGAGTTCGGCGATGGAGTGCTGCCGGAAGAAATCGGCCGTTATTCGACGCGAGGTGGCCTCGTCGTTGATGTGCTTGGCGCCGTTCTCGCAGTACTCGTTGCGGTGCCGCTTTCCCGGTGCGGGCTCCGGCCAGGCGCAGCCCGGGCAGTCGAAGCCCTTGGTCTGGTTGATGTTCAGGAGCGTCAGCGCGGTCCGTCGTACCGACGTCTGGGCCAGGGAGTACTCGAGTGCGTGGGTGACGGCGGGCAGACCGGTCGCCCAGGTCTTGGGCGCGGTGACCGACAAGTCGTCGATGGGGTCCTCGATGCTGCTCATCGTCTCCTGGATTCCCGTTCCCGGTTGTTTTCATTTGCCCGCCGGACGAGTTTCCGCCCGTTTCTCGAAGAAAGTCAAAGAGGTGTTATCGATGGCTTGATAAATGGCGCCTATCAGCTTGCGCATCGATTGAGAAACAGAATTCAATGGCCGTGTGAAAAGCCGGGGGAGCGGCCCGCGGTGGCTGTGCCTGCAAGAGACGCGGTTCCCCGGCTCCAGCTCCACGATCCGCGCGGTCGTCCTACGGCATTGCCTGCTTTCCTGTCTCTTCGGCGCGAGCATCCTGGCCGCGACGACGATCAACCTCGTCGCCGGCATCGTCACCGGCTGAACCGGCCGCGTACCGCCCCTGGACGGTGGCTCCGCCGATCCCCGTCAGCGCCCCGCTGAGCGCGATGACCACCACGCCGACCCCGACGACGAGACTGATCGCGGTCACACCGAACCCGGCTACCGCGGCCGTCAGCGCGCCGGCGCCGAGCGGCCCGAGCGCGGAGTGGATCGTCCAGAAGGAGGCGGTGACCCGCCCCAGGAGGTGGCTCGGCGTCACTTCCTGGCGCAGGGACATCGAGCAGATCCCGGCGAAGGCGGTGGAGAACAGGATCAGGGCCGTGACCGCGCCGAGCGTGGGCAGATTCTCCGACAGGCCCAGGCAGCCCAGGGCGATGCCGCACAGGGCGAAACTGCCGATCCAACTGGCCCCGAACCCAAGGCGTTTGCGCACCCGGTCGACCGCGAAGGCCGCCAGACAGGTGCCGACGGTCCCGGCCGTCAGGACATAGCCGACCGTGCTGTCCGCGTGGCCGAGGTCCTCCTTGACCCGGAAGATGATGACGTCGGTCAGGCCGTACGTGAGGAACGTCAGGAGCGACAACAGCACCGTCAGGGGACGCAGCACCGGATGCGCCCACAGGAAGCGGGCCCCGGCCAGGAACTCCCCGCGCACGCCTGCCCGTTCGCCCGCAGCCGGGTCATCGGGCCGCTGCGTCGTACGGATACGGACGAAGAGGATGCCGGCCGCGGAGACCGCGAACGTCACGGAGTCGATCCCGATGGCGGTGGCGGGCCCGAACGCCGAGGCGACGAAGCCCGCGAGCGTCGGCCCGGCCGCGCTCGCCACGGCATACGTACCGAACAAGTGCCCGTTCGCCTTGGTGATCTGGCCCGGAGAGACGATGGCGGGCACCAACGTCACGTACGCCACCCGGAAGAGCATGGAGAAGACACCGGCGAGCGGAACCACCGTGTAGATCAGCCATATCGGCGTCGCGAAGAACCAGACCAGCGGGATCACGGCGTACAGCAGACAGCGCGCCGCGTCAGCGGCCATCAGCAGCCGTCTGCGGTCCATCCGGTCGGCGATCACCCCGGCGAAGAGGCCGGTGACGATCGAGGCGACACCGGTGAGACCGGTGACGAGTCCCATCTGCACGATCGAGCCGGTGCTGTGCAGGACGAGGAGCGGGATCGCCACGTACGAGAACGAGTCGCCCAGGGCGGACAGGGTCTGGATGCCCAGAAAGATCCGGTAGTTGGGGTTGGACCATAAGCCGGGAGGCGGATCCGGCTGGTCGTCACCGGCATCCGATGCCGCTCCGTCGGACGCGTCGCGCGTGGACATGATCCGCCTCCCTCACGATGGCCGCAGCGATTAGACCATGGGCCGGTCGTGCGGTCGGGGCGGTCAGTCCTTTCGGCCGTGGCGCCGCAGTTTGACGGTGTAGTTGGTCCGTGTGGAGGGCGCTCCGTCGGGGGCCGTCAGGGAGTGCTCATGGGTGTCGCAGACGAGTACGTCCCACTCCTCGGTCGGCAGGTCGAGCGAGGCCAGGACTTTCTGGGGGCTCGGGAAGTCCACACCGGGGTGCTGCTCGGTCTCCCAGGCGGGGAAGCCCATGTGGCCGACGATCAGGAGGGTGCCGCCCGGCGCGACGGCCGCGGCGGCATCGCGCAGGATCTGCTCGCGCGGCATCTCGTGGAGGGAGTGCAGGAACTGTGCGGAGACCAGGTCGTGCCTGCCGGAGGGGAAGGACGTGCCGAGGTCGTGGTGCTGCCAGTCGACGCGGTCGGCGACCTGCGCCTGCGCCGCGTGCTCGGCCGCGCGGCCCAGGGCGATGCGGGAGATGTCGGTGGCGGTGACGCGCCAGCCCTGCCGCGCGAGCCAGATCGCGTCGCCCCCCTCTCCGCAGCCCAGGTCCAGGGCGCTGCCCGGTGTCAGACCCTCGGTCTCGCGGACGAGCGCGGCATTGGGCTCGCCGCTCCACAAGCGGCCGCTCTGGTTGTAGCGCTCGTCCCAGAACGCTTCGGCCGTGTCGGCGGCTGAGGCGGTCTGGGCGGCATGGGCGTCGGTGTCGCCGTGGGTGTGCTGGTGGGTGTGCTGGTCGCTCATGTGGGCTCCTTCTGTTCTGCGGCAACCCTGCGCGTGACCGCGGCGGCTTGACAAAGTTATTTGCCGCGACGGCAAATGGAGAGATGAGCGACGACGCCGAACTCACGGACGTGCTGACCGCCGTCGGCCCGCGGCTGCGGGCGCTGCGGAAGGCGCGCGGCGCCACCCTGGCCCGGCTGAGCGAGGAGACGGGGATCTCCCTGAGCACGCTCTCGCGGCTGGAGGCGGGGCAGCGCGAGCCGACCCTGAAGCTGCTGCTGCCGCTGGCCAAGGCGTACGGAGTCCCGCTCGACGAACTGGTCGGCGCGCCCCAGACGGGCGACCCGCGCATCCATCCGAGGCCTTTCATGCGGCACGGAAACACGTGGGTGCCCCTGACCCGGTACCTCGGCGGGATGCACGCCTACAAGCAGGTCATGCCGGTCGCCAAGAAGGGCCGCCGGCAGGGCACGCGCTCCGATGAGGTGACGCGCCCCGATGAGGCCAAGCGTCCGGAGCAGGGCATGCACGAGGGGTACGAGTGGCTCTACGTCCTCTCCGGCCGCCTGCTGCTGGCCCTGGGCGAGCACGACCTGGTGCTCACCGCGGGCGAAGCCGCCGAGTTCGACACCCGCACTCCCCACGGCTTCGCCAACGCGGGCGACATCCCCGTCGAATTCCTCGCCCTGTACGGGGCCCAGGGCGAGCGCATGCACGTACGCGTCAAGCCGAGCGGTGAAGGCGACGGCGGCGGGGAGTAGGTGGGGAGTAGGTGGGGAGTGGCGGGGAGCAGGGACCGACCGACAGAAGCAACGTGGCGTGCCTTCGGCGCATCGCCCGGTCGGTGAGACCCTTTGGGGCGGCTCTTCGCCGGAGGCGAGTGGGCGAGTACCGAACCGGAGGATCAGCAAGCCATGTCCGAAGCTGCCATGTCAGGCGCAGGGATGTCCGAAGCCGCCAGATCGTCAGCGGTCGACGCCCCCGTCATCCTGAGCAACGCACCCGGCTCCTTCCCCCGGAGCGTCCTCGCCGAGCGGCATCCGGCGCTCATCAAGAAGGTGCGGGACGCCTTCCCCTACGATCCGCGGCAGCATCGCGCCCTCGACGCCCTGCTGACTCAGGCGACGGAGGGCGTGATCGAACCGCTGGCGCCCGATGCGCACGACCACCACCTGTGGGAGGCCTGGGGGCGCGAGTACTTCGGTCTGTCCTGGTTCGACGTGCCCTTCCTGTGGGCCGAGAGCTACTTCTACCGGCAACTCCTCGCGGCTGTCGGGTACTTCGATGACGGACCCTGGCGTGGCATCGATCCCTTCCATCCGTTCAAGCAGGCGGAACTGCACACCGGAGAGGCCGACGAGGAGCTTGCCGCGCTCGACGGGCTGGCGCTGCGGCCTCTCGACGAGCAGCGTCAGGCGCTGCTCCTGGGCTCACTGTGGGGCAACCGCGCCGACCTGGGTTTCGCCGTGGGCGGCGGCGCGGCCGGGGCCGCCGACTCGCGCCTCGTCGCCGACGGCTCCGCGCTGCTGTGGTCCCTGCTGCCGGAGGGCGGCGCGGCCAGGCTGTGCCTGGTCGCGGACAACGCAGGACGAGAGCTCCTGCCCGACCTCATCCTCATCGACCACCTCCTTCGGCATCAGCGCGCCGAGCGGGTCGTGCTGCACGTCAAGCCGTACCCGTACTACGTCTCGGACGCCATGACCGCCGACGTGATCGACTGCCTCCGCCGCCTGACCCGAGCGCGGGGCGCCGCGGCAGAGGTGGGCGAGCGCTTGTGGGCGGCGATGGGTACCGGTCGGCTGACGGTCCGCAGCCACACCTTCTCCTGTGCCCCGCTGCCGTACGCGGACATGCCGGACGACCTGCGCCAGGAGTTCGCCGAGGCCGACGTGACCGTCATGAAGGGCGACCTGAACTACCGTCGCCTGGTCGGCGATCAGCTGTGGCCAGCCACCACGCCGTTCGACCAGCGCACCGCGTACTTCCCCGGCCCGGTGGCCGCCCTGCGGACGCTGAAGTCCGACGTGATCGTCGGGCTCGACGCGCGGACCGAGGCGGCGCTCGTGGCCGAGCACGGCCAGGGGTGGCGCACCAGCGGCACCCATGCCCTGATCCAGGCGCGCCGCTGACATGCGGAGCCGATGCAGGGGGGAACGGCCGGGAGAGTTGACCTCAAGGCTTTGCCTTTCCCTCCCATGGTCGTTATCGTTCGAACGGTCCTGTTGTCTCCGATAGAGGTGGACGTTGCGCATCTGAGGTTCGCGAACATCGCGCCGTACGGCACTCGCCGTACGCCCGTCACGCCGCAGCCGGCCTTGCCGTGCGGCCCGTGACCCCGCGTGGATGCGACCTCGGTGCATGAGCCGTCCCTCACCCTCCAGGACCGCCGCACCTCTCTCCCTCTCGGTCGGTCGCCGCGTGGTGCTCGCATACGACGCCCCCTGCCCGCCGCGCCTGCGACTGCGAGATTCCCCATGTCTGTACCCACCACGCCCAGCGCCTCCCTGACCTGCTCCGCCCTGTCGTTCCAGTGGCCGGACGGCACCGGCGTCTTCGACGATCTCTCCGTCAGCATCGGACGGGGCCGCACCGGACTCGTCGGCGCCAACGGCGCGGGCAAGTCCACCCTGTTGCGCCTGCTGGCCGGTCAACTCCGCCCCTCCCAGGGGTCGGTGACCGTCGGCGGTAGCCTCGCCTACCTGCCGCAGAACATCACCCTCGACACGAGCCTGCGCGTCGACCAGGCGCTCGGCATCGACGAGCGACGTGACGCGCTGCGCGCCATCGAGTCCGGAGACGTACGCGAAGAGCACTTCGAGACCATCGGCGACGACTGGGACGTGGAGGAGCGGGCCCTGGCCACGCTGGGTTCACTCGGTCTCGTGGACGTCGAACTCGACCGCACCGTAGGGCAGTTGTCGGGCGGGGAGACAGTGCTGCTGCGGCTGGCCGCGTTGCTCCTGGAACGCCCGGACGTCCTGCTCCTCGACGAGCCGACCAACAACTTGGACCTGTTCGCGCGCCGCAGACTCTACGAGGCCGTCGACTCCTGGCGCACCGGTGTCCTGGTCGTGATCAGCCACGACCTCGACCTGCTCGAACGCGTGGACCGCATCGCCGAACTGCGCTCCGGCTCCGTGAGCTGGTACGGCGGCGGCTGGTCCGCCTATGAGGAAGCCCTCGCCACCGAGCAGGAAGCGGCCGGGCGGATGCTGCGGGCCGCCGAGGCGGATGTACGCCGCCAGAAGCGAGAGCTGGAGGAGACCCAGGTCAAGGTGGCCCGCCGTCAGCGGCACAGCAAGAAGATGGACGCGCAGCGGCGCGCTCCGCGCATCGTCGCGGGGGAGAAGAAGCGCTCCGCACAGGAGTCGGCGGACAAGCTCCGGGGGCTGCACGAGGAGCGGCTCAGCGAGGCGCGCGAGCGGCGTGAGGAAGCCGCGGACGCGATCCGCGACGACGCCGAGATCCGCGTCAGCCTGCCGCACACCGCTGTGCCCGCGGGGCGCACGGTGCTGACGTTGGACGAACTGCGCCCCCAGTACGGCAAGTTGAAGGAGGCAGACCTGCACGTGCGGGGGCCCGAACGGATCGCCCTCGTCGGGCGCAACGGCGCCGGCAAGACGACACTGCTGCGTACGCTCACCGGGGAGCTCGCCCCGCTGTCCGGCGAGGTCAGGACGGCCGTGCCGCTGCGGTTCCTGCCGCAGCGCCTTGACGTCCTCGACGACGGCCTGAGCGTCGCGGCGAACGCCTCCCGCCTGGCTCCCGGGATCACCGACAACCACATCCGGTCCCAGCTCGCACGCTTCCTGTTCAAGGGGGCGCGCGCCGAACAACTGGCGGGCACCCTCTCGGGCGGCGAGCGCTTCCGCGCGGCGCTCGCCGCGATGATGCTCGCCGCCCCGGCCCCTCAACTCCTCCTCCTCGACGAACCGACCAACAACCTCGACCTGGCCGGCGTGCGCCAACTGACCGGAGCACTCGAGTCGTACGAGGGAGCACTCCTGATCGCCAGCCACGACCTGACCTTCTTGGAGTCGGTCGGCATCACCCGCTGGGTGCTTGTCGCGGAGGGGCTGCAGGAGACCACCGCGGAGGAGGTCCGCGACCTGCTGGCGGCGCCGCGCGCGGACTGAACTGGGGTCAGTCGTGCAGGGCCACCAGGACGAAAGCGGCCGAGACGGCGCCCAGGGCCACCGCGGCGACGCCGTGGGAGAGACGGTGGGTGCGGGGGACGGGCAGGAGGCGGTCGACGGCGAACCTGCCGGGTCCTGCGAGGGCCAGGCTCACGGCGGCCGTGAGCAGGACCAGGTCGTACTCGATGCCGGCGGGGTTGAAGAAGCCGTTGCCCCACTTCATGGCGATGGCGTTCAGCATGATCCCGAGGATGCCCGCCCCGGCGAGCGGGGTGAGCAGACCGATGGCGAGGCCCAGGCCGCAGAGCGTCTCGGTCAGGCCGGCGACCGTGGCCATGGTCTTCGGGGCGGAGTAGCCGTCACTGGCGAAGAACCCCGCGGTGCTGTCGAGACCGGCGCCGTTGAACCAGCCGAAGAGCTTCTGGCTGCCGTGCACGGCCATGGTCAGGCCGACCGCGCAGCGCAGCAGCAGGAACCCGATGTCGGCGCCGGACCGCGCGGGGGTGTGGGGGGAGCGGAGCCCGCCGCCCGGAGCGTTGGTATGCGTGCGGCTGGTGGAGGTGGAAAAGGACATGCGGATCTCTCCTGTTGGTCTGTTGGCCAGTTGGTCCGGTGGCCGATGAAGGTGACGCCGACCGGTCGTGCCGTGTCGGCGGGGTGCGGGTGGAGAGATCCCGTCCTACGTTCTGATGACCTGGGTTCTGTAGAGATCGACGGACGTCGCGTCCGGGGGAGATGTTCCTGGCGTCGCCGAGACGTCGTCCCGCGGCGCGTACGGCGCGGGCGCGCTCTCGAAGGTGGGCGAACTGGTCCGCTCGGGAGCCGGCAACGCCCCGCGCGGGGTGCTGTTCTCGCCCTCGTGACAGCCACGGCCACCGGCTCGGTCACGATCACTGTCACGGCTGTCGACGTGCGGCCCGAAGGCGACGGCGGCCGTGCCGCGGTCTTCGGTGACCGATACGACGGCGGTACCGGACGGCCCCTCGACACCGAGCAAGGGAACGACAAAGAGGAAGGCCATGACGAACAGCGCCGTGCGCACCGCACCGCCCTGAGGTCGTCGCATCTCCCGTGTGGCCATGTCCGACTGATGGTAGGCCAGGGGCGACGGTGGGCACAGGAGGAGATCGAGGCGGATGGCACGGAGCCCGGAGGCGTGAGCCATGCTGGGCGAACACTGAATCTGATCCGCGGTTCATGCGACGAGGTGCGACGCCGGCCGCCGTGGATCTGTTCCGACGCCCCCAGGCGAGTTGAGAGCTACCGCCGCGCGCACGTGACGTCGTGCGCGGGAAGGGCTCCCGTGCGCAGGTAGGCGTTGACCGCGCGGTCGGCGCAGGGGACAGGGCGGTGGCCTTCGAGGGCGCGGCCGTAGACGCCGTGGGAGCGGATGTCCGCGGTGATCAGACGGGAGCCGGTGAGTTTGCGGTGCAGGGCAAGAGCTCCGTCGTAGGGGACGTTGTTGTCGTGGCGGGCCTGGAGCATCAGGACCGGTACGTCGTTGGCGATCGCCGTGCCCGGTTCGCGGGGCTCGGTGGGCCAGAACGCGCACGGGGCGATCATGCCGTTGACGTACGGGCCGAACACGGGCTGGGTGGCGCGGCTGCGCACGCTGTTCTCCCAGTACGTCTCCGGATCCTTCGGCCAGCCGCCCGCGGGCCAGCCGCCGTCGCCGCACATGAAGAGCGCCCCGCCCACCATGCTGTCCGCCAGACCGGGCGAGGCCAGCAGCTCCAGCATGGCGGCCAGCTCGGGGCCCGGCTCGACCGGCCTGCCCGCCGCTGCGTCGACCAGGTCCCGGACGATCGCGGCCAGCGTCGGATCGTTCTCCGCGTGCTGAATGGGTTGCTTCAACAGCAGCCGCAGCACCGGGGCGTTGAGGCGTTGGCCGTCGACGGTGATCGGGCGGCGCTCGGTTTGCGACAGCAGTCGTTCGACGCGCGTGCGGACCTGGGGCGCGGTACGGCCCAGCCGGTACGTGCTGTGGCGGTGGGCGGTCCAGGCCGCCCATGCGTCCAGTGCTTCCTCGGCCGGTTCGCCGGAGCTCTGGAACAGTTCGTACTGCGTGGCCGACGGGTCCGTGGACGAGTCGATGACCATGCGGTCGGTGCGCCGGGGGAACATCTGGGTGTAGACGGCGCCCAGGTCGGCGCCGTAGGAGATGCCGTAGTACGAGAGCTTCCGCTCGCGGAGGGCCGCCCTGATCACGTCCATGTCCCGGGCCACGTTGCGGGAGGACGCATGCGCCGGCAGCTCCGCGTTGTCGCCGTGCTCCTGGCAGCGCCGTGCCGTGTCCCGCGCGTCCCGCACCGACGCGTCGAAGTCCGCGCGGGGCGACGTCGAAGCCGCGGGCGGGGGCGGCGCACCGGCCGGTGCGCACGAGATGGGGGAACTCTCGCCCAGGAATCGCGGGTCGAACCCGATGAGGTCGTAGCCCTCCGCCGCCCGCTTCAACGCGGGCCGCAGCGCCAGGGTGTTGGCGAGACCGCTGCCGCCGGGGCCGCCGGGGTTGGACAGCAGGATGCCGCGGCGGTGGGACGTGGACGTGGCCTTGATGCGCGAGACGGCGATCCGCAGGGTGCGCTCGCCGGGAGCGGAGTAGTCGAGGGGAACGGTCACCTTCGCGCACTGCGCCCCCGCGGCGTTCAGCTCCGTCTGCGTCGTCGAGCAGGGGCCCCAGGAGAGCCGCTGGTCCTCATAGGCCGCCATCGGGCGAGGAGGGCCGGCGGCCGAACGGGAAGGGGTTGCCGTCGAAGACACCGCTCCGGCGAGCAGTCCGGCCAGACTCAGGCCGATCGCGAGGGAGGGGGTGACGAAGCCGCGCATCATGCTCCTGGGGATCGTTCGGTCAACAAGAGGGACGGAACCGACGCTAGGAGCACGGTCGATGACAGACCATCAGGTCAACTGGCCGATGCCTACGGGGGTTAGCCCCCGCCTCGGACGTAGCGTCCGGGCGTCGTGCCCACGTGACGTACGAAGTGCCGGTTCAGATGGGCCTGGTCGTGGAACCCCACGGCGGTCGCGACCTCGGCGGGGCGACGGCCTTCGAGCAGGAGGCGGCGCGCCCGGTCGATGCGCTTGCCGGTGAGATAGGTGTGCGGCGGCAGTCCGTAGGTCTGCCTGAAGCAGCGGATCAGGTGGGTGGGGTGTGCGTGCAGGGCGGTGGCGGCCTGCTCCAGCGAGAGACCTGCGGGTATCCGGGAGTCGAGGAGTTCGCGCAGGGCGGCAGCGAGACGGTTGGCCTCGCGGCCAGGGGCCCGGGTCCGCAGCGCGTCGAGGTGGACGTGGAGCCGCTCGCGGACGAAGGAGAGCCGCGACTCGGCTTCGAACTCGTCTCCCGCGTGGCCGAGGGAACCGTGCAGTTGGTGGATCCGGCGGCGCAGCAAGGCGTCTTCGAGGATCGGGACGTCCACGGCGCCCCCGGCCAGCCGCCGGGGGAGCACGGAGTCATCCAAATAGAGCACGCGTTTCCGGAAGCCCGCGGCGGTGACCGTCCGCCCGTCGTGGGGCACCCCCGGAGGCAGCAGGAGAACGTTGGACGTGCCGCTCACGTCGTGCCGACGGCGGTCGAGCGCGAAGTCGACGGCCCCGTCGTCGAGGATCATCAGGTCCCACGTGTCGTGGGTGTGGGCCGGGTACGCGTGGTCGGTGAAGTGCGCGTGGAAGACCTCCGCGATCCCCGGGACCGAGGGCCGCCAAGCGCTGATGGACGTGCGGGGGCGCTCTCCGCTCATGCCAGGAACGTACAAGACCCGCGAAGTCCGGGCGCGGCAGGCTCATGGACATGAGGAAAGAAGGCCGTATGCCCAAAATGACCGTTCCCGTCAACATCAGCGACAAGCTCGCGGGGTTCAGCGAGCTGTGGTCGCAGAAGACAGTGGCCGTACTCAACGACTACGAGGTCAAGCTGGCCAAGCTGCACGGGGAGTTCGTCTGGCACAGCCACGAGGACACCGATGAACTGTTCCTGGTGCTCAGCGGGCGGCTGACCATCCAGCTCAGGGACGGTGATGTGGCCTTGGCCCCCGGCGAGCTGTTCGTGGTCCCCCGTGGTGTCGAACACTGCCCGGTGGCGGACGAGGAAACCGCCATCCTACTCTTCGAGCCGGCGGGGACGATGAACACCGGTGACGCCGGAGGGCCGATGACCAAGGCCACCGAGCTCGCCCCTTAGAGGCTCGCCGAGCGCGGAAGGGTTCCCACGGGTTTCCGCCGGTCCCGACGGGCTCCGGACCGTCCTCAAGGGTGACGAGCGCCACCGCCCGGCCACCAGCAGGCCATCGCTTTGTATCCTCGGCAGGCAGTGCCGATGCCCCCGTCGCCTGTCGAGGCAGCTCACCGGCCCCGGCAGCGCCGACGACAACGTAAGGACACACCATGACCACCGAGCTGAGCCCCGACTCCTTGACCGGGCTCCTTGAGCGGGCCCGCAAGGACTACCAGGCCCTCGCGGGGCGCGGGCTCTCGCTCGACCTCACGCGCGGCAAGCCGGCGCCGGAGCAGCTCGACCTCTCCGAGGAACTGCTGAGCCTGCCGGGCGGGCGGCACACCTCCGCCGACGGCACGGACGTACGCAATTACGGCGGTCTGCAGGGTCTGGTCGAGCTCCGGGAGATCTTCGCGGGCGTGCTCCAGGTGCCGGCCGGGCAGCTCCTCGCGCTCGGCAACTCCAGCCTCGAGCTGATGCACGACTGCCTGGTGCACGCCCTGCTGAGCGTGGTGCCGGGGGCCGAGTCCCGCTGGGTGGACCAGGAGCGGATCGCGTTCCTGTGCCCGGTTCCGGGTTACGACCGGCACTTCGGGCTCTGTGAGCGGTTCGGGATCGACATGATCCCGGTGCCGATGACCGCCGAGGGCCCGGACATGGACGTCGTGGAGCGGCTCGTCGCCGAGAACCCCGCGGTCAAGGGCATCTGGTGCGTCCCGAAGTACAGCAACCCCGACGGCGTCTCCTACAGCGACGAGACCGTCGCCCGCCTCGCCTCGATGCAGACCGCGGCGCCCGATTTCCGGATCTTCTGGGACAACGCGTACGCCGCCCATCACCTCACCGACGAGCCCACCGAGATCGCCGACCTGCTCACCGCCTGCGCGGACGCCGGGAACGAGGACCGTGTCTTCGTCTTCGGCTCCACCTCGAAGATCACCGCGGCCGGTGCGGGCGTCGCCTTCTTCGGCTCATCGCCCGCGAACCTGAAGTGGCTGCTCGCCAAGAACGCCAAGCGGTCGATCGGCCCGGACAAGATCAACCAGCTGCGGCACGTGATGTTCCTGCGCGACGCCGACGGGGTGCGCGCCCACATGGAGCGCCAGCGCGCCCTGCTCCAGCCGAAGTTCGAGGCGGTGGCCCGGATCCTGGAGGCGGAGCTCGGCGGCACGGGCCTCGCCCGGTGGACCGACCCCAAGGGCGGCTACTTCGTCACGCTCGAACTGACCGACGGTGGTGCCAAGGAGGTCGTGCGCCGCGCCGCCGAGGCGGGCATCGTGCTGACCCCGGCCGGCGCCACCCACCCGCACGGCGACGACCCGCGCGACGCCACCATCCGTATCGCGCCCAGCTACCCGAGCCTCCCGGAGCTCGAGCAGGCCATCGCGGGTCTCGCCGCGTGCGTACGCCTCGTGGGGTACGAGCAGCGCGTCGCCGCCTGAGGAGGACCGACGTCGGCCGGGGGAGGGAATCTCTCCCTCGGCCGGTAGCCGGGGCACCGGTTGGTCGGACCTGCTCGATGCGGCCCTGACCTGCCACGTTACGGTGTGGGGCGTATCGCTTCCGGGCCCTCGCCCCCCACATCCGGGCCCTCGCCCCACAGGAGAATCCCCGCATGCCCGCGCGCACCGTCCTGATCCTTCAGCACGTCGAGGTCGAGAAGCCCGGCCTGATCCTGGACGCACTGGACGGCAGCGGCCTCGACGTCGACATCCGGAACCTGGTCGACACCCCGGGCGCTTCTGGCGACGCACTGCCGCCGGCGTCCGAGCTGGCGGGACTCGTCGTGATGGGCGGTCCCATGAACGCCGACGACCTGGCGGCGCATCCGGCGTTGAAGCTGGAGCGGGACCTCCTGGCCGACGCGCTGCGCGCCCAGGTGCCGACGTTGGGTGTGTGCCTGGGGGCCCAACTCCTCGCCCGCGCCCAGGACATGGACGTACGGACCGGCGCCGCCCTCGGCCGGGGGAGCGAGATCGGCTGGGCCCCGCTGGCCGACGTGGACCGTGACGATCCGGTCGTCGGCCCGCTGGCCGACGCCCCTGCCGTGCTCCACTGGCACGGCGACCGCATCGTTCCCGCCGACGACACGCGCGTCCTTGCCCGGACCGACACCACCGAGTGCCAGGCCTTCCGGGCCGGGCCTGCCGCATGGGGTCTCCAGTTCCACCTGGAGGTCACCCCCGGCCTCCTCGACGACTGGCTCGCCGAGCCGTCCTTCGCCACGGAGGCCGTGGACGTGCTCGGCGTCGGTGCTGAGGAGCGGCTGCGGGCCGATGCCCGTGCCGTCGCCGCCGACCTGCGTCCGCTCGCCGAGCGGAGCCTGGCGCACCTGCGGAGCCTCTTCGTGGGACGGGCCGGCCCTTAGAGCCAGGGTCGCGACCAGCCGCTTAGCGCGGGGAGTCACCCGCGGGCTTGTCGAGGACCATCTCGCGCTCCAGCTTGGCGGGATCGCCCTTCATCGGGACGGTCGCGCCCGAACGCACGAAGCCGTGCCGTTGGTAGCAGCTCTCGGCCCGCGCGTTGTCCTGGTGGACGAACAGGCGCACCCGCGCCACGTCCGTCACCGACCACGCCCACCCGACGGCCGTCTCGAAGAGCGCGTCGATCACACCGCTTCCGCGGTACTCGGGGCGGACGAAGACGCCGACGACATGCGCCTGGCGCCGGTCGATGGCTCCGCCGAACACGTCGTCGTCGTCCGGGTCCTCGATGAGCACGGTCACCGTGCCGCTCCAGGTCCCGTCCCGGCCCTCGGCCACGAACTGGTGCACGAGCGTGCCTTCGGCCGCCCTCCTGGCCCGCTCCTGCCAGAAGGAGTCCGGCTCCGCGGAAGCCTTCTCGTACGTCTCGAGAAACGCGATCGGAGCTGCCGGATCCTTCAGCGAGAAGAGCCTCAGCTCCCTCACCTCGGGCCATTCATCGGCACGTATCGGACGGACGGCAGGGCGGGAATCCTGGTTCATGCTGCCGCACCCTACGGGACCTTGGTTCCGGGGCACCACGGCATTTTCCCAGGTCCCAGAGGTGCGGTTGCCGCCCTGGACGTCGTGGCGCGAACGCGGCTCACTCCTGAGGCTCGGCCGTCACCAGCTCCAGGAGTCCAGGAAACCGCTGCTCCAGATCGGCCCGCCGCAGGGTGGCCATCCGGCTGTTGCCGCGGGCGACCTGCTGGACGAGACCGGCCTCGCGCAGGGCGCGGAAGTGGTGCGTGATGGTCGCCTTGGAGACCGGCAGCGCGAAGGAGCTGCAGGTGCGCGCGGTGCCGTCGGGCGCGGTCGCCAGTTCGCGCACGACGCGGCGGCGCAGCGGGTCCGCGAGCGCGGCCAGCACCGGGCCGAGCCGCATTTCCTCGACGGTGGGGTGGCCCTCGTCGTCTGGCATTCCGGGCACCTCGCTTCAGGGTCTCGTCGATAGGTACGGTTTGCATCGTACCTCTTGGGTCGCTAGCGTTCGAGCCATAGGTACGGGATTCGTCGTACCTAGGCACGGGCTCGTCCATTCGTCGAGTCATCTGTCGAGTCATCTGTCGTCTGTCGAGAAGAGAACCGTCATGGATCAGCCGTTCACGCTCGTCGGCACCGCCCGCCCCAAGCCCGAACGCGCCGCCGAACTGAAAGAGCTCCTGCTCTCGTTCGTCGAGCCGACGCGGCGGGAGCCCGGCTGCCTGGAGTACCACTTCCACGAGGACCGCGACGAGCCCGGTGTCTTCGTCTTCTACGAGGCCTGGCGCACCGAGGCCGATCTCGACGCCCACCTCGCCCTCCCGCACATGCGGGCCTTCTGGGAGCGGCGGATGGACTACCTGGAGTCCGACCTCGACATCCGCTTCCTGACCATGCACAGCCCTTACTGAGCCTCGGGGGGTGGGTGGAAAAGTCCGTCCACGCCTCTTGACCGGTCGCCCCACGCCCCGCACAGTACTCGTTAATGCGCATTACTAATACGCATTAATGATGGAGGGGCAGCGGTGGACGAACCCAAGAAGCGAGCCGGACGAGGTCGGGCGCCCGCCTCGGCGGGGCGCACAGGCCGCCCGCGCCAGGCCGAGGTCGCACGGCTCGCGGGGGTCTCGCAGGCCACGGTCTCGCTGGTGCTTGCCGGCAAGAGAGAGGGCGTCGCCATCTCGGACGAGACCCGGCAGAAGGTGCTCGACGCGGCCGGCAGCCTGGGCTACGTGCCCGACCCGGCCGCCCGGCGTCTCGCGGCGGCGCGCAACGGCCTGCTGGGCGTCTTCAGCTTCACGGCCACCTTCCCCACGGACGTGCAGCACTCGTACTACCCGTTCCTGGTGGGTGTGGAGCAGGAAGCCGCCGCGCAGGGCTACGACTTGGTGCTCTTCACCGGATCCAGCACCGGCGGTGCGGGGGCCGGCGGCCCGCACGCGCTCAACAGGGCGCGCCTGGCGGACGGCTGCCTCTTCCTCGGCCGTCACGCCCCGGTGGAAGAACTGCGCAGGCTCGTGGACGACGGCTTCCCCGTGGTGCACCTGGGCCGCAGGGACGAACCGGAAGGCCTTGCCTGGGTCGGCGCCGACTACATCAGCGCCAGCCGCGAAGTCGTCCACCGGCTCGCCGCACTCGGGCACCGCCGCATCATCCTCGTACGCGAGGACGACGACGCGCCCGCGTCCACCGACCGTGAACAGGGCTTCCACGAGGGCCTGGACATGGCCGGGCTGCCCGGCGGGAAGGCCGCCGTGTTCCGCTGCGCCGATCCGGAGCGCGAGCTCGGCCCCGAGCGCCTGCGGCAGTGGGTGACGGAGGGCGTCACCGCGTTCGTGGCCGAGGAGACCGACAGCGGCGCGGCCTGGCGGGCGCTGAGCGCGGCAGCCGGTGACGCCGGTCTGCGCTGCCCCGACGACGTCTCCCTCGCCCTGCTCGGCAGCCCGCCACCCGACCTCGCGGACGGGCCGCAGCCCACGGGATTCGACATCCCCCGCGCGCAGTTGGGCGCCGCAGCCGTACGCCTGCTCGCCACACTCGTCGCCGGCGAGGACGCCCCCGACCCGCTGGTGGCCTGCGCGTTCCGGCCCGGCGCCACCACCGGGCCACCGCCCAAGGCGCTTGAGGACAGCGCATGACGGCCGTGGGCAGCCGCGCCCCACCAGGCGCCTGTCCCGCAGCACGACCACGTACAGCACAGCAGCTCTAGGAGAACCGTGATCCCTGAACCGGACATCCTCATCGTCGGCGGCGGTCTGGGCGGCGTCGCCGCCGCGCTCGCCGCCTGCCGGGCCGGCCGGACCGTCGTCCTCACCGAGGAGACCGACTGGATCGGAGGCCAGCTCACCTCCCAGGCCGTTCCGCCGGACGAGCACCCCTGGGTGGAGCAGTTCGGCACGACCGCCTCGTACCGCAAGCTGCGCGAGTCCATCAGGGACTACTACCGCCAGTGGTATCCCCTGCGTTCGCAGGCGCTGTCCCTGACCGGTCTCAATCCTGGAGCCGGGCGGGTCAGCAAGCTCTGTCACGAACCCCGTGTCGCGCTCGCCGTCATGGAGGGCATGCTCGCGCCTCATCTCGCGTCGGGGCGGCTGACCCTTCTCACCGAGCACCGGGCCGTCGCCGCCGAGTCGGACAACGATGTCATCACCTCGGTGACCCTGGAGAACCTGCGCGACGGCGAGCGCAATACGCTGCACGCCCGCTACGTCATCGACGCCACCGAGACCGGTGAACTGCTCGAACTGGGCGGCGTCGAGCACGCCATCGGCGCCGAGTCGCGCGCCGAGTTCGGCGAGCCGCACGCGCCCGACGAAGCACAGCCCCTCAACCAGCAGGGCATCACCGTCTGTTTCGCGCTCTCCCACCACGAGGGCGAGAACCACGTCATCGAGCGCCCCGTCGACTACGACTTCTGGCGCTCCTACCGGCCCGACTTCTGGCCGGGCCCGCTCCTGGGCTTCCTCGCCCCGGACCCGCGTTCGCTCGAGGCCGTCCCGCGTACGTTCGTACCGAACCCGGAGATCGACCCGCTCGCCGTCAACGCCGACCAGAGCGCCGACGCGGGCGACAAGGAACTGTGGGGCTTCCGCCGCATCCTCGCCCGCAAGCTGCACCGGCCAGGCGCCTTCGACTCCGACATCACGCTGGTCAACTGGCCGCTCAACGACTACTGGTTGAAGCCGCTGATCGGAGGCGGCCAGGAGACCTCGGCACAGGCACTCGCGGAAGCGCGGCAGCTCTCGCTCTCGGTCCTCTACTGGCTGCAGACCGAGGCGCCCCGCGAGGACGGCGGCACCGGATTCCCCGGCCTGCGGCTGCGCCCCGACATCACGGGCACGGCGGACGGCCTGGCCAAGGCCCCCTACGTGCGGGAGTCGCGGCGGATCAAGGCCGTCACCACCGTCACCGAACAGGACGTCGCCATCGACGTCGTCGGCCCGTACGGGCGCACCACCTACCGGGACTCCGTGGGGATCGGCAACTACCGGATCGACCTGCACCCCTCCACCGGCGGTGACAACTACATCGACATCGGCTCGGTGCCGTTCGAGATCCCGCTCGGCGCGCTCATGCCCCGCCGGGTCCGCAATCTCCTCCCCGCGGGCAAGAACATCGGCACCACCCACATCACCAACGGCTGCTATCGCCTCCACCCCGTGGAGTGGAACATCGGCGAGGTCGCCGGCGCCCTGGCCGCGCACTGCGTGTCCGAAGGGGTCGAACCCCACCAGGTCCAGGGCGAGGACAAGCGGTTCGACGAATTCGCGCGGCTGCTCGACCGGGACGGGGTGCAGCGCCACTGGCCCGACGTACGCGGCTACTGACCCGCGGAAATGCCGGGTGGGACAGCTCCACCTGTCCCACCCGGCCCGCCCGCGCACCGCCAACCCGCACAAGGAGGTGCCCAACCATGACCACCCACCGCATCCGCGTCGGCATCGACGTGGGCGGAACCTTCACCGACGCCGTGGCCGTAGACGCCACGACCCTGGAACTCCTGGGACAGGTGAAGGTCCCCACCAGCCACCATCACGAGGACGGCGTGGCTCACGGCATCGTGGAAGCACTGAGCCGTCTGCTGGAAGAGACCGGCCGCGCGCCCGAGGACGTCGCTTTTCTGGCGCACGGCACGACACAGGCTACCAACGCCCTGCTGGAGGGCGACGTCGCCACCGTGGGCCTGATCGGCATCGGCACCGGACCCGGCGCGGCCCTCACCCGCAGGCTCGCCGCGCTCGGCAAGCTCGAACTCACCCCGGGCAAAAGCCTTCCGCTCGCCTACGCCCATGTCACGGACCCGCTTGACGCGGAGTCCGTCCGGCGCGCCGCCGACACACTGGCGCGGGACGGCGCCCAAGTCCTCGTGGCCACCGAGCCGTTCAGCGTCGACCGGCCGGAGGGCGAGCAGGCCGTCGTGACGGCGGCGCGCTCCACCGGTCTTCCGCTGACGGCCGCACACGAGATCACCTCTCTGTACGGGCTGAACAAGCGCACCCGCACGGCCGTGGTCAACGCGGCGATCCTGCCGCGCATGCTGGCCACCGCCGATCTCGTCGACAGTTCCATCACCAAGGCCGGGGTCGGCTCACCGCTGATGGTGATGCGCTGCGACGGCGGCGTGATGTCCCTCGACGAGATGCGGCGCAGGCCGCTCCTGACCGTCCTGTCGGGCCCCGCCGCGGGCGTGGCGGGCGCGCTGATGCAAGAACGCATCAGCGAGGGAGTCTTCCTGGAGACCGGCGGCACCTCCACCGACATCAGCGTCGTACGGCGCGGCAAGGTAGCCGTCCAGCACGCCACGATCCTCGGCAAGAAGTCCTACCTCAACGCCCTGGACGTACGCACAGTCGGAGTCGGCGGCGGTTCCATGGTGCGGATCGGCGGCGGGAAGGTGACCGGGGTCGGGCCGCGCAGCGCCCACATCGCAGGGCTGCCCTACGCGTGCTTCGCGAGCATCGACGACCTGCGCGAAGCCAGGCTCACCACCGTCCGCCCGATGGCCGACGACCCGGAGGACTACGCCGTCCTCGACGCGGCGGGCGGCCGCTTCGCCCTCACCATGACGTGCGCGGCCAACGCGGCGGGGCGCGTGCCCGAGGGCGACTTCGCCCGCAGCGACCAGGACGTCGCGAGGGCGGCACTCGCCCCGCTCGCCGAGGCGCTCGGGGTGGACGTCGCCACCGCCGCGGCCCGGCTCCTCGACGTGGGAACGGCCCACGTCAAGAAGGTCGTCGACACGATGATCAGGGACTACCGGCTCGACAAGGACACAGCCCTCCTCGTCGGCGGAGGCGGTGGAGCCGCGTCCGTCACACCGCACCTGGCCGACGTCAGTGGTCTGGAAGGGCGCATCGCACGCCACAGCGAGGTGATCAGCCCGATCGGAGTCGCGCTCGCCCTGGTCCGGGAGCAGATCGAGCGGACCATACCGGGGGCCGGACAGGCGCAGATCCTCGCCGTACGGGCAGAGGCGGAGGCAGCCGTCATCGCGCAGGGCGCCGCCGCCGACGGCGTCGAGGTCGAGGTCACCGTCGACCCGCAGACCAGCACCGTGCGCGCCGTGGCCACCGGCGCCACCGAACTGCGCACCCAGGACCGGGCACACCGGGCGGACGAGGCGGAGCGGCTGCGCACCGCGGCGGCCAGTCTCAAGGCCGACCCGTCCCGGGTCACGGTCCTCGCCAAGACCTCCGCCCACACCGTGTACGGCACCGAGATGCGCCGCACCCTGCGCGCCACCCGGCATCCCGTCCGCATCGTCGACGCCGACGGCGTCATACGCCTCCACGTCCCCGACGCCCGCGTGGAGACCACCCGGATCGCCGACGCCCCCGACGTGCTCGCGAAGCTGGTGCGCGAGACCACCTCGTACGGCGACGGCGGCGTCCGCGCCCCCGCCGTGCGGTTGCTGCTCGGCTCCCGGATCGCGGACCTGTCGGGCGTCCTCGACCCCGAGCCGCTGCTCGCGCTCGCCCGCAGTGAACTCGACTCCCGTACCGCCGACGAGACGGTCGTCGCCGTCCTGGAGGTGCGCACATGAGCCCGCCCACGGCGCCCGTGCCCTCGCCGGAGACGTGCGACGACCTGGACCACGCGGTCCAGCTCCTTGCCGCGACCCCCACCCATGAGGGGCGCGACCCGGAGCTCCTCCGCCACTGGGCGCGCACGGCCGAGGAGTTCGGCGCGGCGCTGGCCCCCGTGCCGTGCCGGGCCAGGATCGTCGAACGGGCCGACGGCATGGAGCACGGCCTGCTCGCCCGCTACACCTCACGGCCGACACCCACGGTGGAGCTCTACACCGACACCCTGGCCGCGGCCGAAGCGCTGATCGACGCACGGGGCTGGCGGCACTGGTACCCGCCAGGATCGGTGCGCGCGGCGGCCCTCGCCCACGAGTCCGTGCACGAACACCTCCACCACGGTCCGGCGAAGGCCGCACTGAAGCAGGCACTGGGCCATGTCGTCCTGCGCGCGGGGCGGTTCCGGCTGTACGGGCACGTGGCGGGCGCGGAGGAGATCGCCGCCCACGCCCATGCCCGGACCGTCTGCGGTCTGGGCCGCAGCCCCCTTCTTCTCACGGCCGCGCTCGCCGACGCCGTGACCCGCGAGACCCACCTGACCCACGAGACCCACAGAGAGAAGTAGCGCCATGGGCGTTGTCATCCTGATCGTCATGGCTGTGGGTGTCGCCGCGATGCTCACCCGCAAGCTCCCCACCGCCTTCGCCCTGGTCCTCCTCGGTGTCGTCATCGCCCTCGTCGCCGGAGCGCCGCTGACCGGCAAGGAGAGCGTCTTCGACACCGTCCTCCAAGAGGGCGCCCCGATGCTCGCCTCGACGATGATCGCGGTGCTGCTCGGATCGTGGCTCGGCAAACTCCTCGACGAGACCGGCATCGCGGGGACCATCGTCCGCAAGATCGTTGAGTTCGGCGGCGACCGGCCCACGGTCGTGGCGCTCGGCGTGCTCGCCGTGTCCGCGCTGATCGGCACGGTCACCGGCTCGGCACCCGCCGCCATGCTGGCCGGGATCATCGGCATCCCGGCGATGGTGGCCGTGGGTATCCCCAAGGTCACCGCGGCGGGCACCATCCTGATGGGCATCGCCGTCGGGGTGCCGTTCGAACTGCCCATCTGGCAGTTCTTCTCGACCGCCCTGGACCTGCCGGTCCCCACGGTGCGGGACTTCATGGTGAAGTTGTTCCCGCTGGCCCTGGTCGCGGCCGTCGCCTTCGTCCTCGTCGAGTCCCGCCGTCGCGGGGTCGAGCACACCTGGGCCCTGAAGACGGCCGTCGACAAGCGCCGCTCGCGCCGTGAACGCCTCGGCGACGCACCCTGGTACGCGCTGATCACCCCCGTCGTGCCCCTGGTCCTGGCCCTCGGCTTCGAACTGGCCATCATTCCCTCGCTGTTGGCCGGTGTGCTCTACGCCCTGGTCACCACGACCCGGCCGCGCGCGATGAACAAGCGGCTGCTGCGCACCCTGTACGGCGGCTTCGAGGTCGCCGCGCCTCCGATCGCCCTGTTCATCGCCATCGGAATCCTGCTCGCCGCGGTCAAACTGCCGGGCGCCATCGAAGCGTTGGAGCCGCTGGTCAAGGCCGTCAGCCCGCAGAACCCGGTGCTGTTCGTGCTGGTCTTCACCCTGCTCGTGCCGCTGTGCCTCTACCGGGGCCCGCTGAACGTCTACGGCCTCGGCGCGGGCATCGCGGGGGTCCTCATCGCGGCCGGCATCTACCCCGCCGTCGCCGTGCTAGGCCTCGCCGCCTCCTACAACCAGGTCTTCGGCGTCGCCGATCCCACGAGCACCCAGACCGTGTGGAGCGCCCAGTACGCGGGCGTCGGCCCCCAGCAGGTCATGGTGCGCACCCTGCCGTACGTGTGGGCCGTCGCGCTCGGCGGATTCTGCGTCACCGCCGCCACCTACCTCTGAGCATTCCTCCGACATTCAACTCCCAGGACGGAGTCCAGAAATGAACGAGCCCCAGCACAATGTCCCGCGCCGCGTCTTCCTGCGCGGGGCGGCCGCCACCGGCACGGCCCTGGCGATCGGCGCCGGGACGGCGGGCACGGCCGTCGCGGCACCGGGCGGCTTCCCCGACTACACGTACGTGCGGACGGTGCTGAAGCCCTCGGACCTCGACTACAACCCCACGGGCGAGATCATCTTCCCGTGTCTGCGCGGCACCGTCGGCCGGATCCCCGGCGCGCTGGGCCGGTTCTACCTCTACTACGCGCCGCACGACGCCCCCGGCGGCATCTGCCTGGCCTACGGCGACTCGATCGACGGCCCCTTCACCGAGTACGCGGCCAACCCGCTCGTCACGAACGACTGGCAGCCGCACTACAAGGTCAGCCACGTCTCCTCGCCCCACGTGCTGTGGAACGAGGACGCCGAGGAGATGTGGCTCTACTTCCACGGGGAGAACACCACGACCCGCCTGGCCCGTTCCAAGGACGGCATCCACTTCACGTACGACAAGGTGGTGCTGTCCACCTCGATGCTGCCTGCCGGTTCGACCGAGACGTCCTATGCCCGCGTGTTCCGCCACGATCTGCCGTCCCGCGGGGCCCGTTACGTGATGCTCTTCATGCTGAACAACACCACCAACCACCGTGACATAGCCTGGGGTTGGTCGCAGGACGGGCGCAACTGGACCTTCGACCAGACCCCGCTGATCCGTCATGGGGATGTGGGGGCGCAGAACGTGGGCGGGCCGCACCTGCTGACACGCGGGAACAGCGCCTACGTCGTCTACAACACGGACAAGGGCAGCGGCGGAAACATACTGATCACCGAGGTCGGCAAGGACTTCTCGCGCCGCGATCACCTCGGCGTCTTCCACGACTCGATGGACGCGGCGCCGGACAACGGGCGCAGCGCGTCACCGAGTTTCGGAACGGAGAACGGCGTCCCCTACATGATGTACGAGGCGGGGGAGCGGCTTCAGGGCGCGATCGCTCTGGCTCGGGCGAAGTAGCGGGGCCCCGCGCACCGAGCCGACGCCGCCGTCGTCATGGCGGGGCGTCGCTCGGCGCGCCGTCAAGCGGCCGGGAGGGCGCGGGCGGCCACAGGGGGCGGTGGGACGGCGGCAGGGCCAGCAGGGCCCGGCCTACGGTGAGATGGCGGGGGAAAATCTCCGTGCTGCCGGTCAGCGTCAGGAGTTCGACGAGGTGGCGGCCGGCTCCCGCAAGCAGAAGCTGGCCCTCGCGGCGCCGCAGCAACCACCGCACCCCGAGCAGGCAGTTGAGCCCACGGGAGTCGCAGAACACGAGCGCCGTCACATCGAGAACGAGATGTCGATGCCCCGCCATGACGGAGGCGCCGAGCGTACGCAGGAAGAACTTCTCGGCGGTCCGGTCGAGTTCACCGCTCACGCGCAGCACGGCACACTCGTCGCACCGTGTCAGCTCGTTGATGATGAGGCGATGGGTCTGCGTCGACATCGCGCCCCCCAGTGGTCGTCGTACGGAAGCCCGTGTGCATGCCGGTGCACAATCTGCCTCGCTCCCGAGTCCCCCGTCCATCCCTCCCTACGCCTCTGGGCTCCCATCGCGGCGGGGGACGTAGCGCTGCAGCGTGATCCCGCTGCGAAAGGCCTTCGATTCGACCAGCCGCAGCCGCGGGATCTCATAACCCTCGGGGAAGAGGCGGCGGCCGCGGCCCTGGACCGCCGGGTAGACGAAGAAGCGGTACTCGTCGACAAGTCCCGCCTCGATCAGTGTGTGCGCCAAGGTGATGCTCCCGGTGAGCACGATGTCCTTGCCGCGCTGCTCCTTGAGCGAGGTCACCTCTTGGACGGCGTCGCCCGCGAGCACGGTCGAGTTCGCCCACAGGGGGTCCTCCAGCGAGGTGGACACCACGTACTTGTGCACCTTGTCGAGGTAATCGGCGATGCCGGTGGTGTCGTCGGTCAGCCGCGGCCAGTAGCCACGGAAGTCCTCGAACGTCTGCCGACCGAGCAGCAGGGCGTCGGCCCGGCTGTCCTGCCGATGGCTCTCCTCCAGCACGTCGGCCATGTCGACCCCGTCCTGGCCCTGCGGGTCGAACCAGTCGGTGAGCATCTCGACCGAACCGTCGACGGTGATGTTCTGGGTGACAGCGAGCGTGCGCATGGTGTTTCTCCACCTCCACTGAGTGTGCGTTCCACCAGTGGTGACCGCTGCGGGCGTCCAGAATCATCGGTGGGGCCTGAGGTGCAGGCCGGACATGATGAACGGATCCGGATCACCGGAATCGGTGGGCGTGATCATGGCGCTCACCAAAACGGGCCCGAGGCCGTCGACCAGGTCCACGCGGTCTTCTCCTGAGCCCAGCGGGCGGATGGTAAGATCGTCGGCGTTCGTGTGAGATCCGGTATCGAGGAAGTGGGGAGTTGGGGTTGATGACCGCGCTCAAGGCCACTGCCATGCGCACCGCCCGGACCACCCTCACGTCCCGGGTCGTGGCCTGACCTCAGCTGGATTCGCCCTCGCCGGGAGCGTGAGCTCGCGGGGCACCACCCACACGTACCCACCATGAAACGGATCTCCATCCATCATGAGTAACACCTGGATCACGCGCGCCGAGACCAGCGCTGACATCCCCGCCGTCCACGCCATCGACGTCGCCGCGTTCGACACTCCGTCGGAGGCCGACCTCGTCGACGCACTGCGCGCCGACACCGCCTGGATCGACGGGCTGTCCATCGTCACCACCGACCAGGAGGGCAAGCTCGTCGGCCACGCCCTGCTGACCCGCTGCCACATCGGGGACACCCCGGCCCTGTGCCTGGCCCCCGTCGCCGTACTCCCCGAGTACCAGAAGACCGGAGCGGGCTCCGCGGCCATCCGTGCCGCGCTCGAGGTGGCCAAGGGCCGGGGCGAGCGCTTCGTCACCGTCCTCGGACATCCGGCGTACTACCCGCGCTTCGGCTTCACCCGTGCCTCGACGTACGGTATCGGCATCAGCATCGAGGTCCCTGACGAGGCCATGATGGCCCTCGCCCTCGACGCCGATCACCCGCTGCCCAGCGGCACGGTGCGCTATGCCGCGCCGTTCGGCATCTAGTCGAAGCCGACCGTGCCGGGGGCCGCAATGGCCCCGGCACGGCCCGAAAAAGTCCGTTGCGGCCAGACTTCCGGCATCGGAGAGTGGGCCCATGACCACGCCCACCACCCTGCCGCCAGGCCTGACCGTGCGCCCGGCGACGTTCGACGACGCGGCGACGGTGTGCGCGCTGCTCAACGAGATCGACCTGCTGGAGATCGGCCGGGCCGACACCGCACTCTCCGAGATCCAGGCCGACTTGAAGCACCCCGAGGTGGACCTGGAGCACGACTCCTGGCTGCTGTTCGACGACGGCAGGCTCATCGCGTACGGCCTGATGTGGGACGAGTCCGGCGGCGAGCGGATCGACGTGGAGTTCTACACGCTGCCCGACCGGTCCCAGGCCTCCCGTCACCTGTTCGAGCTGATGGAGGCGCGCACCGTCGAGCGGGCCGCTGCCAACGGCGCGGACCGGGCGGTGGTGCACCTGGGCCTCAACACCGCCCCCACCGTGGACCTGCACGCGCTGCGCGGGCGGGGCTGGACACCGGTCCGGCGCTACAACGCGATGGCCCGTGACCTTTCCACCGCCAAGGACCGGCTGCCGGAGCCGCCCGCCGGCGTGACACTGAGTCCCTGCCTGGCCGAGCCGGACCGCCGGCGCGCCCACGCGCTGCTGCAGGAATCCTTCGCAGAGCACTTCGACTTCCAGCCGCGCACGTACGAACAGTGGCTGCACGACCTCGACGCCGAGCGCGCCGACTGGTCCCGGACGTGGATCGCGCACGTCGACGGCCTCGGGGACGCGGCGGTGCTGCACACCCACAACGACCGCGCGTCGATGGCCTGGATCGGCCACCTCGGAGTGCTGAGCCAGGCCCGGGGCAAGGGCCTGGGCAGCTACCTCCTGCGCCACGCCTTCGGCTACTACGCGGCGCTGGGGCGCGAACGGATCGGCCTCGGAGTGGACACCGACAACAGCACCGGGGCGCTCGCCCTGTACGAACGCCACGGCATGACCCTCGACTTCGCCGTCGACACCTGGGAGTTGATCCTCCCCGCCGTGCGCTGACGAAGCGCCGTCAGGCGACGGCCTTGAACGCGAACCGTACGTCGGTCAAGCGCTCCGAGAGCTCCCACAGGCGGCGGCCCGTCTCGGGGTCGGCCGCCGCGGGCGCAAGCTGCACGCGCCGTGGTGCGCCGCGCAGCTCGGCCAGGCCGCCCGGACCGATGAACTCGCCGCTCCGCGCGTCCGGTTCGGTCGCCGCGTACAGCTGGGGCAGCGCGCCATCGGCCGGGCGCTGGGCGAACAGCGGATTGCCGATGCGTCCGAGAACCACCCGCCACAGGCCGATCGGCGTGCCCATCTGGAGCTGGGTGGCGCTGTAGCCGGGGTGGGCGAGCACGCTGCGCACGGGGCTTGCGGACTCGGTCAGGCGGCGGTGGAGCTCCCGGCCGAAGACGGCGTTGGCGAGCTTCGACTGGTTGTAGAAGCCCATGGGCTTGTAGCCGCGCTCGCCGGTCAGGTCGTCGAAGCGGATGCGCCCCTGCCGGTGGTTGATCGAGCTGACCGTCACCACGCGGGGGTCGCTCCCCGCGGCCAGCAGGTCGAGCAGCAGGCCGGTGAGCGCGAAGTGGCCGAGGTGGTTGCAGGCGAACTGCAGCTCGTGGCCCTGCGCGCTGAGCGTACGAGGTGGCGCCATCACCCCCGCGTTGTTGATGAGCACGTCGATGTGCGGATGGTCGGCGTGCAGCTGATCGGCGAAGCCGCGCACCGAGTCGAGGTCGGCCAGGTCGAGGCGGCGTACCTCCAGGCTCGCGCCCGGGTGTGCCGCGGTGATCTCGGCGACCGCCCGGTGGCCCTTCGCCTCGTCGCGCACCGCCAGGATCACGTGCCCGCCCCGCCGGGCGATTGCGTGGGCGGTCGCCAGGCCGAGGCCGCTGTTGGCCCCGGTGACGACGAACACCCGGTCGGTCTGGTCCGGTGTCTGCTCGGCTGTCCAGCGTTGTTGCTGCGTCATGCGGCACATGCTGTCGCTGTTGGCACTGAGTGTCAAGAGTGTGCTTGAGTGTCATACAGGGCATGGTGTGTACGATGGTCCGGTGAGTACCCGCCCCGAAGTGAGCATGGCCGAGCGCAAACGGCAGCTCGTCTCGAACGAGCTGACCGAAGCGGCGCTGCAACTCCTTGCGCGGAAGGGGTTCGACGCGGTCACCATCGACGAGATCGTGACCACCGCCGGGGTCTCCCGGCGGACGTTCTTCCGGTACTTCGCCTCCAAGGAGGACGTGGTCGTCCAGTTCCTGGCCGACATGGGCGTCGGCATCCACGCGGAGTTGGCCGCTCGCCCCGTCGAGGAGCGGCCCGCCGTGGCGCTGCGGCACGCGGTGTGGGTTCCCCTCGCCGCCTGTGGCGACCACTCCGAGCGGGTGCTGCCCGTGGTGCGGCTGATTCTGCGTACGCCGGCCCTGCGCGCCCGCTTCCTGGAGCGCCAGGCGCAGTGGGGTGACGACCTGACGGGGGAGGTGGCGCGGCGTCTGGGACGTGACGCGGGCGTGGACCTCTACCCGCGCCTTGCCGCCGGGATGGCGCTGACCGCCTTCGACGCCGTGCTGCAACGGTGGAGCGACAGCGACGGTGCCGAGGATCCCGCCGAGCTGACCGACCGTGCCTTCGCCGTCATCGCCCCGGCGCTGGACGCCGAAGGGACGTAGGGCCTGGGCGGGCCGCCGCCGGAGGGGCGGTGGCGTGCCCGACTCGTGCGGGCTGGCATCATCGAGGTATGTCTGACTTGATCATCGCTGCCTGTGACGGAGCCGCGAAGAAGAACCCCGGCCCTGCGGCCTGGGCCTGGGTGGTCGCCGATGCCGATGAGCGCCCGCAGCGGTGGGAGGCAGGTCCGCTCGGCCACGCAACGAACAATGTGGCCGAACTGACCGCGCTGGCCGAGCTGTTGGAGTCCACGGACCCCGCGGTACCGCTGGAGGTCCGGATGGACAGCCAGTACGCGATGAACGCCGTCAGCAAGTGGATCGCGTCCTGGAAGCGGAACGGCTGGATGACCGCCGCGAAGAAGCCGGTCGCCAACAAGGATCTCGTCGTACGCATCGACGCGCTGCTGCAAGGCCGCCCGGTGACCTTCCGGCACGTCGCCGCCCACCAGGTGGACGGCGATCACCTCAACGCGATCGCCGACGTCGCGGCCAGCGACGCGGCCACGACGCAGGAGCCCGCCGGTACGGTCCACGGGGCGCTGACGATCCCCGAGCCGCGGCCCGAGCGCATGACGTCCTCGCCCTCCGCCGCGCGCCCCCGCAAGAGTTCCACCGCGCGGGCGGGCAAGGGGAGTTCGGGTGCGGTCATCAAGGCCAAGTTCCCCGGCCGCTGCCACTGCCAGAAGCCCTACGCCGCCGGTGAGAAGATCGCGAAGAACGCGCACGGCTGGGGTCACGTGGAGTGCCGGGAGTCCTGAGGCCCAGGGCGGGTCGCTCGGCCGTTTGACGTCGGTCAGGAGGGGTCGTCCGGCACGGCCCCGAGGAGGCTGCGGACGACAGGCCCGGCGGAGGAGCCGCCGGTGACGCCCTTCTCGACGACGCAGGCCACGGCGACATTGCCGCGATGCGCGACGAACCAGCCGTTGTTGGGAACGTCGTCGGACACCTCGGCGGTGCCCGTCTTGGCTCCCACATCGCCGGGCAGATCGGCCAGGACCGTGGCCGTGCCTTCGGTGACCGTGGCGCGCATCAACTCGCGCAGCTGAGAGACGACTTCACGCGGAAGCGGGGTCGTGGTGGTTGTGTCCTCGGTGTCACTGGTGAGGGTGGGCTGGTGGAAGGTGCCGGACACCGCTGTCGCCGTGACCGAAGCCATGATCAGCGGGTTGGCCTGCACCCTGCCCTGTCCGATCATCGAAGCCGCTTTCTCGGTCTGGTCACGGGGGACGGGGACGGACCCGTCGTACGAGGGGATCCCGACGTCCCACTTCTGCCCGACCCCGAAGTACTTTCCGGCGACGTCGCCCAGTTCCTGGTCACCGACCTTGTCGCGCAGGCCGATGAACGCGGTGTTGCACGAGGCGGTGAAGTCCTTGCGGAAGGTGGCGCCCCGGTGTTCGGAGGTCTCGACGTTCTGGAACCGCTTGCCGACGGTGAGGTACTTGGGGCAGTCCACGACGTCGCCGGGTGCCACCGCGTCCTTGAGCAGCAGCGCGCCGGTGGTGACGATCTTCCAGGTGGAGCCGGGCGCGTAGGTGCCCGAGACGGCGCGATTGAACCCGGACGAGGGGGAGTTGGCCACGGCCAGGATCTCCCCGTCATCGATCCGCAGGGCGACGAGCGCGGCGTCCTTGCCCTTGGCTTTGGTGGCGAGTGCCTTCTCCGCGGCGGCCTGCCAGGTGGCGTCGAGGGTGGTGGCCACGGGACGGTCGGCGGGGCGGTCGGACTTCTTGCCGAAGGAGGCCTCGGTGCCCGTGACCTCGCCGGTGGCCCGGTCGACGCGCTGGACCGCGCCCCGCGGACCGGCGCCGCTGCCCCCGGCGATCTGGGGGAGGAGCGGGCCGAGGGAGGGGTGCGTCTCGCTCGACAAGGCGTTCCCGGCGCGGTCGTTGATCTCGGGCCCGGCGGTGTCCTCCCGTTCCAGGCGGAACTTCTCCGTGCTGCTCAGCTTCGGGTGCACGAGGGACAGCGCCCAGTCCACCTTCCACGCGCCGTCGTCCTGCTTGCGCAGGGGCAGGGTCGAGGCGTAGGTCCAGGTGCCCAGCTCGGTGACGGGCATCTTGGCGGTGAAAGCCACGGTCACGGTGCCGTCCTCACCGGCTTTGGCGGCTCCCGGCGTCAGGGTCGGCTCACTGATGTCGAGCCCGGCGGTGAAGCTGTTCAGGACACGCTCCGCCTGCTGGGGACTCGAGGTCAGCGCCGCCGCGCGCGACATGCGCCCCGCCTCCCAGGCCGCCAGGAAGGCGCGCGCCCGCTCCGTCGCCTTCGGGTCGGGTGTCGAGGGTCCGGGGTCGAAGGGGCCCAGCTCTGCGGCGTACCCGATGCCCGCGGCGAGCGCGAGCGTCAGCCCCGCCGCGACCACCACGCGGGGCCCCTTCCTGGCGGGTCCGCGGCCGGGTCTGGTGAGGGGTGCGACATCGACGTCCGTCATCAAGGGCTCCTTGTACTGGCTTCCCGCTGCGGGCAGCGGAGCGTCGGGAAAGGGCGCGGGGTGCGGGGGCCGGGGGTGCGCGCATGTCGCCGCACCCCACCGGCGTACCTCCTGCTACGACAGCGAATCGGCGGTAACGGAGGCCGCTTCCGCGATCAGCTCGTCGGAGGGCTCGGCGTCCTTCGTGCCGCGGTTCGACAGGATCGACATCACGATGGGGGCGCCGTCGGCGGGCCACACCACGGCGATGTCGTTGCGGGCGCCGTAGTACTGGCCCGTCCCTGTCTTGTCGCCGACCACCCAGTTCTTGGGCACACCGGCCCTGATGGTCTTGTCCCCGGTGGTGTTGGTCTTGAGCCACTTCGTCAGCTGTGCGCGTTCGCCCTTGCCGAGGGCGTCCCCGAGGACGAACGCGCGCAGGTCGTCGGCCAGCGCCCGCGGGGTGCTCGTGTCCCGCTTCTCGCCCGGGATCCATGTGCTCAGATCGGGCTCGCGGCGCACCATCCGCGTCTCGTCGTCGCCCATCTTCTCGAGTACGGTGTCCAGACCCTTGGGCCCGCCGAGCTGATCGAAGAGCAGGTTGGCCGCGGCGTTGTCGCTGTAGCGGACGGCGGCGTCGCACAGTTCACCCAGGGTCATCCCGGTCTCGACGTGCTTCTCGGTCACGGGGGAGTTGGCGACCAGATCGTCCTTGGAGTACGTGATCTTCCGGTCGAGGCCGCTCAGGGAGTACTTGTCGAGGACGGCTCCGGCGGCCAGCGCCTTGAAGGTGGAGTTGTAGGCGAAGCGCTCGTCGGCGTTGTGGGCCACCTCGTGCCCGGTGCCGGTGTCGACGGCGTAGACACCAAGGCGCGCGTCGAACTTGCGCTCAAGCGCCTTGAGATCGCGGGTGAACGCCTTCGGCGTCTTCGGCGTCTTCGATGTGTTCGACGCCTCTGAGTGCTTCGACGCTCCCGCGGGGCGTGTCGACTCCTTGGAGGCGGCAGACGAGGCCGATGAGTCGTCTTCCGCGCAGGCCACGAGGGGGACGAGGCAGAGCGTGGCGAGGGCGCCGAGCATGGTGCGACGGGCACGGGTGTTCTGCATGGGCCAGACCTCCGGGGCGCCCCAGAGGCAGGGCGCATGGGGGATGGGGGGACGGGGCGGCACGGCTCCGTCCCGGGACGTGGTCGTGAGTGCCAGTGCCACCCTTGCCCCCGGTGACGTATGCGGTCCAATACGCTCCTGCGCGGTTCCATGCTGATCTGGCATAGGCTTCGGGGCGTGGATCTGGTCGGAGCGTGTCGCGCGTTCATCAGCGTGAGTGAGTACGGCAGCTTCACCGACGGAGCGGCGGCGTCCCGGATGTCCCAGTCGGTGGCAAGCCGTCGCGTCGCCGCGCTGGAGGAACGCTTCGGCGAGCCGCTGTTCGAGCGCACGTCGCGGCGCGCCGTCCTCACCCCCTTCGGGCGGGACATGCTGCCGACCGCCCGGCAGCTCGTGCAGGCCGCCGATGTGCTCCTCGACGAGGCGGAAGCCGTCAAGCGCAAGCCGTGGCGGCTCGCGGTGCCGGGCATCTGCTCCACGGTCGGTCTCGCGCGCCTCGTCGCCGAGGCGCGCGGGCACGGCGTCACGCTCGACCTGCGGGTCGCGGCGCCGACACGGCGCAGGGAGCTCCTGCACGCGCAGCAGGTGCGGGCCGCCTTGCTCGCGGTGCCCGCGGACGAGGCGACGTGGTCGGTGCCGCTCGGGCTCGCGGGGGCCGAGGAACCCGGCGTGCGGCGCGTCTACCTGGAGACGCTGCGCGTCGGACGTGCCTCCTCCGGTCCGCCGCGCCGCGTCTGGATCCAGCCGGAGGACGACGTGCCGCACATCCGCGACCCGCTGACGCGTCTGCGTGACGCGGTGGGCCTGCGGCCCGCGCAACTGGTCGCCGCGGCCGACCTGACGGGCGCAGCGGCGGAAGTCCTGTGCTCGGGCGACCTGTTGCTGTGCTCCCTGGCGCAGGCCGAGGAACTCGCCCTGAAATGGCGGCCCATGGGGGAGATCGCGCTCGGCAGGGGCTTCGCCCTGGCCGCCGCGGCGGAGGGCAATCCGCAGCACATCGAAGCACGCCTGGGCGATGCCATCGCCCGCTGCCTGGGCACGGGCGTCCCCCAGGCAGGGACAAAGGGAGGGACGGCGCCATGACCGGCGGCATGAACAGTGGGGTGGACCGTGGCATTGGCGGGGGCGTGAACACCGAGGCACTGCTGCGCGACATCCGCGGGCAACTGCGCGACGGCGGCCTGCACGGCTGCCTGCTCGTGCGGGACCTGCGCACGGGAGAGGAGCTGGGGATCGAGGCGGACACCCAACTGCCCTCCGCTTCCCTGGTCAAGGTCCCGCTCGCGCTGGCGACGGTCGAGCGGATCCGGCGGGGCGAGCTCGACGGGGCGACGGTGCTCGAGGTGCCGCCCGGACAGGTCACCACGCCCGGCCCCACCGGGCTGAGCCGGTTCCGCCACCCGGCCCGGATCGCGGTCGACGACCTGCTCTACCTGAGCATCTGCCTGAGCGACGGAACGGCCGCCAACGCGCTGTTCGAGCTCACGCCGCCCGCCCAGGTCGCCGGCATCCTCCACGAGCTCGGCATCCGCGGTATCGCCGTACGGCACTGCGTGGGCGAGCTGTTCGACACTCCCGTGGAGCGGTTCGACGCCGACCAGACCCATCTCGCCCACGCCCTCGCCATCGACGCCGGTACCAGCGGCCGTGGGCATCGGTTGCCGCAGCTCGACACCACCCGCGCCAACACCGGCAGCGCACGCACCTTCGTCGACCTGCTGCAGGCTCTGTGGACGCCGTCGAAGGTCCACCCGGACGTGGCCGAGCGGTTGCGCGATCTCATGGCCCACAACGTACTTCGGCATCGGCTCACCCCGGACTTCAGCTCCGACGCCAGCACCTGGTCCTCCAAGACCGGCACCCTGCTCAATCTGCGTCACGAGATCGGTGTCGTCGAGCACTCCGACGGCCAGTGCTTCGCGATCGCCGTCCTGACCGAGTCCCTCGTCCCGGCGGGCGCGCAGCCCGGCGCCGACGCCGTCATGGCGCAGGCGGCCCGAAGCCTGCGCGACCACCTGCGACAGCTCTAGCGGCGCTGTCGCAGGGGGAGTTGAGGCGGCCTGGTCGTAGCCACCGCGAACTCTCCCACCAGGCAGAACAGTTGAACCATGGGCCTGTAGGCTCGGAAGATCCTTGCCTGCTGGGGCGGGGCGCTGATCGCCCGCCGCACACTGAAACTGGTCAGACACGTAGGGGAGCCACGGATGACTGCAGACGACACGAACGTCCACATCGACACCAGCAAGCCGCACCCCGCGCGCGTCTACGACTGGCTCCTGGGCGGCAAGGACAACTATCTCGTCGATCAGGAGATGGGCGAGAAGCTGCCTCCCGCGGCACGCGCGAACGCGGCGCGGAATCGGGCGTTCATGCACCGCGCCGCAGCGTGGCTGGCTGACAACGGTGTCACGCAGTTCCTCGACATCGGCACCGGCATCCCCACCGCGCCGAACCTCCACCAGATCGTCCAGGAGATCGCTCCCAGCTCCAGGGTCGTGTACGCCGACAACGACCCCATCGTGCTGCGGCACGCCGAAGCGCTGCTGGTCAGCAGCCCGGAAGGCGCCACGGACTACGTGCAGGCGGATGTGCGCCGGCCCGAGGCGATCCTCGACCACGCCCGCGCGCGGCTGGACTTCGACCGCCCCATCGCGCTCTCCCTCATCGCCCTGTTGCACTTCATCACCGACGAAGAGGATCCTTACGGCCTCACGCGCACCCTCGTGAACGCCCTGCCGTCCGGCAGCTATCTGGTGCTGTCCCACGGCACCACCGACGAACACCCCGAGCTCGCGGACTCCGTCACCGAGACCTACAAGAAGGGCCGGGTTCCCTTGAGGATGCGGCGCCGCGCAGAGGTCGAGCGCTTCTTCGAGGGGCTGGAGCTGGTCGATCCCGGCCTGGTGACGGCGACGCACTGGTACAAGGAAACCCCCGCCCCGAAGGCCGAGTTGAGTGGTTTCTACGTCGCGGTCGCCCGCGTCCCCTGAGGTGCGACGCGGACGACCGTCCGGCCCGGGGTCAGGAGAACAGGACCGACCGAAGCTTCAACCGCTCGCTCGCGCCGCCCGTGTAGGGGCGCAACGTGAACTGGTCGCCGGAGCAGTCGGCGTTCGTGAAGACGAGCGCGTAGGAGTCGGTGCGGTTCTTGGGGGAGTGGGCGGGCGGCTGGGTGTACTCCTGGGCGGCTTCGGGGAGCGTGACGCATTCGCCGCTGTCCGGGTCGTGCAGGGTGGCCTGCTTCTCCTCGCCGCTGCTGTCGACGTAGGTGTAGCGGAAGTCGCCCTCGGCCGCGTGGGCGGAGCCGGGCACGGTCAGGATGAGCACGGCGGCACTGGCCGCGGCGGCCAGTGAGTGACGAAGACGCATGGATCGTTTTCCTTTGCTGGGATCGGCATCAGTGCTGGGAACGGCACCTGAACGCATCCCGCATTCCCGTCCTGACCAGCGGTGATACCTGAATGCGCGGCCACCACCCGCCGAAACGATCCGCCCTCACCCGTTCGGCCCGGCCGGGGTTCACGGGGGACGATTCCGGACGGATTCAGCAAGCACGCAAACAGCACGCAAGACTTGCAGTATTCTTGCGTCCATGACGCGACGACTTGCTCAGGTGGCGCGGAAGGTCGGGGTCAGTGAGGCCACGGTCAGCCGGGTGCTCAACAACAAGCCGGGGGTCTCCGACGCGACCCGGCAGTCCGTGCTCTCGGCCCTGGACGTTCTGGGGTACGAGCGGCCCACCCAACTGCGCGGCGAGCGGGCCCGGCTCGTGGGGCTCGTGCTGCCGGAGCTGCAGAACCCGATCTTCCCCGCGTTCGCGGAGGTGATCGGCGGGGCGCTCGCCCAGCAGGGGCTGACCCCTGTGCTGTGCACCCAGACCAAGGGTGGCGTCTCCGAGGCGGACTACGTCGAGTTGCTGCTGCAACAGCAGGTGTCCGGTGTCGTGTTCGCCGGCGGGCTGTACGCGCAGGCGGACGCCCCGCACGAGCACTACAAGCGGCTCGAGGCGCGCAAGATCCCGGTGGTCCTCGTGAACGCGGCCATCGAGCGGCTCGGCTTCCCGGCGGTGTCCTGTGACGACGCGGTCGCCGTCGAGCAGGCCTGGCGGCATCTGTCCTCGCTCGGTCACCGCCGCATCGGATTGGTGCTCGGGCCTGCCGACCACATGCCGTCGCAGCGCAAGCTCGCCGCCGCCCGTGCGGTCGCCGAGCAGGTCGGCGGGGTGCTGCCCGATGAGCACGTCTCGCGGGGGATGTTCTCGATCGAGGGCGGTCAGGCCGCCGCCGCGAAGCTCCTGGACGTCGGAGTCACCGGCATCATTTGCGCGAGCGACCCCCTCGCGCTCGGTGCGGTGCGCGCCGCGCGCCGCCGGGGCCTCGGCGTTCCGCGGGACGTCTCCGTCGTCGGGTACGACGACTCGGCGTTCATGACCTGCACAGAGCCGCCGCTGACCACGGTGCGTCAGCCGATCGAGACCATGGGCCGCGCCGTGGTCGAGCTCCTCGCGCTGCAGATCGCGGGCAGTGCGGTGCCCACGGAAGAGCTGCTCTTCGAACCGGAGTTGGTGGTGCGCGGCTCGACGGGGCAGCCGCCGCAGGAGTAGACGGGGGATACGCGGGAGGTGGCAGCCGTCCGAGGTCCGCCCGCGGTGGATCATCGCGGTCGCGCTGTCAATTTCTTTCAATCATCGCGCGAGATATTGCGCGGATCTGCTGTCGGTGCTTGAGTAAGCGCCGCCACACAGTCCGCGCAGCTGTGGGCTTCCCTGCTCCTGCCATGCCGTCCCTGCCCGCACGGGCAGGTGGCGCTGTCCAAAGGGGTCCACCGATGAGCAGCACCTGGATGCCGTACCACCGACGTATCCGCCGCCGCACCACCCGCACCACCAACCGCCGCACGGCCACGGTCGCCGTCGTCTCCGCGCTCGCCCTCACCGCACTCGCGGCCTGCGGCACCAGCAGCAGCGAGAGCGACTCCGACGGGGACACGGGCGCCGACGCGGCCAACGCCGCCGCCCCGCTCGACCCGAAGACCAAGGTGACGCTCACCATCGACTGCATGCCGCCGGCCGCCGAGAAGGCCGAGCTCAAGCAGTGGAAGGAGGACGTCGCGGCGTTCAACGAGAAGTACCCGAACGTCACGATCAAGGGGAAGCAGACCGACCCCTGCCTGGAGCCTCCCCGCTTCACCGCGATGCTGAAGGCGAAGTCCCAACCGGACGTCTTCTACAGCTACTTCACCGACCTGCAGCAGGTCCTGGACAACGAAGGCGCCCAGGACATCAGCGCCTACGTCAACGACAAGTCCGTCCCGGCGCTGGGGGACATGGACCCGAACGTCGTCAACGTCCTGAAGAAGGACGACAAGCTCTACGGCCTGCCCTTCAGCAACTACACGATGGGCCTGCTGATCAACCGCAAGCTCTTCGAGAAGGCCGGGCTCGACCCCAACTCGCCTCCCACCACCTGGGCCGAGGTCCGCACCGCCGCCAAGAAGATCGCCGCCCTCGGCGACGGCGTCTCGGGCTTCGGCGAGTACAGCGCCGGCAACAACGGCGGCTGGCACTTCACCGCCACCACCTACGGCCTCGGCGGCGACATCGTGAGCGAGGACGGCACCAAGGCCGCCTTCAACAACGACACCGGCAAGCAGATCGTCGACAACCTCAAGGCCATGCGCTGGGACGACAACAGCATGGGCAAGACCCAGCTCCTGAAGTGGGGCGACCTGCAGAAGCAGATGGCCGCCGACAAGCTCGGCATGTTCCTCGCCGCGCCCGACGACATCACGTACATGGTGCAGAACCTCGGCGCGAAGTACGACGACTTCGGGATGGGCCCGATACCCGGCCAGAAGGCCACCCTCTTCGGCGGCAACGACTACATGATCAAGAAGGGCAGCTCGCCCGACCAGATCAAGGCCGCGATCGCGTGGATCAACTTCAAGTTCCTCAGTGTCGGCAAGGGACAGTTCGACTGGGCCCGCACCAAAGCTGACGGTCTGCCCGTCGGTCTGCCGCAGCCGAACTTCTGGACCGGCGACAGCAAGGCCAAGGACGACAAGGCCCGCGAGGAAAGTTCGACGATGCCCGTCGAGAACTTCCAGGCCTTCACCGACAAGCCGGTCACCGGCAAGGCCGAACCGCCCAAGGCCCAAGAGGTCTACAAGGTCCTGGACACGCTGATGTCGGCCGTCCTCACCAACAAGGACGCCGACGCGGACAAGCTGCTCAAGACCGCCGAGCAACAGGTCAATCAGGTTCTGGCCAATCAGTGATGTCCGCGCCCACCCTTCACAAGAACGAGGCCCGGCAGCCGGCAGAGCCGAAGGGCAGCCGGGCCTCCCGCCCCGAACAGGGGCCGTTCCGCCAGGCGTTGAAGCGCAATCTCACCGCCCACGCGTTCCTCATCGGCGCCCTGCTCTGCTTCTCGATCTTCTCCTGGTATCCGATGGTCAGGGAGTTCATCCTGGCCTTCCAGAAGACCGAGAACGGCGAGACGGTCTGGGCCGGCTGGTCCAACCTCACCTACATCTTCAACGACCCGGCCTTCTGGCAGGCGTGGCGCAACACCCTGATGTTCACCGGCCTCGCCCTGCTCCTCGGTTTCGCCGTGCCCTTCGCCATCGCGCTCGTCCTCAATGAATTCCGGCACGGCCGGGGCTACTTGAGGCTGCTCGTCTACCTCCCGGTGATGCTGCCGCCCGTCGCATCCGTCCTGCTCTTCAAGTACTTCTACGACCCCGGATACGGCCTGTTCAACCGCATCCTGGAATCCGTGGGCCTGCCGGGACAGGCCTGGCTGCAGGACACCGACACCGCGATGCTCTCCGTGGTCATCGCCGCCACCTGGATGAACATGGGCGGCGCGACGCTGATCTACCTGGCCGCGCTGCAGTCGATCCCCGGAGAGCTGTACGAAGCGGCTGAACTGGACGGCGCGGGTGTCCTCCGCCGGATCTGGCACGTCACGATCCCGCAGACCCGGCTCATCCTCTCGCTGATGCTGCTCATGCAGATCATCGCCACGATGCAGGTCTTCGTGGAGCCGTTCCTGCTCACCGGCGGCGCGGGCCCCGAGGGCGCGACCCTGACCGTCGTCCACCTCATCTACCAGTACGCGTTCACCTTCAACAACTACGGCAGCGCGGCAGCGCTCGGCCTGGTCCTGCTCGTACTGCTCGCCGGGTTCTCGGCGGCGTACGTACGACTGAGCCGCGCAGGCAGCGAAGACTAGCCGGGGGAGAGCACGGACATGAGCACACGCACCCTGATCTCCCCGGCCCAACTGGCCAGGCCCCGCGGCAAGGTCCTGTACTGGACCGCCTTCACCGTGGTGGTGATCGTCTTCACCCTGGTCTTCATCGGCCCGTTGTACTGGATGGTCACCAGCGGCCTCAAATCCCCGCAGGAATTCGCCCGGACACCACCCACCCTGGTCCCCGACGCCGTCCATCCGCAGAACTACGCGGACGCCTGGGGCGTGATGGACCTGGCCCGGCTCCTGTTCAACACCCTGTACTACGCGTTCGGCGCGCTCGCCTTCCAGCTGATCTTCGACGTGGCCGCCGCCTACTCGCTCTCCAAGCTGCGGCCCGTGTTCGGCAAGGCGATCCTCGGGGCGATGCTGCTCACCCTGATGATCCCGGCCACCGTCCTGGTCGTACCGCAGTACCTGACCGTCCTGGACGTGCCGGTCGTGGAGCGCAACCTCATCAACTCGCCCTGGGCGATCTGGCTCCCCTCGGTCACCAACGCCTTCAACATCTTCCTGCTCAAGCGGTTCTTCGACTCCATCCCACGCGAACTCCTGGACGCCGCCTCCATCGACGGCGCCTCGTCGCTGCGCACCCTGCGCTCCGTAGTCCTTCCGCTGTCCCGGCCGATCCTCGGCGTCGTGTCGATCTTCGCGGTGGTCGCAGTCTGGAAGGACTTCCTCTGGCCGATGCTCACCCTGCCCGACCCCGCCAAGCAGACGGTCAACGTCGGCATCTACTCCCTGGCCGCCAGCGTCTCGGAGAACTGGCTCCTTGCCGCCCTCGCCATCGCCTCGCTGCCGACCCTGATCATCTTCCTGATCTTCCAGCGCAACATCATGAGCGGCCTGACCGCCGGCAGCCTCAAGGGCTGACCCCGGGCCCACATCTCGCGCACCCCGCCACCGCATCAAGCCACGGCGACGGGGTCCCACCTGCCCGAAAGGAACCTCACGTGGCAGAAACCTCCCCGACCGACGCCGCCTGGTGGCGCTCGGCCGCCATTTATCAGGTGTACGTACGCAGCTTCGCGGACGGTGACGGCGACGGCACCGGGGACCTCGCGGGCGTCCGGGCCAAGCTGCCCTACCTCGCCGAACTCGGTGTCGACGCCCTGTGGTTCAGCCCCTGGTACCTCTCGCCCATGGTCGACGGAGGCTACGACGTCACCGACTACCGCGTCATCGACCCCGCCTTCGGCACCGTCGCCGAAGCCGAGAAGCTGATCGCCGAGGCCCGCGCGCTCGGCATCCGCACCATCGTCGACATCGTCCCCAACCACGTATCCGACCAGCACGTCTGGTTCAAGGCAGCCCTCGCCGCGGGCCCCGGCGCCCCCGAACGCGAGCTCTTCCACTTCCGCCCCGGCCGCGGCGCACACGGTGAACTCCCGCCCAACGACTGGCCGTCCCAGTTCTCCGCGACCGCGTCGACCTGGACCCGGGTCGAGGACGGCGAGTGGTACCTCCACCTTTTCGCCCCCGAGCAACCCGACCTCAACTGGGCGCACCCGGCGGTCCGTACGGAGCACGAGGACGTCCTGCGGTTCTGGTTCGAGCGCGGAGTGGCCGGCGTACGGATCGACTCGGCGGCCCTGCCCGCCAAGGACCCCGCCCTGCCCGACTTCACCGAGGGCGTCGACCCGCATCCCTTCATCGACCGCGACGAACTCCACGACATCTACCGTTCCTGGCGGGCCGTCGCGGACGAGTACGGGGGCGTCTTCGTCGGCGAGGTCTGGCTGCCCGACGCCGAACGCTTCGCCCGCTATCTGCGCCCCGACGAGATGCACACCGCCTTCAACTTCTCCTTCCTGTCCTGCCCTTGGGACCCGGACAAGCTGCGTACGTCCATCGAGGCCACCCTCGCCGAGCACGCCCCGGTCGGCGCCCCGGCCACCTGGGTCCTGTGCAACCACGACGTGACGCGCACGGTCACCCGCTACGGCCGCGACGACACCGGCTTCGACTTCGCCACCAAGGAGTTCGGCACCCCCACCGACCTGGCGCTCGGCACCCGCCGCGCCCGCGCCGCGGCGCTCCTCGCCCTCGCCCTGCCCGGAGCCGTCTACATCTACCAGGGCGACGAACTCGGCCTGCCCGAGGCCGACATCCCGCTGGACCGCATCCAGGACCCCATGCACTTCCGCTCCGGCGGCACCGACCCGGGCCGCGACGGCTGCCGGGTGCCCCTGCCCTGGTCGGCCCACGAACCGCACGCGGGCTTCGGGTCGATGACCGGACCCTGGCTGCCCCAGCCGGAGGACTGGCCCTCGTACGCCGCCGACCTCCAGGTCATGGACCCTCACTCCATGCTCACGCTCTACCGCACCGCCCTGCGCCTGCGCCGCATCGAACCGGGCTTCGGCGACGGCCCGTTGAGCTGGCTGCCGGCTGCCGACGGCGTCCTGGCCTTCGTGCGCGAACAGGGCCTGGCCTGCGTCGTCAACCTCGCCCCCACGCCCGTCGAACTCCCGGTCCACACACGCCTCCTGCTGGCAAGTGGCCCCCTGGACGACGCGGGCCGCCTGCCGCAGGACACGGCGGTCTGGCTGCGCGTCTGACCTCCAGCTCACCGAACGCCCACCCGCGACCGAGCACTGACCTCCCCACTCACAAGGAAGGTGCACCACCCATGGGTAGACCTGACAGGAGCACTACAAGAAGCAGTACAAGAAGCACTTCAAGGAGCGCTACAGGGAGCCGTACGTCGGGGTCGAGCCGTAAGTGGTGTGCCGCCGTGGCCACCGCGGGCCTCGCCGGCACCCTCGTCACCGGCCTCACGGCCGCCGGCGCGCACGCCGCCGAGGCGGCAGCGGGTGCCACGCTGCCCTTCACCTCCATCGAGGCGGAGAGCGCGACCACGAACGGCACCAAGATCGGCCCCGACTACACGCAGGGCACGGTCGCCTCCGAGGCGTCGGGCCGGCAGGCGGTGCGCCTCGCGGCCGGCCAGAGCGTGGAGTTCACGCTCGCCGATGCCGCGAACGCGGTCAACGTCGCCTACAACGTGCCCGACGGCCAAGCAGGTTCGATGGACGTCTACGTCAACGGGCAGAAGATCTCCAAGACGCTCGCCGTCACGTCGAAATACAGCTACATCGACACCTCCTGGATCGCGGGCTCCAAGACCCACCACCTCTTCGACAACGCACGGCTGCAGCTCGGCCAGAACCTGCAGTCGGGCGACAAGGTGAAACTGGCAGCCACCTCCACCCAAGTCACGGTTGACGTGGCCGACTTCGAGCAGGTCGCGGGCGCCCCGACCAAGCCATCCGGCGCGCTTTCGGTCACCGACAAGGGCGCCGACCCCACCGGTCAGGGTGACTCCACCCAGGCCTTCCGCGAGACCATCGCGGCGGCCAAGGGCGGCACGGTGTGGATCCCGCCGGGCGAGTACAAGCTCACCCAGTCCCTCAACAACGTCGACAACGTGACGATCCGCGGCGCCGGCAACTGGCATTCGGTCGTACGCAGTTCACGCTTCATCGACCAGTCGAGCGCACCCACCGGCAAGGTGGGCCTGCACGACTTCGCGGTGATCGGCGAGGTCACCGAGCGGGTCGACAACAACCCGGACAACTTCGTCAACGGCTCGCTCGGCCCGAACTCCACCGTCTCCGGCATGTGGCTGCAGCACCTCAAGGTCGGCCTCTGGCTCACGGGCAACAACGACAACCTGGTCGTGGAGAAGAGCCGCTTCCTCGACATGACCGCCGACGGCCTCAACCTCAACGGCACAGCCAAGGGCGTCGACGTACGCAACAACTTCCTGCGCAACACCGGCGACGACGCCCTGGCCATGTGGTCCCTCAACACCACCAACAGCGACTCGACCTTCGAAGCCAACACCATCTCGCAGCCCAACCTCGCCAACGGCATTGCCATCTACGGCGGCCGCGACATCACCGTCAAGGACAACCTGATCCTCGACACCAATGCCCTGGGCAGCGGCATCGCCATCTCCAACCAGAAGTTCCTGGACCCGTTCTTCCCGCTGGCAGGCACCATCACCGTCTCCGGGAACAGCCTCGTACGCACCGGAGCCATGAACCCCAACTGGCAGCACCCGATGGGCGCGTTGCGCGTGGACGCGTACGACAGCGCCATCGAGGCCACGGTGAACATCACCGACACGACGATCACAGACAGCCCCTGGAGCGCGTACGAGTTCGTGTCGGGCGGCGGCACCGGCAAGGCGGTGAAGAACGTGAACATCGACCGCACCACCATCGACGAGGTGGGCACGGTCGTCGTCCAGGCCGAGACGCCGGGCGCGGTGAAGATGTCGAACGTCAAGGCCACCGGCGTCGGCGCGGCCGGTGTCTACAACTGCCCCTACCCGGCAGGATCCGGCACCTTCGCCCTGACCGACGGAGGCGGCAACTCCGGCTGGGACAGCACCTGGGACGACTGCTCCACCTGGCCGGAACCCGGTGGCGGCAACCCCGGCCCCGACCCGGAACGCAACGTAGCCAAGAGCCGCCCGGCCACCGCGACCGGATCGGTCGACGTCTACACCCCGGCGAAGGCGGTCGACGGCGACGCGGCGACGTACTGGGAATCCACCAACAACGCCTTCCCCCAGTCGATCACCGTCGACCTCGGCAAGACCGAAGCGGTGGGCAGACTCGTCCTGAAGCTGCCGCCGCCCGCCGCCTGGGGGTCGAGGACCCAGACCCTGTCGGTCCAGGGCAGCGCCGACGGAACCACCTACAGCACCCTGGCCGAGTCGAAGGACTACCGCTTCGACCCGGCGAGCGGCAACAAGGTGACCATCACGCTGCCCGCCTCCTCCCCTGACATCCGACACCTGCGGCTGCGCGTCACGGCCAACACGGGCTGGCCCGCAGCCCAGTTCAGCGAAGTGGAGGCCTATCTGTCCTGAACTCCCGCGTGCCGCGCGCCCCGCTCACTCACGGCTCTGGCCGGGGGGCGGGGCGCGCTTGCTTCTCCGGGGCTCAGACCTGCGTCGACTTCTTCTCGTACGGCGACTCGCTCACGAGCTGCGCCCCGGCGGTGGGCTCGGGCGCTGGGCCGCCTTCGCTGAGGCCGATGCGGCCGTGGACCTTCCGCAGGAAGCCGGGCGCGTACCAGGCCCAGCGGCCGAGCAGCCGCATGGCGGCGGGTACGAGGATGCCGCGTACGGCGACGGCGTCGATGAGGATGGCGAGGCCGCTGCCCAGGCCGAACATCTGCATGAAGCTCAGCTTGGCCGTGCCGAAGGCGAAGAAGCTCACCGCGAGCAGACAGGCCGCCGCGGTGACGATGCGGCCGGTGTGCCCGAGGCCGTTGGTCACGGCGGACTCGTTGTCCTCGCCCTGGTCGTGGAGTTCCTTGATGCGGCTGGTGACGAACACCTCGTAGTCCATGGAGAGGCCGAAGGCGATGCAGAACATCAGCACCGTCATGGACACCTCCATGGGCTGCGCGGTGAAGCCGAGGAGGGAGGAGAGATTGCCGTCCTGGAAGATCCAGGTCATGACGCCGAGGGTCGCTCCCAGGCTGATCATGTTGAGGAGCAGCGCACGCAGTGGCTGCACGATGCTGCCGGTGAACAGGAAGAGCAGCAGGAACGTGGTGACGGCGACCAGAGCCACGGCGAGCGGGAGCTTGTCGCCGATGGAGTCCTTGGAGTCGACCAGTTCGGCATCGACTCCGCCCACCAGGGCGTCGGTCCCTGGGGGCGCGTCGACCGCCCGCACCTCCTCGACCAGGCTCTGGGCCGCGTCCGACTTCGGAGTCAGGGTGCTCACCACGTTGATCTGCTGCGCGTCGGGGCGCCCCAGGGCCTTGCTGCCGGGGTCGGCCGCCTCGGACCGTCCATCCGCGTAGGTGCCTTGGCTGGTCTCGACGCGGGCCACGCCATCCAGCCCGGACAGCTCATCCGCGTACGACTGAAGTGGGGCCTTGCTCACGGGGCGGTCGATGACGACGTGGAGAGCCGCGTCGTCGCTGCCGTTGAACTTCTCCTGAAGCACCGTCGAGACCTGGCGGCTCTGGGCTTCTTCGGGCAGCACGCGTTCGTCCGGTGTGCCGAAGGTGATGCCGAGGAGTGGGCTCGCCGCGAGGAGCAGGACCGCGAGCACGGGCAGCGCGGTGAGCGCGGGCCGCCGCATGACGGTGCCGGCGAGCCGCCCCCACATGGGCGCCCGGGTGGCGGAGCGGCGACGGTTCGCCCAGGGCAGCCGCCCGCTGTTGACCCGGTGCCCCAGGACGACGAACAGGGCGGGCATGACGAACAGGGTGCTGAGGGCCGCGATGGCGACGACACCGACCCCGGCATAGCCGAACGAGCGCAGGAAGTACTGCGGGAACACCAGGAGCGCCCCGAGAGCCGCCGCCACCGTCGCGGCGGAGAACGCGACCGTGCGGCCCGCCGTGCTCACCGTCCGCCGGACGGCGTCGTCCACGCTTGCCCCGGACGCGAGTTGCTCCCGGAAGCGGCTGACCATGAGCAGGGCGTAGTCGATGCCGAGGCCGAGCCCCAGAGCCGTGGTCAGGTTGATCGCGAAGATGGAGACATCGGTGACGCTGCCGAGGACGAAGAGCTCCGCGAAGGTGCCGCCGATGGCGATGATGCCGATCACCAGCGGCAGCAGGGCTGAGACCAGGCTGCCGAAGACGAGCAGCAGCAGGAGGAGGGTGAGCGGGATGGCGATGGCCTCGGCCAGGAGGAGGTCCTCGCCGGACTGTGTGCCCATCTCGCTGGTGACGGCGGCGCCGCCGCCCGCCTGGACGGAGAGCTGGCCCTTGGACGGTCCGGTGTAGGCGTCGATGAGGCTCTTGGTGTTCTCGTCCCGGTCTTTTCCCTCACCCTTCACATGGGCGAGGACCATGGCCTCGCGGCTGTCCTCGGAGCGGAGGTCGGGGCTCGCCGTGTCCCAGTACGAGATGACGTTCTCGAGGTTCTGCTCCTTCTTGAGGCCGGCCACCAGGGCCCGGCCGCTCTGCTCGGCCTCTGGGGTGTCGATGCGGCCTTCGGCGCTACGGACCAGCAGGACCAGGTTCGTCTCACCGCCGAACTTCTCGTCGATGACCTTCCCGGCGCGGGTGGACTGGGAGGACGGGTCGTCGTAGCCGCCTCCCAGCAACTTGCCGAACGCGCCTGCGCCCAGGACACCCATGAGGGCCACGACCACGGTGGCGACGACCAGTATCAGCCGGGACCGGCGAATCGCCAGTTCCGCTATGCGTTCAAACACGCACGATCTCCTTCGGTGTCCATACGGTGAAAGCGGCGCGAAACGGCCGGAGTTGGCCAAGGGCAGGGTCGGCCCAGTGCTCCGCAGGGTCCTGTCACCCCGTCAGAAGCAGGCGCGGCGCGCGCTCTTCGTCGCCACGGACGACGTTAGTGAGGTCGCCCGAAATTTGGCAGTGTTAGATTTTCTTCACACCCGGAAACTCCCGGGTGGTCCACCGGGGCGGCCGTCGTACGGCCGCCGCATGCCGCGGAGGAGCCCGCCATGGCTACGCCTTCCCTGCGCGAGCGCCGCCGCGCCGCCGCCACGCGGGAAATCCTGGACGCCGCCGAGCGCCACATCACCGAACACGGGCCCGCCGCCTTGTCCTTGCGGGCGACGGCCCGCAGTCTCGGGATGACCGTGCAGGCGCTCTACCACTACTTCCCGAGCCGGGACGCCCTCGTCACGGCGCTCGTCACCAAGGCGTACGACGACCTCGCCGAAGCGGTGCAGGCCGCCGTCGACACCGCGGCGGACGATGCGGACCTGCCGGGCCTGGTGGTCGCGGCCGAGGGCTACCGTCGATGGGCGATCGCCCACCCCGAGCACTTCCAACTCCTGTACGGAACACCGCTGCGGGACTACGCGGCACCCGCCGATGGCCCGACCACCCAGGCGACGCGCCGGATGAGCGTGCTCTTCGAGCGCGAGATGTTCGAGGGCTTCACCACGGCGCAGCTCGCCCGCGCCGACGCACCGGCGCTCTCGCCCTCGATGAAGGGGCACCTGGACCAGCTGCCGCACTTCGGTGGGGGACACCTGCCGCCGCCCGCGACTGCTCTCTTCCTGAGCGCATGGGGCCACCTGCACGGCCTCGTGGTCCTGGAGGTGTTCGGCCACACCTCGTTCCTCGGCGACCACCAGGCAGAGCTGTTCCGCATGGCGATGCGGAACCTGCTGGAGGACGTCCACCGCCGGATTCCCGGGTGAGGGGGGCGTGGGTCACGGTGCCTTGGGCTTGCGTGCGAGGAAGAAGGCCTGCGTGCCCTGCCGCGGTTTCTCGCTCTCGTCGGGCTCGCGGATCAACTGGGCGTCCATGACGAGACCGCCCTCGCTCATCAGGCCGGCGACCTGCTCGACAGGCATCCAGTAGACATCGAGCGACAACTCGTGTCCGTACGCGCGATCCAGGTGCCGCAGCCGGTCCCCGGCCTTGAACGCCAGGAGCATGCGACCGCCGGGCGCCAGCACCCGATGGCACTCCGCGAACACGGTCGGCAGCAGTTCCGGCGGGGTGTGGACGGTCGAGTACCAGGCGACGATGCCGCCGAGGCTGTCGTCCTCCAGGTCGAGTGCGGTCATCGATCCCTCCTCGAAGCGGATGCCCGGATGCGTCCGGCGGGCGACCGCGATCATCCCGGGGGAGAGGTCGATGCCGAACGCGTCCACCCCGAGCGAGTGGAGAAAGGCCGTGATGCGGCCGGGACCGCATCCGGCGTCGGCGACCGGCCCGGTGCCAGGTTCCCGCACGAGTTCGGAGAACGCGGTGAGCATGGCGCGGTCCAGCGGTTTGGTGGTCAACTCGTCGCGGAGGAAACGCTCGTAGTCGGCGGCGACGGTGTCGTACGCCGCCCGAGTGGCGTGCAGGTGGGTTGCTTCGGTCATGGGTCACGACCGTAGTTCGTGCCCCAGTGCCCGTGCCTGACGGGTCGTCAACTCACCCTCCAGGTACCGGAGTGAAGCCAGTTGCGCACGCTCTCGGCCAGTGGCCGGAACGTCGTCGGTCGGTCGGATAAACCCCGCGCCGAGCAAGATCACTGCTTCGTGTGTTGCCAGCGGTCTTGTCGGGCGGGCCCGGCGCAACGGCCGTTAAATGGTCATGGGATCCGGACGAATTCCCTGAGATTGGCCGACTAGTTCCGCTGTCGCCGGTTGGCGCACAAACGCCTCGTACCTCCCCGTGAAGGAGAGCCCGCCCGATGACCGTTGAGACCAGCCCGGAAACGCAGTTGGATCCGCCCCGGCGGTCCAGCCTGAGCACCGAGGCTGCCCGCAAGCTGGCCACCACGACCAAGTCCGCCCCGCAGATGCAGGAGATCACCTCCCGCTGGCTGCTGCGCATGCTCCCCTGGGTGGAGACCAAGGGCGGCGCCTACCGGGTGAACCGGCGCCTGAGCTACACCGTCGGCGACGGACGCATCGAGTTCGTCCAGGACGGCGTCGACGTCCGCGTGATCCCCAGGGAACTCGGCGAACTGGCCCTGCTGCGCGGCTTCGACGACGTGGAGGTCCTGACCGCCATCGCCGACCGGTGCGTCCAGCGGGACTTCCGCGCCGGCGAGGTGCTGGTCGAGCGCGGCGCGCCCGCAGGGCAGCTCCATCTGATCGCCCACGGCCGGATCAGCCAGAACTCCGTGGGGAAGTACGGCGACGAGGTCGGCGTCGCCGTACTCGCCGACGGCGACCGGTTCGGGGAGAACACCCTGCTGGACGCCGACGCCAGATGGGACAGCACCGCCACCGCCGAGACCGCGGGCACCCTGCTCACCCTGTCCCGCTCCGACTTCGACGCCGTCCTTTCCACAGCGCCGAGCCTCCAGGCCCACGTACACGAGTTCAGCCGACTGCCCCGGCAGCGCCAGAACAAGTACGGCGAGGCCGAGATCGCGATGTCGGCCGGGCACGTCGGCGAGGTCGCACTGCCCGGCGCCTTCGTCGACTACGAACTGAAGCCGCGCGAGTACGAACTCTCCGCCGCGCAGACCATTCTGCGGATCCACACGAGGGTCACCGACCTCTATAACGGGCCGATGAACCAGACCGAGGAGCAACTCAGGCTCACCATCGAGGCGCTGCGCGAGCGCCAGGAGCACGAGCTCATCAACAACCGGGAGTTCGGCCTGCTCCACAACGCCGACTTCAAGCAGCGGATCCAGCCCCACTCGGGCCCGCCCACTCCGGACGACCTCGACGAGCTGCTCTGCCGCCGCCGTGGCACGAAGCTGTTCCTCGCCCACCCCAGGACGATCGCGGCGATCGGGCGCGAGCTCAACGCCCGTGGGATCTACCCTGACCACGTCGACCTCGGCGGGCAGCAGGTACCGGCTTGGCGCGGGGTGCCGATCCTGCCCTGCAACAAGATTCCCATCACCAAGGAGCAGACGAGCTCGATCCTCGCCATGCGCATCGGTGAGGACAACCAGGGAGTCATCGGTCTGCATCAGACCGGACTGCCGGATGAGTACGAGCCGGGCCTGTCGGTGCGCTTCATGGGGATCAGCGAGCAGGCGATCACCTCGTACCTGGTCAGCACCTACTACTCCGCCGCCATCCTGGTGCCGAACGCGCTCGGCGTCCTGGAGAACGTGCAGATCGCCCGCAGGGGCGCCTAGAGGGCCTAGAGGATCTAGAGGGCCTAGAGGTTCCGTCGTACCGCCACGAACAGCCCGGACCTTCCCGGGCCGGGCGAGTGTGCCCGGATCCGGGACAGGCCACCCACCCCACCAAGGAGCCACGGATGCCCGATCCCGGGTCTTCCCCTCTGCAGTCGACCCCGCCTGCCGCTGCGGCCCGCGTCGGGGACCAAGTCCCCACCCCCACCGCCTCACCCGCGCTTGAGCGCATCCTGCGTGGCCCCAGCGGCCTTGGCACGGCAGGCCTGCGCCTGTCCCTGCGCGCGAAGCCGCCGGAGCTACGGGAGCCACCGGAGCCGCCTCAGCCGCAGGAGACCCCGGCGGCCGAGACGCCGGCGGCCGAGACGCCGGCGGCCGAGACGCCGGCGGCCGAGACGCCGGCGGACGCCCTGCAGATCCCGGGCCTCTACTACCACCCGGTGCCGGAGCCCGACCCGGCGCGCGTGGCGGAGGTCAGCCGCCGGATCAAGGACTGGGCGGTGGACGAGGTCGAGCTGTTCCCCGACGAGTGGGAGGGCGAATTCGACGGCTTCTCGGTCGGGCGCTACATGGTGGCCTGTCACCCGGACGCTCCGACCATCGACCACCTGATGGTCGCCACACGGCTCATGGTCGCGGAGAACGCGGTCGACGACTGCTACTGCGAGGACCACGGCGGCTCGCCCATCGGCCTCGGGGGGCGCCTGCTCCTGGCCCACACCGCCCTGGACCCCCTGCACGCGACGAAGGAGTACCAACCGCAGTGGGCCGAGTCGCTGCACGCGGACGCCCCGCGGCGCGCCTACCGCTCCGCGATGCAGTACTTCGTCCAGCAGGCCACCGCGTCCCAGGCCGACCGCTACCGGCACGACATGGCCCGGCTGCACCTGGGGTACCTCGCGGAGGCCGCCTGGGCCGAGACGGACCAAACACCGGAGGTGTGGGAGTACCTGGCGATGCGGCAGTTCAACAACTTCCGGCCCTGCCCCACCATCACCGACACTGTCGGCGGTTACGAACTGCCCGCGGACCTGCATGCCCAGGCCGCCATGCAACGGGTGCTCGCGCTCGCCGGGAACGCCAGCACCATCGTCAACGACCTGTACTCGTACACCAAGGAACTGGCCGCCCCCGGACGACACTTGAACCTGCCCGTGGTGATCGCCGACCGTGAGGGCGTCTCCGACCAGGACGCCTATCTGAAGGCGGTCGAGGTCCACAACGACCTCATGCGCGACTTCGAGGCCGCGGCCGCGGCCTTGGCGGCCTCCTGTCCCGTCCCGAGCGTGCTGCGCTTCCTGAAGGGCGTGGCCGTGTGGGTCGACGGCAACCACTACTGGCACCAGACCAACACCTACCGATACAGCCTGCCCGATTTCTGGTAAGGACGGAATCACCTGTGACCAGCACCGAGTTCTCCACTGTCGACAGCGCGTCCGCGTTCGTCCCCGCCCCCGCGACCCCGTACCAGGGCGACATCGCACGCTACTGGAACAACGAGGCGCGGCCCGTGAATCTGCGTCTCGGCGATGTCGACGGGCTCTACCACCACCATTACGGCATCGGCGACGTCGACCGCGCGGCCCTGGGCGACCCCGACGACAGCGAGCACGAGAAGAAGCTCATCGGCGAGCTCCACCGCCTGGAGTCGGCGCAGGCCGAGGTCCTCCTGGACCACCTCGGCTCCCGCCTGCCCGACGACACGCTCGTGGACGCCGGATGCGGGCGCGGCGGTTCGATGGTCATGGCGCACCAGCGCTTCGGGTGCAAGGTCGAGGGCGTGACCCTCTCGGCCAAGCAGGCCGACTTCGCCAACCAGCGTGCCGAGGAACTGCGCATCCAGGACCGTGTCCGCGCCCGAGTGTGCAACATGCTCGACATGCCCTTCGAGACAGGGCAGGCCGCGGGCTCGTGGAACAACGAGTCGACGATGTACGTCGACCTGCACGACCTCTTCGCCGAGCACTCCCGCGTCCTTGAGGTCGGCGGCCGCTACGTCACCATCACCGGCTGCTGGAACCCGCGTTACGGCCAGCCGTCGAGGTGGGTCTCCCAGATCAACGCGCACTTCGAGTGCAACATCCACTCCCGCCGGGAGTACCTGCGCGCCATGGCCGACAACCGCCTCGTCCCGCAGGCCGTCGTCGACCTGACCCCCGCGACCCTGCCCTACTGGGAGCTGCGGGCCACGTCGTCCCTGGTCACCGGCATCGAGGAGGCGTTCATCAACTCGTACAAGGACGGCTCCTTCCAGTACGTCCTGATCGCGGCAGACCGCGTCTGACCCCCACCGACCGAGAGGGCCGGGCCGCCACGGGGTGGCCCGGCCCCCTCGGGGCTGCTCGCGACGCGAGGGCAGAGGCGTACTGTCGCGTGCCGCTCCGGCTCCCCTACAGTGCGTGACGCCTCCACCCGTCCGTGACGACGCACAGCCGCCGAACAGGAGCAGTCCCGTGGCCACCCACGCCCGCCCCGGCTCACTCCCGTCGCCTCCCGGGCACCGGGTCCCCGAGCTCGATCCCGCCCTCGTCGGACAGTGGCAGGCCGGGGGAGGGGAACTCATCGACCTGTTCACCCAGGCGCGCGAACGGCTCGGCGGCGTCGCCGCCTTCCGGCTCGGTCCGCGCCCGACCGTCCTGATCACCGCTCCCGAGGCCGTGCAGCACGTGCTCGCGCTTCATCCCGGCCGGTACGTGAAGCGTTCGCACCGCGCCCGGCTGCTGATCGGCGACGGAGTCCTGGCCGCGACGGGTGACGCGTGGCAGCGCCAACGGCGGCTGCTGCAGGCCCAGTTCACCGGCCGGGGCATGCGCCGATACGAGCAGCGGATCACCGCGGCGGCCCGGACCACGGCGGCGCGCTGGGCCGAGTACGCCCGCACGGGGCAGGTCTTCGACGTCGGCGACGAGATGCGCCGCTTCGCCCTGGACACCATCTGGCGCGCGCTGACCGGACACCCTCTGGACCCGGCCACGGAGCGCGAACTCGCCGCGGTGCCCGCCGTGGTGGCCGCACTGCCGAGCCTGCCCGCGGACGGTGCCGCGGCCCAAGGGGAGGTCGCCGCCGAGCTGGCCAGGATCGACGCGGTCACGAGCCGCGCCATCGCCGCCGCGCGCGACGCCGATGCCGGACCCGATGGACCTGGCCTGCTGCATGTCCTGCTCGATGCGGCCGAGACGCGACCCGAGTACACCGACCGGCTGATCCGCGACGAGTTGGTCACGCTGATGGTCGCCGGGCACGAGACCACCGCCACGACCCTGACCTGGCTCCACCTCCTCCTGGACCAGAACCCGCAAGCAAGGGACCAGGCTCTCGCCGCCGGCCCCGAGGACTCGCCCGAGCGCAGGCTGGCCACCCAGGCACTGGTCCACGAAACGCTGCGGTTCTACCCGTCTGCCTGGATGCTGCCGCGCTGCGCGGCGGAGGACGACACCCTCTCCGGATACGAGATCGAGGCCGGCACCGACGTCCTGGTCTGCCCCTACCTCACGCACCGAGACCCCGAACTCTGGGACGATCCGGCGCGCTTCGACCCGTCCCGCTTCACGACCCCCGGACGACGCCCCACCGACCCGGGAAGCTACTACCCGTTCGGTGTCGGCCCCCGTGCCTGCCTGGGGCTGCAGTTCGCCCTCCGGGAATCAACGACGCTCCTCGAACACCTGCTGCCGCTCCACGTCCCGAGCTTCAACTCCACCCCGCCCAAGGCCGCGTACAGCATCACGGTCCGCCCCGACGCCCCGACGCCTGCGGTACTGGGCGACTAGGGCCCCGGCGTCCCCCGCGGCAGCGGTCACCGCACCCCGTGCGGCCGGAACTGGATGCTGATGCGTCCTCCGGCGGCGCGCGTCGACTTGGGGATGGCGTGCTCCCAGGTGCGCTGGCAGGAGCCGCCCATCACGATCAGATCGCCGTGTCCCAGCGGGTGCCGGACGGCCTCGCCGCCGTGGCGCGGGCGGAGCAGCAGGTCGCGGGGTGCTCCCACGGAGAGGATGGCGACCATCGTGTCCTCGCGGGCGCCCCTGCCGACGCGGTCGCCGTGCCAGGCCACACTGTCGCGCCCGTCGCGGTAGTGGCACAGGCCGGCCGTCGTGAACGCCTCGCCGAGCTCGGCCGCGTAGTGCGCGGAGAGCGCTTGGCGGGCCTCGTCGAGAACGGCGTGGGGGAGTGGTTCTCCGTCGCGGTAGAAGGCGAGCAGCCGCGGTACGTCCACGACCGTGTCGTACATCTGGCGGCGTTCGGCCTTCCACGGGACGTCCGTGGCCAGCCGCTCGAACAGGACGTCGGCGCCGCTGAGCCAGCCCGGCAGGAGGTCGATCCACGCTCCGTCGCCGAGGACCGTCCTGCGGATTCCGTCCAGGGGGCCCAGGCGCACGTCATCGCTCTGATCGAAGAGTGATCCCTGGAGCTGGTGCGTTGCCATGCGGTCAGTGTAGCGAATGATTCGAACGTGTGCGCTAATCCGAACGGCGGTCGTGATCCACGCGGCACATATGTGAAGAGAGCGTTGCAGGCTCTCCATACCTTCGGGGCCGTGGGCGTGTCGATGGGGGGCACGCGAGAAGAGAAGCCGCGAGGAGGACGCTGCCGATGCTAGTTGTCGCTCTTTTGCTCTTGCCGGTCATGGGGCTCCTGATGATCGCCATGGACCGCATCGAGGACCTGCTGAACGAGGAAGCGTGGCCGAGAACCGATCGGCGCGTACGTCACCTTCGCCTCGTTCACGGGGAAGGGCGCCCGGCAGGCAGTCGACAGCCGATGGCCGACCACCGGAGTGACGCGGCCTGACGCGCTGCCCGATGTGCGAGGGACGGCGCCGCGCCCGCTACTGCTGTAGCGGGCGCGGCGCCGTTCGCTTCCTCGCGCGTTCAAGGGGTCTACCGCTTCAGGGGTTCTACCGTGCCGCCGCCTTCTCGGCGAGCTTCTGGAACTCACCCAGGTCGTAATTGGCCAGCGTGGAGTCGAGGTTCGTGAGCGCGCCGAGGCGCTCCACGAAGCCCTTCGGGTCGTACTCGATCTGCAGCGTCACACGGCTGGTGGTGTCGCTGAGCCGGTGGAAGGTCACCACGCCGGCGTGGTCAACCCCCTCCACGGTGTGCCAGGCGATCCGGTTCTCGGGCACCACTTCGGTGAGCTCGGCGACGAAGTTCTTCTCCGCACCGGGCAGTTCCAGCTGCCATGCGAAGCGACCCCCGTCCATCGGCTCGACCAGGCGTACGTGGCTGAGAAAGGAAGGCCAGCGTGTCACGTCGCTCCACAGCTCCCAGGCGACGGAGACCGGCGCCTGGACGTCGACGGACTCGATCAGGGACGCGGACATACACACCTCTTTCTGGACGGGGTGGCCACGGATCTCCCCGGGCCGCTCGGGCGTGGAACTCCGGTACCCCCTCGTGGACGGACCATTCGAAGGCGTCACTCCGCTTGCGCGCGACTCCGCTTGCGCGTGGATCAGCCCTTCCCGCCGGACGCGGCGAGCTCCTCCAGGTCGACGGTCTCGCCGGGTGCGGGCTTCTCCGGACTGACCGAATACCCCGTTCTTCCGATAGATCGCCGGAAGGGTGATCTCCACGTTTTGCACGGGGTGAAGGCGTGCTGACCGCGACGGAGAGTGACGTGCCGCGCGCCTGGGACGCCAGGCGCTTATGGTGACCGAGCGGCATACGGAGACAGCTATGACGTCAGCCAAGAAGTCACACATCGACCTGGAACAGTGCCTGCTCCTGACCGGCATGGGCAGCTTCGACTGGGACCTGGAGACCGGCGGGCTCAGCCTCGACGACAGCGCCCTCATGGTGCTCGACCTGCCTCCCGATCAGTTCCACGGCCAGGTGACCTCCCTGCAGGGGCGCGTGCCCCCCGAGGAGGCCGTGCGCATCAGCTTCGCCGTCACGGAGGCGTCCACGACGGGTGCCGACAGTTACGGCGTCTACTTCCGTGTCCGTCACCGCGACGGCACGCGGCACCTCACACACGTCCGTGGACGCGTCCTGCGCGACGACGACGGCCGGGCCGTACGCGCCGTCGGAGTCATCCGGAAGGCCTCGAACGACGGGCGGGAGCTCGCGGCCACCGACCCCCGGGAGGAACGCCGCCAGGGCATCGCCCTCATGGTGCAGGGCACCACGGAGGCCCTCTCCCGGGCCGTCACGGTCGACGACGTGGTGGCCGTCCTCTCCGGCGCCAGCGGCCTCGACCGGTTCGCCGCCGACGGCCTGGTCCTTGGCCTGGTCGAAGGCGAGGACCTCAAGCTGATCGCGCTGGTGGGCCAGACGATGCAGGCGCTCGACGAACTCAAGCTGTACAAGGTCGACGAATCGCTGCCATTGGCCGAGGCCGTCCTGACCCGCCAGCCCCGCTTCGTGGGTTCGCTGCCCGATTTCGGGCGGCGCTTCACCCGTCTCGCTCCCTACATCGAGCACATGGAACTCGACTCGGCGGCGTTCCTGCCGCTGGTCGCACAGGACCGCGCCATCGGCGGGCTGGCGCTCTTCTACCGCGGCCGGAAGGACTTCACCGACGCGGACCGCAACCTCTGCATCGGTCTCTCCGGCATCGTCGCCCAGTCGCTGCAGCGCGCCATGCTCTTCGACGAGGAGCGGGACCTCGCCAAGAGCCTGCAGGCCACGATGTTGCCGCGCGGGATCCCCGACGTCCCGGACTCCGAGGTCGCCGTGCGCTATCACGCGGCCTGGGGCGGCCGGGACGTCGGAGGCGACTTCTACGACGTCATCACCCTGCCCCGCGGGCGCATCGGCGTGGTCGTGGGCGACGTACAGGGACACGACACCCACGCCGCGGCGATCATGGGGCAGCTGCGCATCGCCCTGCGGGCCTTCGCCGGCGAGGGGCATGCGCCCGCGACGGTGCTCTCGCGCGCCTCACGCTTCCTGGCCGAGCTGGACACCGACCGGTTCGCCACCTGCACCTACGCCCAGTTCGACCCCACGTCCGGGATCGTCCGCGCCGTACGGGCCGGGCATCTGCCGCCGCTCGTGCGGCACGTGGACGGCCGTGTGGGCGTGCCACGGGTCCATGGCGGGCTGCCGCTGGGCCTGGCGACCGACTTCGGCATGGAGGACTACCCCGAGGTGCGGATCGACCTCGTGCCGGGCGAGACGATGGTGCTGTGCACGGACGGGCTCGTGGAGGACGCCACCCTCGATCTCGACACCGGGCTCCAGAACCTCGCCGAGGTGCTGTCCGCGGGTCCGGAAAGGGCGGGGGACCTGGCGGACCATCTCTCGCGCGTGCTGTGGAAGAGGTGGGGCAGCAGTGACGACGTCGCGCTCCTGGTCCTGCGCAGGCTCCCCGACCCCGGGACGCTCCAGGAGCCGCGGATCCACCGGTACGTCCACCAGGCCGATCCCGAAGGGCTCGCCGACGCGCGCGCTGCGCTGCGCGAACACCTCGCGGCGTGGGGACTTGGCGCGGTCGCCGACGACGTCGAGGTGGCGGCGGGAGAACTCCTCGTCAACGCCCTGGTCCACACCGACGGGGGAGCCATCCTCACGCTCGAGGTGCTGACCGGCCCGCCCCGCCGTGTCCGCCTCTGGGTCAAGGACCGCTCCAGCACACGCCCCCGCAAGAGGTCCCCCGTGGAGACCGCCACTTCCGGCCGTGGACTGCTCCTGGTGGAGGCGGTCGCGTCACGCTGGGGAGTGGAGCCGCGCGGCGAGGGCAAGGCCGTCTGGTGCGAGTTCGCCGAGCCGGAGGCGTGAAGGGCCGCTCGTTCACTGCCCTGTTCGTTCGCCGCTCTGTTCGTTCACCAGCCCGTTCGTCCGCCAACGCGGCGGAGGCCGCTGCCCGAGGGGCAGCGGCCTCCGTACGTGCGGGTCGCTCAGGCCTTGTCCTGCATGCTGCTGCGGGCCGGGTTGGCCTGCTCCGCGGCCTTGGGGTCCTTCTCGTCCGCCTTGGCGCGCACGCCCTGCCTGATGCGCTCTCCGATCGACTTGTCGATGTTCGACCAGTACTCGAAGGCCCTGACGAGCACGGGTTCGGTCACTCCGTTGAGCAGGTGCCCGACGACGTTGTCCACGAGGCGGTCGCGCGCCGCGTCGTCGAGTACCTCGCGCACCATGGTGCCCGGCTGGCCCCAGTCGTCGTCCTCGGCGTGGTCGACGTAGGCGGCGCGGGTGATGTCACCGTCCGCGTACCAGCTCGGCGGAGAGCCATAGCGGGCCGTGTCGGCGGCCGGTCCGCCCTTGGAGTTCGGTGCGTAGACCGGGTCCTGCCGCTTGTGGATCGCCATGGCCCCGTCCTTGGAGTACGTGTGGACGGGCACGATCGGGGCGTTGACCGGCAGCTGCTGGTAGTTGCCGCCGATGCGGTGGCGGTGCGCGTCGGCGTACGAGAACAGCCTCGCGAGCAGCATGCGGTCGGGGCTCGGGCCGATGCCGGGGACCAGGTTGTTCGGCTGGAAGGCCGCCTGCTCGATCTCGGCGTGGTTGTCCGTGGGGTTGCGGTCCAGGGTCATCTTGCCGACCTCGACCAGCGGGTAGTCGCCGTGCGGCCACACCTTGGTCAGGTCGAACGGGTTGAAGCGGTAGTCGGCCGCGTCCTCGTACGGCATGAGCTGCACGTACAGCGTCCAGCTCGGGTACTCGCCGTCCCGGATGTGCTCGAACAGATCCCGGGTGTGATAGTCCGTGTCGGCCGCGGCCATCTGGTCGGCCTCGTGCTGCGTGAAGTGTTCGATGCCCTGGTCGGTCTTGAAGTGGTACTTCACCCAGAACCGCTCGCCCTGCGCGTTGATCCACATGTAGGTGTGCGAGGTGTAGCCGTTCATGTGGCGCCAGGTGCGCGGGATGCCGCGGTCACCCATCAGCCACGTCACCTGGTGGGCGGACTCGGGCGAGAGGGTCCAGAAGTCCCACTGCATGTCGTGGTCGCGGAGGTTGTTGTCCGCCCGGCGTTTCTGGGACCGGATGAAGTGCTGGAACTTCATCGGGTCCTTCACGAAGAAGACCGGGGTGTTGTTCCCGACCATGTCGTAGTTGCCCTCGGTGGTGTAGAACTTCACCGCGAATCCGCGTGGGTCGCGCCAGGTGTCCGGGCTCCCGCGCTCACCGGCGACGGTGGAGAACCGGATCACCAGGTCGGTACGGGTACCCGGCTGGAAGAGGGCGGCCTTCGTGTAGGCGCTGACGTCTCCGGTGACTTCGAAGTGGCCGAAGGCGCCGCTGCCCTTGGCGTGCGGCTGCCGCTCAGGAATCCTCTCCCGGTTGAACTGCGCCATCTGTTCGATCAGATACGAGTCCTGGAGGAGGATCGGCCCACCCGCGCCGACGGTGAGCGAGTGCTCATCGCTCTCGACCGGAACGCCGGCGTCGGTGGTGGTCGCCTTACCTGTGACGTCGTTCATGGGTTAAGAGTGCCTTTCGGTGGTGGTGTCCTCTGCGCCGCGAGGGGCAGGTCCTGCAGCTGCCGCGAAGGGCCGTGTGGAGGTCTGTCTGTGGCGTGCGGATCTCGACGCCGCGTCGGCATCGAGTCCATCTTGCGGCTTTTCTACCGGTGTGGCCATTTGTCGTCGACCTCCTGGGCCGTGCTGCCCCTCGTCGGTCCGGTTGGATCTTTCGCCGGACAGGGTCCGGGTGCCCGACTTGGCGCCGCCGATACGTGGCGATCCGGCCCGTTTCCGTACGGGGGTCTCTCACGGGCGGTCAGCCGGCGAAGGTGTCCGGATCCGCCGTCTGCCAGTCGGCGGCCCAGCTCTCGGGCGGTGCGGCGAGGAGTTCGCCGGGGGACAGCCACGGGTACAGCTCGGCATAGGACCGGAACCGGCCGTGGTCCTCGCGGCGCCGCAGCAGCCGCGGGCCCAGCTCCGCGGTGTCCCGGATGCCCATCGCGGCCATGATCTGCAGCGCGCTGTGGACGGTGGCCTGCTGGTAGCGCGTGACGCGCGCGGCTTTGTCGACGACGTCGAGGGCGCGGGCCCGGTGCGGGTCCTGGGTGGTGACGCCGGTCGGGCAGCGGTTGGTGTGACAGCGCTGGGCCTGGATGCAGCCGACGGCGAACATCATCGCGCGGGCCGCGTTGGTGTAGTCGGCGCCCAGGGCCAGGCGCTTGACGATGTCGGAGCCCGTCGCCACCTTGCCGCCGGCGCCGATGCGGATCCGCTCCCGCAGCCCTGTGCCCGTCAGGGCGCTGTGCACGGTGAAGAGACCCTCGGTAAGCGGCATGCCGAGGTTGTCGGCGAACTCCAGCGGCGCGGCCCCCGTGCCGCCCTCCGCACCGTCCACGACGATGAAGTCCGGGGTCACCCCTTCCGCCACCATGGCTTTGCACACGGCGAGGAACTGGGCCCGCGATCCGGGGCACAGCTTGAAGCCCACGGGTTTGCCGTTCGTCAACTCCCGCATCCGGGCGAGGAACCGGACGAGCTCGCGAGGGGTCGAGAAGACGCGGTGGTACGGCGGTGAGACGACCGTCTCGCCCTCCGGTACGCCCCGCACCGAGGCGATCTCGGCGTTGACCTTGCTGCCGGGCAGGACGCCCCCGATCCCCGGCTTCGCGCCCTGCGACAGCTTGAGCGACACGCAGCGCACGGAAGGGTGGGCCGCCTTCTCGGCGAACTGCCGCGCGTCGAACTCTCCGTCACGGGTGCGGCAGCCGAAGTACCCGGTACCGATCTCCCAGACGAGGTCGCCGCCGGGCCGCAGGTGGTAGGAGGACAGGCCGCCCTCGCCGGTGTCGTGCGCGAACCCGCCGCGTGCCGCGCCCGTGTTCAGGGCCAGGACGGCGTTGGAGGAGAGCGAGCCGAAGCTCATCGCCGAGACGTTGAGCAGGGCCATGTCGTACGGCCGGCTGCAGTCGGGCCCGCCGATCCGGACGCGGGGCGGCTCGTCGGGCACCTCCGCAGGAGCCATGGACGGCACGAGGAACTCGTAGCCGCGGGCGTCCATGTCGCGCTCGGTGCCGAACGGTTCCTCGGCGGCGACGCCCTTGGCCCGTTCGTAGACGATGCTGCGGGTGTCGCGGTCGAAGGGCCTGCCGTCGTAATTGCGTTCCACGAAGTACTGCTGCAGCTCCGGGCGCAGCGCTTCCATGAGGAACCGCAGGTGGCCGAGCACGGGATAGTTCCGCAGTACGGAGTGCCTGCGCTGGACGAGGTCGTACACCCCGGTCAGCGCCACGGTCACGAAGGGCGCCGCGGCGAACCACCACCACGTGGATGTCAGGAGGGCCAGCAGCACACTGCCCACTGCGCAGGCCATCAGCAGGCCCACCGTTGCGAAACGCGTCATGATCCCCATCTGACCCGAATTCGACCGGTCACACGTGTGGAGGGTGGCCGCTACCCGAGGAACGGGGCCGTTTTCGCCACGAACTGTTCGGCGTCGTCGAGCCAGGGATAGTGACCCGCTTCCGACTGCACCACGAGGGTCGCCCGGGGGAACAGTGCCGCGAACTCGGAGACCGGCTGAGGGGGGCTGTTCAGGTCGAACTCCCCGGTGAGCAGCAGGACGGGGATCCGGCAGTCGGCGAGCCCCGCGCGCGCGGCCTCGGCGTCGAAGGCGCCCTCCGCCGCGAAGCCGGCGACGGCTTCCTTGCTCGGCCGACTGGCCGCGTGGTGGTGCTGGGCCGCGGTGTCCCACCGTCCGTAGAAGAAGGGGGTGATGGCCTCCCAGTCGGTCCCGGTGCCCTCGGAGATCGCATCCAGGGCGGCGAACGCGGCCGGAAACCACGGCTCGTTCTTGCGCAGTCGGGCGAGCTCACGTCGCGTTTTGCCGGAGATCGCGATGCCGACGGCTCGGGTGCCGGGGCTGATCAGGGCGAGCCTGCTGAGGTTGCGCGGGTAGCGGGCCGCGTACTGCGTCACGATGTTCGCCCCGCCGGAGTGGCCGAGCAGGTCCATCCGGGGGAGTCCGAGGTGGACGCGCAGGGCCTCGACGTCGTCGACGAGGCGGTCGCACCGGTAGGAGGCGGGGTCTGCTGGGATCGCGGACCGCCCGGTGCCGCGCGTGTCCAGGACGGCGAGTCGCCGGTGCGCGGACAGGCCACCGAGGTCGCCGAGGTAGCGGGAGTCCGCGGGGCCGCCGGGTACGCACACGACTGGGGGGCGGTCCGCGCCGCTGTCTCCGTGCAGGTGGTAGGCGAGGCGGGTTCCGTCAGGGGCGGAGAAGGTAGGCATGGCGGGAATCCTGACAGTCATAACCAGGTTATACAACCGGGTTATGGAGATGGGAGGGCCGCGCTGTATAACCAAGCCATGCCAGGCAAACAGGACGCGCACCAGACCCGGACCCAGCCCCAGACCCAGCACCGTGTGCCGCTGACCGAGGAGCGGGCCGAGCGGATGCTCGCCGGTATGAACGAGGTGATCCGCGCGGGCGAGGAGATGCGGAAGCTGCGCGCGGAAATGATCAGGCTGTTCGCCGACTTCGGTTGGACGCAGGACAAGATCGCCGAACTCGCGGACATGAGTCAGCCCGCCGTGTCCAAGCAGATGACGAAGTCCAGGGCGGCCGACCGTCTGCCGCCGATGGAGCTCCACCTCGACCAGCGGGACGTCCCCTGGCTGGAGGGGCGCCTATGGGGCCTCGCCGAGGAGGTCTCCGAGACCCTGGACGACGGCGCCCACTGCACCCGCTACGTCAACGCCATCGGCCGGGGCAAGAAGCGTTTCACGCCCCAGAACGTCGACGAGCTGCGGCGGCTCCTGGAAGAGGACCTGAGGCAGCATCAGTCACAGCTGCCCGCCGGCCACCGAGCCGCGTACGACGAGATCAGCCGCGGCCTCGACATCCCCACGAAGGCCACAGCGGTCGGCTCGGCTTCCGTGCGCCGCGCGCTGGCCCACGAGATCCAGCGCGATGAGCTGGCCACTGGGTTCCGGCTCCTCAAGTAGTCGGTGAGGGGGCCGGGGAGTGCTCCGCTGGGGCCAGGGTGCGTCCAGAATTGACCCCCCGGGCGAGCAGCCGTCGGCCGGGGCGGCGGTGCCGCCCCGGCCTGGACTCTTACGGGTCAGTCGCCGACCTGCGGCAGGAGAGAGACCATCTTGCTGCCGTTCTGGGCCACCAACACATCGTGATAGAGCAGGAGTTGGGGCATCCCCGTCAAGCCGCCGCCCCCCGGGCCTGCCTCTCCGGTGTCGACATGATCGCGCCAGACCCGTTCACCCGTGCGCAGATCGAGGCCGGACAGATCTCCGGTCGAGCTGAAGAAGTACACGACTCCCCGCCCCGGTGATACGACCGGAGGCGCCATGCCCGCCAGTGCGTGCTTGTCGGGCAGCCTGACCCCAACCGGCTTGGTCCACAGGGCCTTTCCCGTGGACAGCGAGTAGACCGAAGCCTTGCCCTGCCAGGTCACGGTGATCAGACGATCACCGATGACCTCCGAGGCGGCCAGCTCCCCCTTGGTCCGATACGCGTGCGAGGTCTGCTCCCCGGAGGTGTTGACAGTGGTCAGGCGCATGTTCCTGCCGGACGTGCCCTCCGGTTCGCTCAGGACCATCCGGTCCCCCGAGACCCCGACGAACTGCGGCCTTCCGAGGACGGTCGTGACCTTCTTGGCGTCTCCGGTTGCGGGATCGAGGCGGAAGACATCGGTGTCGTCCGGCTTCTCGGAGTGCCGCGTGCACAGGAGATGGGGCACACCGCTCAACACCGCCCGCTGGCACGAGATGCCCTTGTCCCACGTATGGCGCCACTTCTCCTCACCGGTCAGCGGATCGAGGGCCGACATCGTACGCAGCGTCGGGGTGTTCACGAGCATCGCGCCGTCGATGAGCATGGCGGCCTGGTCGGTGCGGTCGTCCTGCGGCATCTCGACCTTCCACAGGACGTCGCCGTTGTCGGCGTCCACCGCCATCAGGTCGGTACCGCCCGCGTAGTCACCGTTCGGCTGGTTCTTCGCGGTGTGATTGCGGTAGGCGTAGACGACGCCGTCGCGCACGGCGAACGGGTGGTCGGGCCCGTCGCCCTCGCGATTGACCTTGACGGTCCACAGCCGCTCGCCGGTGTTGGCGTCGAACTTCGCGGCGTCGTACTTGGACCCGCCGCAGTAGAGCGCGGAACCATCCACCAGGCAGCCCCGCTCGCTTGCACCCGGGTCGCTGCTCTGCCATGGCTTCCAGCCCTCCGGCGACGCGGCCGGTCGCACGGGCCGGTCCTGCTCGGCCCCGGCACCGCCCCCGAAGCCGAACACCGCCCCCACGGTGATCGCGGCAACGGCCACCGTTGCCCCCGCCGCCTGCGAGAAGTGGCGTCGGCTGCGCCGTCGTACCACCTGCTCCACCAGATCCCCGGGCGCGCGCACCCGGTCCAGGGCGACCGCGTGCAGCGTCTCCCGGACCTTCTCCTCCACGCGTTCCGTCGTCATCCCCGCATCTCCTTCGGCGTATAGCTGAGCGGCTGCACCCTTTCCGCGGACCCTTCGGGACCGAGCTCCGGTACGAGCAACCGGAGTTTGGCGAGCGATCGGTGGGCCGTGCTGCGCACCGTGCCGACCGGGCACCGCAGCAGCGCCGCGACCTCGGCCTCCGGTAGATCCTCGAAGTACCGCAGCACGACCACGGCCCGCTGGCGCTTCGTCAGGCGGCCGAGCGCCGCCCACAGCGCGATCCGCAGCTCGGAGTCCGAATCGGCGCCTGCCTCACCGCCTGACTCGGGCAGTACGGGCACCGTCGTCTCGGCGCGATTTCTGCGCAGCCGCCAGCGGTTGACCTGCTGGCGGTACATGATCTGGCGGATGTACGCCTCGGGCTGCTCGATGCGCGCCCAGCGTCCGTAGGCCTTCATCAGCGCAATCTGCAGCAGATCCTCCGCGGCATGCCGGTCCCCGCCGGTGAGCAACACCGCGAGCCGGAGCAGCGCGGTGGAGCGCATCGCTACGAACTCCCGGAACTCGTCGTGACTTGAGGCCTCCATCGACCCTCCCCTTCTTGGCAACCATCACGACGCGATGAGCCACCCCCTGCTATCCCTCGGCTGACGAGATTGTGTGTTCACACCAAGTCGGTGACAAGCCCCGCTTCCTGGCGCACCTCCTAGCGCACCCCCCGGCGCACCCCCGGCGCACTCCCTGACCCGCCGCCCCCCGGGCCACGGGAGGCGTTGACGGGAAGGCTTTCGAAAGCGGGTGCGAGTACTGCCGGTAACGTCGGCGTACCCCTCCATTTCTTGAATGGAAGTCGCCCGAGCTTCTTGTTTCCCGTCAGTAGGCTGTGCCAAGGTGAGCGTCCTCACGCTGAGGCAATGGTGACGATGCAATGGTCAGTCCGCTTTTCTCGTCCGCGCCTCGGCGGGCATTAGGTATGCACCAATCAGACGCCCGCTTTTCGGCGGGCGTGTATTCCGTGTGCCGTCTTTCCGCTCGGAAGGAAAAGGGTTCTGTGCAATCCCCCCACCCCCCGCGCCCGTCCCACCCTCCTCGTCCCGGTGTCCGCACCGGGGAATCCGACATGAGCCTCGCCGCCGGACTGCGCGGCCGGCCGGCGGACGAGTCGGGCCACCCCGGCGCCCTCCTGCTCGCGCGGCACTGGCAGGCGACGCACGACTACGCGGCCATCTGCCTCGCGGCATCGACGAGTTCGGCCTCGATGGTCGCCACGGCATCCTTCCACCAGGCGCTCGGACACATGGAGCGGGGCGAGCCGGTCGGGGCGCTGCGCCCGCATCTCCTGGTGACCGTCCGGGAGACGGTCCGGGGATGGTCCTTCGACGACCGCATATCCACCCTCATGCCGGAACTCCGCAAGCCGACCGGCGGTCGGGGCATGCGGGCGGCAACATCGGTGACGGTCGAAAAACGACAACTCGCCGCGCGCTCCTTCTGGGCTCTTCCCGCAGTCGCCCAGTGCCTGCTGTGGCACACCGAGGTCGAGGCCGAGCACATATCCATACCCGCTGGTTTGTCTGGCTTGAGCGCCGACATCGCGGCCGACGCTCTTGAGCAAGCGCGTGAACAATTCCGGGCGGACATCGTTCGCGCTCACCGGGAACTCGCGGCGACCAAGGAATGCCCCCTTTACAACCGACTCCTCGATGTCACGATTCGCCGGGGAGGTTCCTTGCTGCCCGATGTCCGGCAGCATCTGGTGGAGTGCCGTCACTGCCGTGACGTGGCCGACCAGCTCGGCCATTTCGAGAGCGGCCTCGGCGCTCTTCTCGCCGAGGCGGTACTCGGCTGGGGTGCCCGTCGCTACCTGCAGTCGAGGCCGGGGCGCAGAAGCCCCGCGAGGCGTGGCGCGGGCGCGGGCGCCACCGGGCAGGGCGGCAGGCACGCGAGCAATGGCGGACGCCGTCGGCCCCCGGCCCACATCCCCCTGCCGGGCGGTGCGTTCGGGCCGAGAACGCACTCCACGGCACTGCGAACCGGAGCGGCCCTGGGGGCCGCCGCGCTGCTCGCGACCGTGCTCGTCATCACGCTCTCGTCGGGTGAGGGCGACAGCGGCGGTTCTGTGCCGCCGACCGGTATGGCCGGGGGCAGCGAAGCCCGCCCGAGCGCGGATCCGGAGGAGCCGCCTGCGGGCTCTCCCGCCCCCACCTCGGCGGGATATCCCGACAGGTCCGACCAGGGAAGGCTCCGGAACAAGGCGGCCGACCTGTGTCTCGACATCCGGGGCGGCAAGGCCAGGCCCGGTGCCGAGACGAAGCTGGCCAAATGCTCGGACGAGGCGAACCAGCAGTGGTCGTACCAGGAGAACGGACTCCTCAGCAGCGTCACCCGACCCGAACTCTGCCTGGACTCCCACGCGGAGAGCGGTGTGACCACCCTCGGCACCTGTGTGGCGCCCTCGGCGGCGCGCGCCGATGAGGTGCGCTACGACTTCACCGTGCTGGGGGAGTTGCTGCCCCGGTGGCACGAAGGCCTCGCGGTCGTGCCCGCCGCCTCGCGCAAGGGCTCTGACGTCGTGGTCAAGGTCCGCGACGGATCAGCGAAGCAGCGATGGCTGCTCGACTCCTCGACGACCGCTCCGGGTTCCCGGTCGATCGACAGGAAGGACGGCCCGTCCGTCAAGAACGGCCCTGCCCGGGGTGGGCGTAAGGACGGTGACGTGTGCATAGGCCCGACCTGCGAGCAGTCCTCGCCCGACAGGCAGCGGCCGGGGCCTGGGCCGAGGGACGACGGGCCGAATGACGACGGACCGGACGGCGACGAGACGAAGGGCAAGGGCAGTCAGCCCGTGCCGGACTCGCCCCGGCGCGACGACGTCGAGGAGCGGTATGCCGAGGTCGGCTGCTGCGACGACGGATCCGAACAGGCCGCTCCGAAGCGCCCTGGCGACGCCCTCCGTTCTCCGGCAGTGCGAGCCGGAGCAGGGGCCGTCGACGGAGTCCTGGAGGGGAGGGAGCCCTCGTGAGGGGAAGGAAGCCTGGGCCAGCGGTCCATGTTCAAGTTCCGCTGCGCGGGAGCGATCAGCCCTTACTGGCTCGGGCTGCACCAGGTCGTCGTGCAGGCTCCAGTGCGACCGGACACCTCCGAGGTCGCTTGGCACGACTGGCTGACGGAGCACGAGTTGGCCGACCTGGTGCGTCACGAGGCGTTCGTCCCGGACGCTCGTGAGGCGTTCGACCGATACTGTTCCCCGCCCGGCGCTGATGACAGACTGCGCCCATGATCGACGACCTTCCTGGTGGACTGACGGCACGACACCTCGCCGAGGAAGACCACCCGCGTGTGCTCGCGGTGCTGGACTCATGGTGGGGCGGGCTGAAAGGGCGGGCAGGGGCGTTGGAGCGAGCGCTGCTCCTGCCCAGGCTGTACTTCCAGCACTTCACCACCACCAGCTTTCTGATCGAGCGTGATGGGGAACGCCGAGATGGGGCACAGCGCGATGCGGGCCAGGACGATGAGAGTCAGGTCGCGGCCTTCCTCGTCGGATTCCTGTCGCAGACCGAGCCTGACGTCGCGTACGTCCACTTCGTCGGCGTCGACCCGCAACTGCACGGACAGGGCATCGGGCGATCCTTGTACCACGCGTTCTTCGCCCTGGCCGCATCACACGGTCGCCGGTACGTGCACTGCATCACGAGCCCGCAGAACACCGCTTCGCAGTCCTTCCACACAAGGCTCGGCTTCACGACATCGGCCGTGAAGGCGGACTACGACGGCCCCGGCCTCGACCGGGTGGCCTTCACCATGGACCTCGCTTCAGCTCAGCGGCAGGGCTGAAGCGAACACTCCAGCCGCTCCTCCGCGGCGGCCACGCCCGCCGCGTCGACGGGCGCGCTGAACTCGGCCTCCGGGCATGCCAGTCCCGCAACTTCTCTCCACATGCGGGCAGCCTGGACAGGCCTGGGTGAACCGAACGCCCGGACCACGTATCCGTCGAGGAGTTCCCCGAACTCTTGGGGCGAGGTGACATCCGGGGCCTCGCTCACGACGCGCGCGTCTGACGCGTCGCCCTCGCCGTCCCCATCTGTCTCGTCGAGGCCTGCGAGGAAGTCCACGTCGGCCCAGCCGCCCCTGAAGAGGACCATCAAGAGTTCGGAATCCGCGGGCCCAGTGACGTGGACTCCGACGGAGTCCGGCTCCGCCACCCGTGAACGGCTCTGCTCCAGTGGCTGCGGCCAGCGCGCGGCCATGTCCCGCCAGGTGAGCGGACCGACGATGAGGCCGGCGGCCGTCCATCGCTGCCGAGGGGTGCTGATCTGCGCGGCAGCCCTGTCGAGATCGATGCGTTGTTCCACGAGCTGATCGTCGAGCACTCGGCACCGTCATGTCCACCAACCCTGTCCCTGGGGACGTCGTGGTGAGGGTGGGGCCTCGGTCAGGGAGGGAGGGGGTGTTGGCGGGGAGGTGGGCTGTGGGGGTTAATGGCGTGGGTGTGCGACGTCTGTTGTCGTTGTCTGTTGTTGTCGTGTGCGCCGGTGCGAAAGGCGGGGAGATCCCTGTGAGTGCTGAGTCGTCGGGTTCCGCCGGTGGTGTGCCGGTCGGCTCCGACCGACGGTTCGCCGGGCGGTGTGTGGTCGTGAGCGGTGGAGCGCACGGGATCGGTGCGGCGACGGCCCGGCGGCTCGCGGCCGAAGGGGCCGGGGTGGTGATCGCCGATGTGGATGCCGAGGAGGGCGAGCGCACCGCGCATGCCATCCGTCAGGACGGCGGGCGTGCGGAGTTCGAGGTGTGTGACGTGGCCGAGGAAGCGGCGTGGGCGCGGACGGTGGCGGTCGCCCGCGCCCGCTTCGGCCCGGTCGCAGGACTGCTCAGCAATGCGTACACGGTGCGCGGCGGCGCAGCCGACGCCATCGAACCGGCCGACTGGGACCGGCAGTTGTCGGTCATGCTGACCGGCGCCTTCCTCGGGGTGCGGGCCTGCCTGGACGACCTGCGTGCCACGCGGGGCGCGGTGGTCCTTGTCTCGTCCGTGCACGCCGTCATGGGCCTGCCCGGACGCCCGGCCTACGCGGCGGCCAAAGCGGGCCTGACCGGTCTGGCGCGCCAACTGGCCGTGGAGTACGCACCTGGCGTACGGGTCAACGCCCTCCTGCCGGGCCCCATCCTGACCCGGGGCTGGGACACGATCGGCGCGGACGACCGGGCGCGCACCATCGAGCAGACGCCCGCGGGCCGACTCGGCCGCCCGGCAGAGGTCGCGGCGAGCGCGGCGTTCCTGCTGAGCGACGAGGCGTCCTTCGTCACCGGGGCAAGCCTCGTCGTGGACGGCGGATGGAGTGTGTTCAAGACGTCCGCCTGAGCCGACCAGATCCAGCAGGCTGAGACTCGTCACCTGCCACCTGCCACCTGCCACCTGCCACCTGCCACCTGCCACCTGCCATCTGGCGCCTGCCACCGGCCATCTCCCCTGCCGCTCAAGGAGGTTCACCCGATGAAGATCACCCGCGTCGAGACGTTCTCCGTACCGCCCCGCTGGCTGCTATGCCGCGTAGAGACCGACGAGGGAGTCGTCGGCTGGGGCGAGCCGGTGGTCGAGGGGCGCGCCGCCACCGTCCGTACGGCCGTCGCGGAGCTGGCCGAACTCCTCATCGGCAAGGATCCGTCGGGCATCGAGGACCACTGGCAGGTGATGACGAAGGGGTCCTTCTACCGGGGCGGACCCGTCCTGTCCAGCGCGGTGGCCGGGCTCGACCAGGCGCTGTGGGACATCGCGGGCAAGCGGCTCGGCGTGCCGGTGCATGTGCTGCACGGCGGTCCGGTCCGCGAGCGGGTACGGGCGTACAGCTGGGTGGGCGGTGATACTCCCGCCCACATCACCGACCAGGTGGTGGCCCAGGTCGAGGCGGGTTTCACCGCGGTCAAGATGAACGCGAGCGGCCGCATGAACCGCCTTGCCACCGTGGCCGACGTGGACGAGATCGTCACCCGCGCCACCGCGGCCCGCGAAGTCCTTGGCCCGGAAAGGGACTTCGCGCTGGACTTCCATGGCCGCTTCCATGCCGCGAACGCCCGCCGTTTGCTGCCTCACCTGGCCCCGCTCGCCCCCATGTTCGTCGAGGAACCGATCCTGCCGGAGTACGACCACCTGCTGCCTGGCCTGGTCGCCTCCTCGCCCGTGCCGATCGCCACCGGTGAGCGCCTGTTCTCGCGGCAGGACGTGCTGCCCGTGCTGCAGGCCGGAGTCGCGGTCCTGCAGCCCGACCTGTCCCACGCGGGCGGCATCTCCGAGGTCCGCCGCATCGCCTCGCTTGCGGAGACCTTCGACACCCTCATCGCCCCGCACTGCCCGCTCGGTCCGGTGTCGCTGGCCGCCAGCCTCCAGATCGCCGTGAGCGTGCCCAACTTCCTCATCCAGGAACAGTCGATCGGCATCCACTACAACACCGGCGCCGACGTCCTTTCGTACCTCGCCGACACCGAGGTCTTCCGCTTCCACCAGGGCCATCTGCTGCGCCCGACCGGACCGGGCCTCGGTATCGAGATCGACGAGAAGGCGGTGCGCGCGGCGGACGACAGCCAGGCGGACTGGCACAACCCGGTGTGGCGGCACGAGGACGGCTCGTTCGCCGAGTGGTGAGCGCTGTGAGATCCGTGGGAGCGCTGCGAGTGGCCGGGGCGTCCGCCGCGCCACGGTCGGCGGGCCGGTAGCTTGGGCGGCGTGGAATCGGTTCAGCACGAGGGTGACCGCCTGCGCGGGTGGGAGGTCGTGTGCCCGCGCCGCCCTTCGCCGTTCGCCGGTGTGGAGGTGGCGGGATTCCGCGACCGTGCGGCGGCCGGACTGGACATGCGTGTCATCCCGCAGCCGACCGTGACGGTCGTGATCGAACTGGGCGGCGGCGCCCTGGACGTCGAACACTCCAGTGGAAGCCGGGCGTTGAGGAGCCTCGCCGCCGGTCTCTCGCCGGGGGAGGCCCGCATCCGGGCGGAGCGTGTGGACTGCGTAGAGGTGCGCATGTCCCCGGTGAGCGCCTATTCGCTGCTGGGCGTCTCGCTCGCCGATCTGGACGGCATCGTGATCGGCCTGGACGATCTGTGGCGCCAGGAGCCACGGCTCCGCGAGCAGTTGACCGTCACAAGGGACTGGGACGACCGCTTCGCGCTCCTGGACGAGTGCCTTGCTCGGCGCCACGCCTCGGCGCGGTCGATGGACCCTGAGGTCGTCGCCAGTTGGGAGCGCATCGTCTCGCGCCGGGGCCAGGTGCGGGTCGGCGATCTGGCGGTGTCGTGCGGGTGGAGCCGCAAGCGGCTGTGGTCGAGGTTCACCGCCCAGGTCGGCCTGACGCCCAAGCGAGCCGCGATGCTCGTACGCTTCGACCGCGCCGTCACCGGCCTGTCGGCGGGCCGGGGCGCAGCCGAAGTCGCCGTGACGTGCGGTTACGTCGACCAGTCCCATCTGCATCGCGACGTACTGGCCTTCGCGGGTTGCACGCCGGGCGCGCTGGGCCCGCCGCCGGACACGGACCGGCCATGATCGGCGGGGAGCAGACCGGCGGGGGCAATGCTGGCGGGGGCAAGAGCGGCGGGGAACATTCGTCCAAGACGTGACGCGCCGCGGCCCGTGAGGGTGGGTCCATGCGCAGCCATGACCCCGCGGGGACAGCCGGCCAGGACGTAGCCGCCCTCGTGCTGATCCACGGGTACACCGCCCCAACGGCCTGGTGGAACCCTTTGATTCTGCTGCTCGCCAAGACGCGCGGTGCTCTCACAGCGGCAGGGCACGCTCGTTCACCACGTGCTTCATGACGAGCGTGGAGCTCAGGCGCTGCACGCCGGGCAGAGTGGCGAGTTTGTCGTCGTAGAGCCGCTGGAAGGCGGGGAGGTCCTTGGTGACGATGCGTACGAGATAGTCGGGATCCCCGAAGAGGCGCTCGGCCTGCAGGATCTCGGGGATTTCGGTGAGCGCTTGCTCGAAGGAGGAGACCGTGTCGCGGTCCTCCTGGCGCATGGTGACGAAGACCAGCGCCTCGAAGCTCAGGCCTACGGCGCGTGCGTCCAGGATGGCGCGGTAGCCGGTGATGGCCCCGCTGCGTTCGAGTTCGCGCAGCCGACGGTGACAGGGGGAGAGGCTCAGCCGCACGCGGGCCGCCAGTTCCGTGACCGTAAGACGGCCGTCGTCCTGGAGCTCGGCAAGAATCTTCCGGTCCACATCGTCCATGAGGGAGATCCTGCCACGACACCCGCCATGGTGGGCAATAGTTAGAAACACCTTTGGGCGTATCAGTACTAATCTCCTTCTCAGAACCGTTTGAGAGGGAGAAGTACGTCGTGGCAGTCAGCTCCATAACCGCCTTCTGGGCCGTCTCGGTCCTGCTCATCCTCGTGCCGGGGGCGGACTGGGCCTATGCGATCAACGCCGGGCTCCGCGACCGGTCCGTGGTGCCGGCCGTCAGTGGCCTGCTGCTCGGATATGTCGCGCTGACCGCGGTGGTCGCCGCGGGGGTGGCGGCGGTCGTGGCGCGGACGCCCACCGTCCTCACCGCCCTGACGGTCCTCGGCGCCCTCTACCTCGTGTGGCTCGGCGCCACGACGCTGGCCCGGCCGTCCGTCGCCGGGACAGGTTCGCAGGACGCGGAGAGCGGCGCGGTGGGGGCCAGGGTCCTCAAGGGGGTCGGGATCAGCGGCCTCAACCCCAAGGCCCTCCTGCTCTTCCTGGCCCTGCTGCCGCAGTTCACCGCCCCGCACGGCAGCTGGCCGCTGGCGGCCCAGATCGGCACGCTCGGCCTGGTCCACACGCTCAGTTGCGCCGCGATCTACCTGTGCGTGGGCGTACTGGCCCGCACCATCCTGCGGGCGCGCCCGACGGCCGCCCGCATGGTCACCCGCGTGTCGGGGGCCGCCATGATCGTGATCGGCGCACTGCTGCTCGCTGAACGCCTCGCGGCCTGAGGCGCGTCACTCGCGCGGGGTCCATGACGCGGGGTCCATGACGCGGAGCCCGTCACGCGGCGTTCGGCTCGCCCTGCCACTCGTGCGCGAGCAGGGACCAGATCTCCATGTCGTGGCGGACCCCCTTGTAGAGGGACTGCTCGCGCAGAGTGCCGTCCAGGTGCATGCCCATCCGCTGGGCGACGGCCCGGCTGCGGGTGTTCCCGGCGCTGTTCCACCACTCGATGCGGTGCATGCCGCGCTCGCCGAACGCGTACGAGATCAAGTGCCGGACCGAGGCGCTGATCAGACCGTGCCCCTCGCCCGCCGGCTCGGCCCATACGCCGATCTCGCAGGTGCCGGCCTTGGCGTCGAACCGCACGAACATCACGCCACCGATCAGGATGCCGTCGCGCCAGATCCCGTAGATCCGTCCGGAGTCGGCGGCCTGCTTGTCCGCGTAGTTCTGGAGGGTGGTGCGGGCGGATTCCAGATCGGTGGAGCGGGAGGCCCACGGGATCCAGGGGTCGGTGTTGGCGCGGGCGCGGTCGATGTGGGCCAGGAACTCGGCGTCCTGCCAGGGCTCCAGCATGCGGAGTTCGGCATTCTCGGTCAGCGGTATCGCGTACATGGCTGGTCCTATGCGGTTGTCCGGCTGGGCGGGCGCGGTGTCGGGCGCTGCGCACCAGGTACGTAACGAACGTTGGGTATGTACTCTAACGGCTATGACGCCGCCGGCCCGTACCGACCATGACGCCCGCCGCACCGAGGTTTCCGAGGCGGTCTGGCGAGTCCTTGCCGCCCACGGGTTCGGCGGTCTCACCTTGCGAGCGGTCGCCGCGGAGATGGGGGCCACCACCGGCCTCCTCACGCACTACTTCCCCAGCAAGCGCGCCCTGCTGAAACACGCCCTCGAGGTGCTCGACAGGCGCTCGGCCGACCGCCGGCGCCCGGCGGCGGAACGGGCTGGGCAGTCGTCCGGCCTGGTGATGCTGCGGGCGACGCTGCTCGACATCCTCCCGCTGGACGCCGAGAGCGCGGCGAGCAACCGGATCTGGGTGGCCTCCTGGGACGTGGCGCTCGCCGACCCGGAGCTGGCCCAGGAACACGCAGAGCGCTACCGCCGTGCGCGCGAGCGGATGGCCGGGCACATCACCGATGCCCAGGAGCTGGGCGAACTGCCGCCCGGCCCACGGGCCGACGACACCGCTGCGGCCTCCCAGAGCTTCGTACTGGGTCTGGTCGTCCAGGCGCTGTTCGCGCCCCGGGAGTTCCCCGCGGAGCGGCAGATCGCGCTGGTCGACACGTACTTGGCACGGATGGCGACGGGGAGGCCGGCCGACGTGGCCGGGTGAGATCGGCATGGGAGCGGGTGGAGTGGGACGGCCGCACCGCCCGTGACGCCTTCCGCGAGTGGTGCCAGGACCCGCTACAGCCAGTCGTGCTCACGCGCATAGCGTGCCGCGTCGTGCCGGGTCCGTGTCTGGGTCTTCTGCATGGCGTTCGAGAGATAGTTGCGTACGGTGCCTTGCGCCAGGCGGAGGCGGGTGGCGATCTCGGCGACCGAGTACCCGTCGCCGGTCACTCGCAGGACGTCGATCTCCCGTTCTGTGAGCGGGCAGTCGTCGACGACTGCGAGCGCGGAGACGTCCGGGTCGATCCACCGCTTGCCCTCGCGCAGCGTGTTGATGACCGACGTGATGTGCGCGGGCTCCGCCGACTTGCTGACGAAGCCCTGGACCCCGAGCTTCAGGGCCTTGCGGAGCACTCCGGGCCTGGCGTGGCGGGTCAACATGAGGATCACCTGGTCCGGCAGCGTACGGCGGATCTCCTCGACCGCGCCGAGGCCGTCCACGCCGGGCATCTCCAGGTCGATGACCAGCACGTCGGGCCGGTGTCGCAGGGTGGCCTCGATGGCGGACGCGCCGTCGTGCGCCTCGGCGAGCACGGTGATCTCGCCTTCGAGGGGCAGCAGCGCCGCCAGCGCCTTACGGAGAAGGGCCTCGTCGTCGGCGAGTACCACGCTGGTCATCGGCTCTCCTCCCGCGCCGCCGTCGCTGTGGAGGGCGGCGTCGTCGAGCCGGACGGGAACGCCGCGGCCGTGACGAAGCGCCCGTCCTTCTGCTCCACCGTCAGCTCGCCTCCGTTGTGGCCCACGCGTTCCTTCAGGGTGGCCAGGCCGCCGAGGGCGGAGAGGGGCCCTTCCCGCGCACCGTCGTTGACGATGGTGATGCCCGAACCCGAGAGAGTGATCCGCACCCGCGTGGCCTGCGCGTGGCGCAGGATGTTGGTCGTCGTCTCGCGCAGGACCTGGCCGAGCAGCCCGTCGATTCGCTCGTCGACGTCACCCTCGCGGTTGACGCGTACGCGGATGCCCGCGGCCTCGAAGAGGTTCTTCGCGTTCTCCAGCTCCACGGACAGGTTGAGCTGCCGCACCGGACTCAGGGACCTCAGCGGCGAACCGGTCCGCTTCACCGTGGTTCCAGGACGTAGCCCCGGCCGACCCGGCCCAGCTGACGGAATGCGCCCACACGCTGCTCGCGACGCTGGACGCGGAGCCCTGATGTGTGGGGGAACAGGGGATCAGGGGGTCGGCCTTCGCGCACGGTGTGCCGCGACGCCGGTGAGGGCGGGCTCGATCTCCGGATGCAGGACCAGCGCGTCGTCGTAGTCGCCGCGGTGCTCGTGGCGGTAGGGGAGTGGCTCGGTGGTCGGCAGCGTCCTGAGCCGGTCGCGCAGTTCGGCCGCGCGGGTGCGGTAGCCGGCCGCGTCCAGACGGTCGGCGCCGTAGACGACGTAGGGCGGGAGTGCGTCCATCCCCGTGTACCAGAAGGTGCCGTGCAGGACCGGGAACAGCACCTCGTCCAATTGCCCGTGGATCCCGCGTGGGCCGAAGCCCGACTCCCGTGCGCCGACCGTGGTGATGACCATGGCGCGCTTGCCGGCCAGGCCGCCGTCCCCGTAGCGCAGGGTCTGGCCGGCGTCGTTCTGGAGTCCGAAGGCGAAGCCCTGGACGAGGACCCGGTCGAACCATCCCTTGAGGATGGCGGGCGGTCCGAACCACCACAGCGGGAACTGGAACACCAGAGCATCGGCCCAGGCGATCTTCTCCTGCTCGGCGGCGATGTCGTCGCTCAGCTTGGCGGCGCTGTAGGCGTGTTCCTGCTCGGCTCCGACGAGGAGTCGGTCGACCGTTTCGCGGTGGAAGTCGCCGGAGTCGACCACGGGTTTCCAGTCCATGGCGTAGAGATCGGACTCGCGGACCTCGTGCCCGAGGTCGCGCAGGGCCTGCATCCCGTCGTCACGCAAGGAGCCGTTGAGGGACTGCGGTTCGGGATGTGCGAATACCCAAAGAATCTTCATGCCATCGATCCTCCGCCGCGCCCCGGCGGTGGACGAGTGGCCAGATGGCCAGGGAGTGCAAGGATCTGGCCAGGGTCTGGCCAGGGGGCGGGTTCTTCCGTTGCGCTTGTCGAGTGGCGTCTCAACCTCAAGGTGAGCGTGAGGTTGAGGGCGAGGGGTTCCTGGGGCTGTCGGCGCGGATTCATCCCGCGGGCTCGCCTGTCACCTGGGCGTCAGGGGCGGGCACCTTCAGCCGGTTCAGCCGGTCGCGCGTGTGCTCTCCCGCACCATCAGCTCGTACCCCGCGGTCAGCCGCGTGTGCGGCGCCATCGCTCCGGCATCGATCCTGCGCAGCAGCGCGTCCACGGCGAGTTCCGCGATGCCCCGCTTGTCCGGGGCGATGGTGGTCAGGCTCGGCACGCTGTAGCGGGACTCCTCGACGTCGTCGAAGCCGGCCACGGCCACGTCGTGCGGGACCCGCAGCCCGTGCTCGTGCGCCACGCGCAGCGCGCCGGAGGCCAGCAGGTCGTTGAAGCAGAAGACCGCGTCCGGCGGGTCGTCCAGTGTCAGGAGTGCGTGCATGGCAGTGGCACCTTCGGTGCGCGTGAACGCCCTTGTGTCCGGGGCGAGTCGGGGGTCGTGCGGGACGCCCGCCGCGTGCAGCGCGGTCAGGTAGCCGTGCATGCGTTGGACCGTCGTGGCGTGTGCGGGGCCCGATGGCTGTCCGATGACGGCTACGCGGCGCCGGCCGAGGGCCAGGAGGTGCTCGGTGGCCTCGCGCGCCGCCGCCGAGTTGTCGATCAGGACGTGGTCGGCGGGGATCTCGTACGACCGCTCGCCCAGGAGCACCAGCGGTACGCGGCGTTCGCGGGCGGCGAGGGCCTGCTCGTCGAGGCGGAGCGGACTGAGCAGGACGCCGTCGATGAGCGGGTCGCTGAGCCCAGAGGCGATGCGGAGTTCCTCGTCCGCGCTGCCCCCGGTGTCCTCTATCAGGACGGTGCAGCCGCGCTTCTTCGCGGCGGCGATCACCTGCGCGGACAGTTCGGCGAAGTAGGGCGCGACCAGCTCGGGAACGGCGAGCGCGATGATGCCGCTGCGTCCGGTGCGCAAGTGGCGTGCGGAGGCGTTGGGTTGGTAGTCGAGGTCCGCGATGGCGCGCAGCACGCGTTCACGTGTCCGGTCGGCGACTCGCGTCTCGCCGCGGACGACGTTCGACACGGTCTTGATCGATACTCCGGCGCGCTCCGCGACGTCCTTGAGGCGGGTGCCTGCCACGGTGGTTCTCCCTCCCCCGACTGCAGCAGCGTACGTCATGGTCCAACGTTGTAACGGGCGGGGAGCGATACGGATCCGGCGGGTACGTGAACAGGTAATGCGTGCCGAGGTGTTGACGCCGTATTGCCAGCTGAGTACAACGTTGTAAACACCGCAGGCGGCCCAAGGGCCGGTTGTTGTCGCGAGAGATTCCAACGTTGTACTGCACGGCACGTATGACTGCCCTGTCTGCCATACCTGTCGTACCTGTCGTACCTGACTTGTTCGCCGTGGAAGGACGCATGCCCATGCGGGACCGCATACCGACCCCGTCGCCGCCCGCCCCGTCCCGCCGCCGCTTGCTCCGCGGCGGGATCGCGCTCGGTGCGACCGGCGCCGCCGCGCTCACCGCCGGAGGCTGCGGCAGCACGCTCGCGCAGGGGTTCACCGGAGGTGCGCCCTCGCCGTCGCGGCTGAACTTCTGGAACCCGTTCACCGGCGGCGACGGCGAGCGGATGCTGGCGATGCAGGACGCCTATCGGGCCTCTCACCGCTCGATCGACCTGAAGTCGGCGACGTTCCTGTGGGGCAACCCGTACTACACGAAACTCACCCTGGCCACGCTCGGCGACCGCCCGCCGCAGGCCGCGGTGATCCACCTGTCGAAGCTGCCCACGCTGGCCGAGGCGGGTCTGCTCAGCGAGCTGCGCACCGAGGATCTGGCCCGGCACGGGCTTACCGAGGACAAGTTCGACGCGCGGCCCTGGCGCAAGTCCCAGTTCGGCGGCAAGCCGCACGCCGTGCCGCTGGATACGCACCCCTTTGTTCTCTACTTCCGCACGGACATCGCCGAGAAGGCCGGACTGCTCGACGGCAAGGGCCAGTTGGTGGATGTCGACGGACCCGACGCGTTCATCGACGCGCTGCGTGCGGCCAAGGAGGTCACCGGTGCCTGGGGCGGTTCGATCGCCTCGGTGAAGGATGCCTCGATGCAGTTCCGCATCTTCTGGTCGCTGTACCGGCAGATCGGCGGTGGGGACCTCGTCGCCGACCAGGGCAAGCGGGTGGTCATCGACACGGCCGCGGCGGCCGAGGCGCTCGCCTACATCCGCCGCCTCAGCGAAGAGAAGGTGATCCCCGCCAACACCGACGGGAAGGGCGCCATCACACTGCTGACCACCGGCAAGGCCGGGTTCCTGATGGACGGGGTCTGGCAGGCCCTCGCGGTCCAGTCGGCGAAGGTGAAGTTCGACATGCGGCCCCTACCGCGCATCTTCAAGGACGCGCCCTACGCCTGCGCCGCCGACTCACACGCCCTGGTGCTGCCGAAGGCCCCCACCGCGAAGGCCCAACGCCTCGACCTCTCCCTGGGGTTCGCCGCGTCGATGCTGCACTCCAGCAAGCTGTGGGCGGAGGGCGGCCATGTGCCGGCATGGCTGCCGACGCAGCGTTCACGCGCCTACAAAGAACTGGTCCCGCAGTCGCACTACGCCGATGCCGCCGACGGAGCCGTCTACGACCCGGTCGCCTGGTACGGCGGCGCGGGAGGCACCATGCAGACCGTGGTGGGCGACGTGGTGAACACCGTGTTCTCCGGCGACACAAGCCCGACCGCGGGCGCCGCCCGCCTGCGCCGCGAGCTGCGGACCCTGGCCTCGCGCCCCGCACCCGTATGACCGGCCCCGCCGACAGCTGTCGCTCAACCCCCCTTGCTCCACCCGCCCTTGGATCCCGTACGCCTTGACCGAAAGGCCGAACCGTGGCCACGACAACCGCTCCCACCCCGACGTCCAGCAGAGGCGACCGCTGGGCAGGGCCGGGGATGCTGCTGCCCTTCGCCCTCTTCTACCTGGTGTTCCTGGTGGGGCCCCTGATCTACACCGTGGTCGCCGGGTTCTTCGAGACGAGCCTGCTCAGGAGCGGCCTCGGTGAATTCGCGGGCCTGACGAACTACAAGGCGGTGCTCGGCGACGCGGAGTTCTGGCGCACGCTGGGCAACACGCTGTGGTTCACGGTCCTGACGACCGTGCCACTGGTGGTGCTCAGCCTGGTCCTTGCCGTGCTCGCCGACCGGTTCGTGCGCGGCCGCTGGTTCTTCCGCTTCGCGTTCTTCGCGCCGTTCGTGTTGCCGTCCGCGGTCGTCTCGCTGCTCTTCATGTTCATCTACGCCGATCAGCTGGGCCTGGCCCAGGAGGTGGTGACGTGGTTCGGCGTCGACACCCCGCCGTCGTGGCTCGGCGACCCGGACTGGGCGATGATCTCCATCGCGGCGGCCACGGTGTGGTGGACCGTCGGCTTCAACTTCGTGCTCTACCTGGCCGGCCTGCAGGACGTGCCCCGCGAGGTGCACGAGGCGGCCGCCATCGACGGGGCCGGGCCCTGGCAGCGCATCCGCCACGTGGTCGTGCCGATGCTGGGACGCACGACGACGCTCGTGACGGTGTTGCAGGTCATCGCCTCCCTCAAGGTCTTCGACCAGATCTACATGATGACCAACGGCGGCCCCGACGGCAGCACCCGCCCCTCACTGCAGCTCATCTACGACACCGGGTTCGTCGAGGGCCGCGTGGGCTACGCCTCCACCGTGTCGCTGCTCCTGTTCGTGGTGATCCTGTTCGTCTCCCTCGTCTGGTTCGCCCTCGTACGTCGTGCCGAGAAGGAGAACTGACCATGACCGCGATCGCCACGCGCCCCGAGACCGAACACCGCGGCAGCACCACCCCGCCGGCCCCTCGGCGCGACTCCGAGCGCCTCTTCAACCGGGTGGCGCTCGGCACGCTCATCGCCCTGGCCGTGCTGTGGCTCGTGCCGCTGGCGTGGGCACTCGCCACGTCGGTGCGGCCCGCGCAGGAGGTCGTGACCAATCCGACCGGATGGTTCACCGCGCACCCGACCCTCTCGGCGTACGGGGAGATCTTCGACGCGGGCAAGCTGCCCTACTGGTACGCCAACAGCTTCATCACCTCGATCCTCACCACGGTCCTCACGGTGGTCATGGCGTCACTCGCCGCCTTCGCCCTGTCGCAGACCCGCTTCCGGATGCGCCGGGTCGCGTTCGTGATGCTGCTCGCCGGGATCATGATCCCGGGGCAGGTCCTGATGATCCCGCAGTTCCTCGCACTCCAGTCGGCGGGGCTGCTGAACACCTACTGGGGTGTCGTGCTGCCCCAAGTCCCCAACGTCGTCGCCGTGTTCGTCTTCAAGCAGTTCTTCGACGGGATCCCGCGTGAGCTGATCGACGCGGCGCGCGCGGACGGTGCGGGGTGGCTGCGCATCTACTGGCAGATCGTGATGCCGATCTCCCGCCCGGCCGTCTCCGCCGTCACGATCTTCGTGTTCGTCGGGGTCTGGAACAACTTCCTGTGGCCCCTGCTCGTGGTGACCGACCCGGAGATGATGACGCTGCCCGTCGGACTCACCTCCGTCCAGGACGTGTTCGGCGTGCCCTACGCCCAGCTCATGGCGTCCGCCGTGCTCGGCGCGATCCCGCTGCTCGCCGTCTTCGCGCTGTTCCAGCGCCGCATCGTCGAGGGCATCGCAGGCACCGGCCTCAAATAGCCCACCCATCGCCCACATCAGCCAGCCGCATCAGCAAGCCGCACCAGAGAGAGGCACCCGAACATGCCGCACACCGCACGGTTCGTCATCGACCCGGAGTTCAGCGTCGGCGACGTCGACCCGCGCCTGTACGGAACCTTCGTCGAGCACATGGGACGCTGCGTCTACACCGGCATCCACGACCCAGAGCACCCCACCGCCGACGCCGACGGCTTCCGCGGTGACGTCGCCGACCTTGTACGCGAACTGGGCACCGGCCTCGTGCGCTACCCCGGTGGCAACTTCGTCTCCGGCTACCACTGGGAGGACGGCGTCGGCCCGGTCGCCGACCGCCCGCGCCGCCTCGACCTGGCATGGCGCTCCATCGAGACCAACCACGTCGGCACCAACGAATTCCTGGGCTGGGCCAAGCAGTTGGGCCTCGACCCGATGATGGCCGTGAACCTCGGCACGCGCGGCATCGACGCCGCCCGCGCCCTGGTCGAGTACTGCAACCACCCGGGCGGTACCGCCTGGTCGGATCTGCGCATCAAGCACGGCGTGCCCGACCCGCACGGCGTGAAGCTGTGGTGCCTGGGCAACGAGATGGACGGGCCGTGGCAGACGGGCCACAAGTCGGCCACCGAGTACGGGCGGCTCGCGGCCGAGGCCGGCAAGGCGATGCGCCAGGTCGACCCGTCCATCGAGCTGGTCGCGTGCGGCAGCTCCAACTCGCGGATGCCCACCTTCGGCACCTGGGAACGGGAGGTCCTGGAGCAGACGTACGACGAGGTCGACTATCTCTCCCTGCACGCCTACTACGAGGAGTTCGACGGCGACCGCGCCAGTTTCCTCGCATCAGGCGCGCACATGGACCAGTACATCCGTGACGTGGTGTCGACCGCCGAGCACGTGCGGGCGGTGCGGGGCTCCAAGAAGCACATCAAGCTCTCCTTCGACGAGTGGAACGTCTGGTACGCCGCCCGCTTCGTCGGCGAGCGCAACCTGGAGACCGCCGAGACGCCCCGCCTCATCGAGGACACGTACAGCGTGACCGACGCGGCCGTGGTCGGCTCGCTGCTCATCACGCTGCTGCGCAACGCCGACCGGGTGGCCATCGCCTGCCTCGCCCAACTGGTCAACGTCATCGCACCCATCCGTACCGAACCGGGCGGAGCCAGCTGGCGTCAGACCATCTTCCACCCCTTCGCGCAAGCGGCCCGGTTCGCGACCGGCCGCGTCCTGCGCACCGATGCCACCGGCCCTCGCATCGACACACCGCAGTACGGGGACGTGTCCACCCTCGACACCGTGGTGACGCACGACGAGGAGAGCGGCGCGCTCACCGTCCTCGCCGTCAACCGAGACCAGGAGCAGCCGCTGCGCCTTGAGGCCGCGCTGCGCGGGGACGTCGCCGGTTACCGCGTCGTGGAACACCTGGTCCTCGCCGACCAGGACCCCGACGCGGTCAACACCGAGGCGGAGCCGGACCGTGTGGTGCCGCGCGAGGCGTCCGGGACGCACGTCACCGCCGAGGGCGCGCTGGCGGCCGAACTGCCGCCGCTGTCCTGGAACGTCATCCGGCTGGCGCCCCAAGCTGCCTGAGAACACCCGTAGTTCGTGCTCCTCCCTTCCCGCCCGCCCACAGCAGAGTCAGGAGAAGCCCATGTCAGCGCACGACCCCGCACGACCACGTCTCCTCCGCCCCACTGTCCTGTTCCCCTTGTTGCTCGCGTTCCTTGCGTCGTTGCTCGTCACGCAGGGCGGCTCGTCCGCGGACGCCGCGACCGGCACCTTGCTGCGCGACGGCACCGGGCTGTACCCGCGGGCCGTCAGACTCGCCCACAGCGGTGACGCCAACGGCCGGGTCCTGGCCTCCGTGGTCACGTTCAACGGGAACGACGGACTCGGCGCGATCCACGAGAGCACGGACGGGGGTGGCTCGTTCCGCGAGGTCGGCACGGTTCGCGACCCCGAGGCCGCGGGCGGGCAGGGGCTGTGCTGCTCGACCCTGTACGAACTCCCGCAGCGCATCGGTGATCTGCCCGCGGGGACACTTCTGTGGGCGGCGTCGATCGGGCAGGACGAGCCGAACCGGCGTATGGCCCTGCGGGTCTTCAAGAGCAATGACGTGGGCCGCAGTTGGAGCTATCTGTCCACGATCGCCACGGCGTCGAACGACAAGGGGCTCTGGGAGCCGGAGTTCTCCGTCGACGCCTCGGGGCAGCTGGTGGCGCACTACTCCGACGAGACCGACGGTGCGCACAGCCAGAAACTCGTGGCCGCCCGCACCGCGAACGGAGTGAACTGGACCGGCCACCACGACACAGTGGCCAGCACGCTCGCCTCGGACCGGCCCGGCATGGCGGTGGTGCGCAAGATGGGCGACGGGACCTACTTCATGTCGTTCGAGATCTGCGCGGCCGCGGGCCAGTTCCAGTGCGTCGTGCATTACCGGACCTCGTCCGACGGCTGGAACTGGGGTGCCACCAGCTACCTGGGCATCCGCCCGGAGACCGCCGACGGCAAGTACTTCAAGCACGCGCCGAACCTGGCGTGGGCGCCCGAGGCGGGAAACCCGAAGGGCAGGCTCTTCCTCGTCGGCCAGGTCATGTACAACCGCGACGGCAGCCGGGCGGCCGGCAGTGGACGCACCGTCTGGGTCAACAGTGCTGGCGGTGCCGGGAGTTGGCGAGAGATCCCCGCCCCGGTGGCCGTCGAGTCGACGACCGTCGACTACTGCCCCAACTACAGCTCAAGCCTCCTGCCGTCGACCGACGGCAACAGTCTCCTGGAGATCGCCACGGACTGGTCCGGCTCGGTCTGCAAGCCGTACTTCGCCACCGGGTCGGTGCCCGCCGGGTGATGCCGGGCGCGGGCATCGGCGTGCGGTACCGGCGAGCGGGGTGCTCGCCGGTACCGCACCTGATCCGTGACGTGGCGGACAATGGACGTATGACCAAGCCCGCGCCCCAGCCGGACGCAGAGCAGTTCCAGACCGTCCGACAGCCCGAGATCGGCTCCTGCCACTGTCGGTGCGGCACCCACCCCGAGTTCCCCGGAACCTGCCGGGGCTACGCCGAGCCAGGCCTCACCGTTGTCGTCGACTCGCCCTCCGCTGGCCCTCAGCACGTGCCGTTGTGCCGCAACTGCCACGACATCCGCATGGGCCTTGCCCCGCAACGCGACTCCGGCCTGGAAGCGGTCACCGACACCTGCACCTGCCACTGCATGGCCAACCACCCCGGCCGGCCCGGCATCTGCGAAGCCGCATCCGACGCCGGGACGGCGATCGACGGCAGCCCGGCGTGCATCGAGTGCGCGAGCGCCAGCCGCGGTTGACCGGCAGGGTGCACAGGCCCGCGCCCCAAGGACCTCAGGTCCATCGCGTCCCGTGCGTTGAGCACGCCGAGGGAGGGAGCACTCCTGCTGAGTGCTCCCTCCCTCCACCATCCAGTTGCCCTCGATCAGGGCGAGCCGACTGAGGGTCGTCAGTGCGACGGGCCCTGCTTCCGGTCGCGCCAGGCCTCACCCTTCGCGCCGCGCTCGCCCTTGCCGTCCTCGAACTCGATCTGCTCCTTGCGCACCGTGCCGGTGACCTCCTGGGTCTCGGTGACCTTCTCGGTCTCCAGGCGGACTCGCTCGACCGGTACGGATTCCTTGCTGACCACTGCCTTTTCGGCGTGCAGCGTCACCTCGGTCTGCTCCTCGCCGATGGTGGCGCGCGTGCGGTCGCCCTCGCGGATGGGCTCGCGTACGACGCGGACCTCCTCGTGCGAGACGGGGACGGAGGTCTTCACATCTTCGGTGACGACCACCTTGCGCAGTCGGGCGTGGCCGACCTCGGTCTCCTCCGTGCCGACGCGCAGCCGCTCCTCCGAGCGGATCATTTCGTCCCTCTTGCCGTCGTCGCCCGCGGCGGAGCGGCTCGCGAACTCACGCGTGCCCGCGTGGCGTCCCTCGCCCGTGCCCATTCCGGCACCGGCTCCGGCCATCCCGGCACCGGCTCCGGCCATCCCGGCTCCAGCTCCGGCCATCCCGGCTCCAGCTCCGGCACCGGCACCGGCACCGGCTCCGGCGTCTCCGGTCATGCCGGCGGCTCCGGCGCGGTCACGAGCTCCCGTCGTCGGGGCGGAGCGGGGCTTGCTGCCGGTGGGTCGGGTCAGCCCGTAGTGGGTGTACAGGTCCTGCTCCTGGCCCGGTTCGAGGTGCTGGTCGGCGTCCACGCGGGGGGCCTCCTTCACGGCCTCCTTCGTGGCCGCCACGTGCAGCTCGTCCTGCTGGCGGCGGGCTCCGGAGAGCGGCACGAAGCTCTGCTTCATGCCGAAGAGACCGGTCTTGACGGTCACCCACTCGGGACGCCCAGTTCGGTCGTCGAGATACACCTGCTCGACGCTGCCGATCTTCTCGCCGGTCCGGTCGTAGGCCGTCAGGCCCGCGAGCCCGTCGGCGCTGGTGAAGGCCTCGCCCTGAGTCATGGGTGATCACTCCCTCGCAGCGCGCGACGGGCAGAATCGAATCTCGCCACGGACGTCGCACGCGTCTCCTCCATCGCGCGCCTGACCGGTGCGCGACGCAACCAGGAGGGTGACTGAGCGTGTGCGGGAAACGTCGCGGGAGCCCTTCGGCGGTCTGATTGCGGCGATCGGACCGATCTGGCCCAGAGCCTCGCGGACTAGCCCAAACGGGTGACCTTCGGGTTGGTCGGGAAGCCGTTCCGGGCCCGGTGGTTGTGGTGCCGACCGGCTAGGGGAGGGCCGCCCGTACCAGGACCTGCTCCGTTTCGGACGGGAAGAAGTTGGTGATCCCCTGCGTGAGGCGCAGCGCCGTGGTCACGCGCTGGGGGAGCGGCGGGGCAGCCCCGCTGGAGTGAGGGCCGCCCCGCCCGGCTGGGTCCGTGCCCGGTCCAGCCCGGTCCAGCCCGGTCCAGTTCGTGCCGGGCACGCTGGACCTCTCCGTTGTGGATGTGGACGAGAGCGGCGGACGCTGCCGGAGCCTGCTCCGAGACGCTGAGGAGCGCGGTGATGCCGGTCGCCGTACCCCGGGGGCAGGCTGCCGGGGTACGGCTGCCGCGGTTCCGCCGAGCCTTCAGACGTATCACCGGTGCGTGCCCCACCCGAACCCCTGTGAGGGAAGCGCACGCGGCGCGCAGGGAAGGGCACACGCGGGCACATGGGCCCGGGTTTCCGCCTGGGGGCGCACAACTGGCCGTCGCCATGGCGGTCTTGGGCTTCATGCCATCCAGTACCCCCACCGACACCCTGGTCGCCGCGCCCGGCCGTCACCGACCGCAGCGTCGGCCTGCGCATGTATGGCACCGATCGCGCCCTGTGGCGGGCGTGCGGGTCACTGTGTGGTGATGGGCGCGCGGGCCATCTCCACCGTGAACTGCGCTCCGGCGAGCAGCGCCAGATTGGAGACCCAGAGCCATACGAGGAAGACCACCACGCCCGCCAGTGAGCCGTAGAGCTTGCCGTAGGTGCCGAACCCCGAGGCGTACAAGGTGAACAGGCCCGAGGACACGAGCCACAGCAGCGCGGCCAGCAGGCCGCCCGGCAGGCTCCGGCGCCAACTGCGCTCCGTGGGCGGCGCGTTGCGGAAGAGCACGAGGACGAGCAGGACCACCAGGCACACCAGAGCAGGCCATTTCACGACATTCCAGGCGGTCTGCCCCGCGTCGCCGACCCCGGCGCGCTCACCGACGGCCTGGGCGAGCGAGCCGCTCAGGACGAGCACGAGCGCACTGGCGGCCAACAGCGCGAGCAGCGCGACGGCGGTCATGAGCACACGGTGCGCCTTGCGCCACACGGGCCGTGTGTCCTTGACGCCGTGCATCTGGTGCAGCGCACGCCGGAACACGGCCGCGTAGCTGGAGGCGGACCACAACGCGCTGACGGCGCCTGCGAACACGACCGTCAGGGCGGCGGATCGAGCACCGGCCATCTCGGTGAGCACCTCGTTCAAGGCGCTGCCCGACTGCGCGGGTGCCCAGTCGGTGACCTCGGCGATGAGTGTCTGGGTCGTGTCGGGACTGACCAGGCTGATCAGGCTGACCGTGACCAGGAGGGCGGGCAGCAGGGCGAGGATCGCGTAGTACGTCAGTGCCGCGGCCCAGTCCGACACGTCGTCGTTCCACATCGCCACCGGGGTGCGGCGCAGCGCGGCGCCCCGCCGCGCCCAGAGGGAAGGGGCCCCGGCAGGCCCGGCGGGAGCGGGAAGCGCGCCCGCCCCTTCCGTGACGCGGGCGGACGCCGTACGTGCGGGCGTCGCGGAACTGTCCATGGGCTACTCCTCGTTGTCTGTCACCGCGGCGCGCCGTGCCGCCCTCCCGCTGCACCCTTGGACGCCGGCCGCGCGGATCCGTTACGCGATGACGGGCGGAACGTAATCCTCCCCTTCCCCGACTCGCCCGCTGTAGCCGCCCCGGGCGGTGGTCCACGGAGAGCGGAGACCTCAGCCCCGGCTGTCGCGGCTCTCCTCGCAACCGCGCCGCCAGTCCTCCTGTGGTGCGGCATCCTCCCGGTATAAGCCGCCATCGTTGCCATTCAGTGACATTGCGGACGGATTCGTGACGAGGCAGGGGGCAACGACCGCAGGGTGTCGCGGGTCGTATGTGGCGTGGAGTCAGGCAAGCTGACCTTTCGCTGACGGGGAGTTGACGATCATGAACGTTCGTATGAACCGCGGGTTGTGTGCGCTGGGGGCCGCGCTGGCCGTGGCGGGTGTGGTCGCGGGTACGAGTCCGGCGGCCGCCGCGGACTCGCCGCGATTCCTGGCTCCGGCCGAACTGCCGCCGCACGCGTCGTCGGCGTGGACCGCGGGCCCGGTGACCGGCGGACAGCCCGACCCGCTGCCGATGTGCGTGGGAGAGGCGCTGCCCTCGACCTCCGTGCACCGCGCCTACCGCACGGACTACGACACCGGCGCCCTCCAGGTGACGGTGGTCGAGCGCAGCGAGCAGCGAGCCAAGGACTTCGCGGTCCTGCTGCGCAAGGACCTGGCCGGCTGCGCGGAGAAGCTGATGCAGCAGGATCCCGAGATCACCGCGACGCAGAAGTACTACGGAAAGCTGAATGTCGAGGAAGGCGCGCACGTCTACGGCTTCCACACCGAGGCCACGTGGGGAGCGTCCGACATCAACATGTTCTCGGTCGGCCGGGACGGCAGGACGGTGACGGTCGTCCAGTGGGGACAGATGGGCGACTTCGCCAACGCGCAGGTGGCCGACTTCAAGTCCACGACCCTCAAGGCCGTCGGCAAGCTGTACTGACGGCGTCAACACGGCTTCTGTGAAGTCTGGTTGGGGGTAGCGGGCGGCGGCTCGTCGCAGCCGCCGCCGGGGGAGTGCCGCTGGGCCCTTCGCCCGGATTCCAACCCCCTACTTCCAGCCAGACTAAGGGTAGGCTAACCTTCACGCCGTGAGATCAGGTGAACGCGCAGGTAGCGCTCTACGTCCGCGCGGTCACGAACTGTCCGCCGCGCACATGACCGTGTCGTACGACGGCGTCGACGTCGTCCATGACGCCGCCATCCAGCTCAAACCCGGCGAAGTGACCGCACTCGTCGGCCCCAACGGGAGCGGCAAGTCGACGCTTCTGCGCACCGTCGCCCGCCTTCAGGGCGCCCGGCTCGGCACGCTGACCCTCGATTCCGGCACGGCCGAGGCCGCCGACGGCTTCGACCTCACCGCCCGCCAGTTCGCCCGCCGCGTCGCACTCCTGACCCAAGGACGCCCCACACCGGGCGGTCTGACCGTCCGTGACGTGGTGGAGTTCGGCCGCTACCCCTACCGGGGCCGCTGGGGCCAGGCCGACGCCGGGGGCGCCGCCGTGGTGGAGCGCGTGCTCACCCTGACCGGAGTCGAGAACCTCGCCGACCGCGCCGTCGACCAGCTCTCCGGCGGCCAGTTGCAGCGGGTGTGGCTCGCCAGCTGTCTCGCCCAGGAGACCGGCGTGCTCCTCCTCGACGAGCCGACCACCTACCTCGACCTGCGCTACCAGATCGAACTCCTCGACCTGATGCGTGACCTCGCGGACGACGGCGGCATCGCCGTCGGCGTCGTCCTGCACGACCTCGACCAGGCGGCAGCCGTCGCCGACCGGATCGCACTCCTCGACGCCGGGCGCATCGTCGCCGACGGCGCCCCCGAGGACGTACTGCAGCCGGAGCGCCTGTCCGAGACGTACGGCATCCGCATCGAGGTCGACACCGACCCCCTCACCGGCCGGCTGCGCACCCGCGCGATAGGCCGCCACCACAGCAGAAGCGAAAGGCTCCACACCTCCTCATGAGACGCCCCCTCCTTGCAGCGGCCGCCGCCACCGCCGTGGTCCTCATCCTGTCCGGCTGCGGCACCTCCGAGCCCGCCGAGACCAGTTCGGACAAGAAGTCCGGACCGATCACCCTCACCGACGCCAATGGCGCCTCGGTGAAGCTCGACGGTCCGGCCAAGAAGGTCGTCGGCACCGAGTGGAACGTCGTCGAGTCCATGGTCACGCTCGGCGTCGAGCCCGTCGGCGTCGCCGACGTCAAGGGCTACAAGGCCTGGGACTCCGCGGTCCCGCTGAAGAACGACCCCAAGGACATCGGCACGCGCGGCGAGCCCAGCATGGACACCCTCGCCGGTCTCACCCCGGACCTCATCGTCACCACGACCGACATGTCGGCCTCCGCGGTGAAGCAGATGAAGAAGGTTGCCCCCGTCCTCCAGGTCAAGGCCGCCGACGCCTCCGACCAGGTGGGCCAGATGTTCGACACCCTCGACGCCATAGCCAAGGCCACCGGCACGACCAGCGAGGCCAAGAAGGTCAAGGAGTCGTACGAGGCGAAGGTCGCCGAAAGCAAGAAGGCGCTGAAGGAGGCCAAGCTCGACGGCTCGAAGATCGCCTTCGGCGACGGCTACGCCGCCTCCAACCAGGTCTCCCTGCGCGGCTACACGAGCAACTCCCTGCTCGGCGCCGTCAACGAGGAGCTCGGCCTCAAGAACGCCTGGAAGGCGAAGGGCGACAAGGACTACGGACTCGCCACCACCGACGTCGAGGGCCTCACGGAGCTTGACGACGACGTGAAGTTCGTCTACATCGGCAACAAGGGCGACGACAGCTCCGACGTGTTCACCGACGAACTCGCCGACAACTCCGTGTGGAAGTCGCTGCCGTTCGTCAAGGACGACGAAGTGCACCGTCTGCCCGACGGCATCTGGATGTTCGGCGGCCCCGGGGCGATGGAGGCGTACATCGACGCCCTCATCGACACCCTGAAGAAGTAGCGCCGTGGCCGTCACCGCAACGCACTCAGCCACGCCCGAGCGCGCGGTCGCCTCCCCCTTGGGCGCGGTCGCGGTGACGGCCGGTCTCGTTCTTCTGGTTGCTGTTCTCGCCGTCGTCGACATCACGCAGGGCACCGCTTCCGTCGGCCCCGCCCAGGTGTGGACGGCTCTCACCGGCCAGGCCGAGCAGGGCGACGCCTCCGTCGTCATCGCCTCACGCCTGCCGCGCATGGTCGCCGGGATACTCGTCGGCGTCGCGCTCGGCGCGGCGGGCGCCGCCCTCCAGGCGGTCAGCCGCAATGTGCTCGCCTCACCGGACACCCTCGCCGTCAACGCCGGTTCGTACCTGGCGATGACCCTCCTGGTCGCCAGCGGTGCGACGGCGCCGCTGCTCGCATCCTCGGGAGTGGCGTTCGTCGGCGGCCTCGCGGCTGCCGCCGTCGTCCTCGCGCTCGCGGGACGAGGCGCCGGCACGGTCCGTCTGGTGCTCGCAGGCAGCGCGCTCGCCCTCGGGCTCAACGCCATCACCGAGGCGCTGCTCCTGCTGTTCCCCGAACAGACCGAGGGCCTCTACCAGTGGGGCCAGGGAAGCATCAGCCAGAACGGTTTCGACGGTGTGGCCGAGATGGCGCCCGTCGTCCTGGCCGCCCTTGCGGGCCTGCTCCTGATCGCCCGCCGCATCGACGCCCTGGCCCTGGGCGACGACGCCGCGCGCGGCCTCGGCATCCCGGTCCGCGGCACCCGCGTCACGGCCGTCGTCCTCGCCTCGCTGCTCTCGGCGGGCGCGGTGACGCTGGCCGGACCGATCGCCTTCGTGGGACTGTGCGCGCCGGCCCTGGTGCGGCCACTCGCCGGCCGCGTCCGTGCCCTGCTGCGACACCGGACCCGCATCCCCGTCGCGGGTCTCGTGGGCGCCGCCCTCGTCCTCGGCTCCGACGTACTCCTGCGCGCCGTGACATCGTCCCAGACCGCGGTCACCGTGCCCACGGGAGTGATCACCAGCGTCGTCGGCGCCCTGTTCCTCGTGGTCATGGCGATGCGCACCCGCGACGGCGGCGGTGCCGCCGCGCCGGACCGGCTGCGCATCCCGAGCCGGACCGCCTACCTCATCACCGTGGTGCTCCTCGTGGGCGCGCTGGTCGGTGTCACGATCACCGCTGTGCTCGTCGGCGACAGCACGTTCCTGCTCGGCGACGTCGTCAACTGGGTCCGTGGCCAGTCGGGTCAGGCCATCACCTTCGTCCTCGACACCCGGGTGCCACGAGTACTCGCCGCGCTCTGTGCCGGTGCCGCGCTCGCGCTTTCCGGGACGCTCGTGCAGTCCGTGACCCGCAATCCGCTCGCGGAACCCGGCGTCCTCGGCGTCTCCGGGGGCGCGGCGCTCGGCGCCATCCTCCTCGTCACATCGGCACCGGGCTCCGGGCCGTGGAGTATCGCGGGCGCGGCGTTCGGCGGCGCGGCGATCAGCGCCGTCGTCGTCTTCGGACTCGCGGCGAAGGGCGGCTTCCAGAACAGCCGGCTCGTCCTGGTGGGCATGGGCGTGTCGACGGGAACGATGGCGCTCATCAGCCTGCTGATCGTGCTCACCGACCGGTTCAGCGCGACCAAGGCGCTGATCTGGCTCTCGGGCTCCACCTACGGACGGACGGGCACCGACATCCTGCCGGTCGCCGCCGTGCTGGTGGCCGCGGCCGTCGTGGCCTTCGCCCGCCGCAAGGAACTCGACCTCGTGTCGCTCGACGAGGACACGCCCCGGCTCCTGGGCCTCGACCTGGCCCGCGGACGCCTCGGGTTCCTCATCGTGAGCGTCCTGCTCAGCGCCACCGCGGTGGCCGCGGCCGGCACGATCGGCTTCGTGGGACTCGTGGCGCCGCACGCGGCACGCGCGCTGGTGGGCCGGCGCCACATCCGGGTCGTCCCCGTGGCGATGCTCCTTGGCGCGACCCTCGTCTGCCTCGCGGACCTCCTTGGCCGGACCGTGATCGCCCCGGCCCAACTGGGCGCGGGACTCATGACGGCGGTCGTCGGAACGCCCTACTTCGTGTACTTGCTGGTGCGCAGCCGCCGCTAGCGGCGGCTGCCGCGTGCTTCGCTACGCCGCCATGGTTCCGCGCTGCCCGAGCAGCGGCAGGACACGGTCCTTGACCGCACGACCAGCGGCATCCGGCGGCCGTGTCGAATTCCGGCCGACGGCTCCGACGTATCTCATGGAAGCCGGGAGATCCGGAGATGCCTGCGTGGGAAGGGCGTGGTGGACATGCTGCTCGAGAACAAGGTCGCTGTGGTGTACGGGGCTGGAGGGACGATCGGTGGAGCGGCTGCCCGCGCCTTCGCCGACGAAGGGGCCCGGGTGTTCGTCGCCGGGCGAACCCGGGCCACCCTCGACGCCCTCGCCGGAGCCATCCGCGCGGGCGGTGGCCAGGCGCAGTCCGTGGTCCTCGACGCCTTGGACGAACGGGCGGTGGACGAGTGCGTCGACGGCATCGTCGCCCGAGCCGGGCAGATCGACGTCTCGTTCAACGTCATCGGAGCCGCCGACGTTCAGGAACCGCTCCAGAAGATCTCGGTGGACGACTTCCTGCAGCCCGTCACCACCGTGCTGCGCTCACAGTTCCTGACCACCCGTGCCGCGGCCCGGCACATGGTCCCTCGTGGCACGGGCGTCATCCTGGCCTTCGGAGGGGGCGGAACGCAGACCCTGCCCGGCCTGGGCGGTTTCAAGATCGCCCTCGACGCTCTTGAGGGGCTGCGCCGCCAGTGGGCGTGTGAACTGGGGCCGCACGGCATCCGCGTGGTCACCCTGAAGTCGGGAGGCGTGCCCGAGTCCATCCCCGAGGGCTTCGCGGGACGCGACGAGATCGTCGCCGGCCTGGAGCAGGCCACGCAGTTGGGGCGGACCGCCGAGCTGAGCGACGTCGGCCACGTGGCCGCGTTCGTGGCCTCGGACCGGGCCCGCACGCTGACGTCGACCGACGTGAACATCTCCTGCGGGGCCATCGTCGACTGAGCCTGGTCTGCCTGGTCTGCCTGGTCACGGCCCTGCCGAGGAACACAGCGACCCCGCCGCGACGGGGGGACGCGGCGGGGCCACATAGACGAGTGCCCGCCGAAGTGAGCCTCATGCCTGCTTCGGCCGGTTGTTTTCGCGTGGATCCGCGCCGCGCGCATGGCACCGCGCCGCGCGCATGGCACCGCGCCGCTCGCCACCGGGCGGGTGGCGGGCGGCGCGGTGTGTCATGTGCGGTGGGTCATGCGCAGTCATACGCAGTCATGCGCGGTGGGAAGGCGTCAGCTTCGCAGCGGTGCCTCCGCGGGTTCCTCGGCCACCGGAGAACCCGCCACGGGGAACGTCTTCATCCGCACGGCTTCCGTACCGCTGTCGTTGTGCCGCAGCGCCCAGTTCTCCAGCGTCGTACGGCAGGCGTGGTCCAGATGGCGCACCGCGGTCAGGTCCAGCTCGATGGGCCGGTCCTTGGGCAGCGCCTCCAGGGTCTCCAGAATTCGCGGAAGCCGCAGGAAGGTGGCGTTGCCGGTGAGGGTGACCACCATTCGGCCACCGGTCAACTCCCGTACGTCCAGGTGCACATGGGAGGTGTCCCAGGCGGACTTGACCACCGCGAGCACGAGGCCGAGCACGACGCCCTCGAACATGTTGGTCACCACGATGGCGATCGCGGTGGTGGCGAGGACCAGGGCCTCGCCACGGTGGGCGCGGGCCAGCGGGACGATCTCCTTGAAGGGGATCAGCTTGCAGCCCGCGTGGACCAGGACGCCGGCCAGCGCCGCCAGCGGGATGATGCCGAGCGCGGCGGGGAACAGCACGGCGAACAGCAGCAGCCAAGCGCCGTGCAGGACGCGGGAGAGCGGAGTGCGTGCGCCTGCCTCGACGTTGGCCGAGCTGCGCACGATCACCGCCGTCATCGGCAGCGCGCCCAGGACGCCGCACGTAGCGTTGCCGATGCCCTGGGCGACCAGCTCCTTGTCGTACTGCGTGCGGGGCCCGTCGTGCATGCGGTCCACCGCTGCCGCGCTGAACAGGGATTCGGCGGAGGCGATGAGCGTGAACGCCAGGACCGTGCCGAGCACGGCGACGCTGCCGAGGGCGGCGAAGTCGCCGAACCCCGGCGGCTGAATGGCATCGAACAGGCCGCGCACCGTCACGTTGGCCACGTCCAGGCCCAGACCGGCGGCCACGGCGGTCGCCAGGGCGACGGCGGCCAGCGGTGCGGGCACCACCCGTACCGCCGCGGGCAGCTTCGGCCACAGCACGAGCACGGTGATGGTGCCAAGGCCCAGGGCCGCGGCGGTCAGTGAGGCGGTGTCACCCAGTACGTCGACCAGCAGACCGGGCAGTCCGGCGATCTTGTCGAGCCCGGAGCGCGGCTGCTCGGCCCCGGCCATGGTGTAGAGCTGACCGAGGATCAGTACGAGTCCGATGCCCGCCAGCATGCCTTGGACGACGGACACGGAGATGGCGCGGAACCACCGGCCACAGCGCAGCAGTCCGAGCACGATCTGCAGGGCGCCGGTGAGCAGCACGATCGCGCCGAGCATGCCGAGCCCGAACTCCTGCACCGCCTCGAAGACGAGCACGGTCAGTCCGGCGGCGGGCCCGCTCACCTGCAGGGCGCTGCCCGGCAGGAAACCGACGACCAGGCCGCCGACGATGCCGGTGACCAGGCCCAGTTCGGCGGGCACACCTGAGGCGACCGCCACGCCGACGCACAGCGGCAGGGCGACCAGGAAGACGACGAGCGAGGCGAGGAAGTCCCGGCGCGGGACGCCCGGTTCACGCAGCGGGCGGAAGGGGGAGCGGAGGGAGGAGAGGAAAGAGGACATGAGGGTGGGGGGTCCTGTCGTGGGAGCGGGCCGGTCGGTGGGGCGTGGCGGCTCTCACAGCGGACCGAACGCCGGCCGGTCGTCGAACGACGGACCATGGGCGGTGACGGTGCCGGTATGCACCTCGTAGTACCAGGCGTGCAGGGTGAGCGTGCCGTCGGCGATCCGCTCTCTCACGCAGGGGTACGCGCGCAACCTCTCCACCTGCGCGAGTACGTGTGTCTGTACGGCTTCGGCGACGTCGGCCGAGGCCGGGACGAGCGTGCGCACGGCGGCGTCCGGGGCGACGGCGTGGTCGAGCCAGTCGCGCACGGCCGGTACGGCCGACAGGTCCTCGCTGCGCACCATGGCGCCCACCGCGCCGCAGTGCGAGTGCCCGCAGACGACGATGTCGCGGACGCCGAGCACGCACACGGCGTACTCGATGGTGGCCGCCTCGCTCATGGGGTGGCCTTCCCGGTCGGCGTCGTCGCCGGAGGGGTAGGGCGGTACTACGTTGCCCGCCGTGCGGAGTTCGAAGAGTTCGCCGGGGCGTGCTCCGGTGATCAGGGCCGGGACGACGCGTGAGTCGGAGCACGTGACGAACAGCGCTTCGGGAGACTGCCCGGCTCCGAGGGCCTCGAAGGCCGCGGTGTTCTGCGGGGCCGCGACGTGTGTCGCGGCGAAGGAACGGGCGTTGTCGATCAGGGACTTCATGCTGGCCTGCCTCCTGCGTCGCTGCGGCTGAGCCGGGACGCGGTGTGGTCGGGTCGATGGTGACAGTGAGGCGGCGGGGGCCGCTGAGTGGCAGCGGGCACGACGTCGCCCCGGTGACAGCTTGTACTTCGGCTGTGTCTCTCACTTTGCCATCGCATTAACCTCTGATGACAGAGCAAAAACTTGCCAAAGATTGAGTAATAAGCGCCCCTGATCTGCGAGTTGGTCGAAGCGTCAACCGTTGGGCAAGGGTTCACGTGGAGATCGTGTAGAGCTTGCCGGGCCGTTCCGCTTCTGCCCGGTCGTACCGCTTGGCGGTGGACAGCGAAGCGGAGGCGCACGTGCCACTGTGGTGTCATGCCCATTGAAGTGCGCCCGGCTTCGGTCTTCGAGGACGTCCGTGCCGTGGTCGGCCCCAAGTCGCCTGGCGCCAATGTCTGCTGGTGCCTGAGCTACCGGATCCCGTCCAAGCTCAACAACGAGCTCCGCGGGCCTGCCCGTGGTGAGTACGTCGCCGAGTTGTGCCGCGCGGATCCGCCTCCGGGCGTGGTCGCCTACGACGGCGACGAGCCGGTGGGCTGGGCGGCCGTCGCGCCGCGTTCGGAGACGTCCTTCGCACGGAACCGGAAGATTCCGCACGTAGACGAGTCGCCGGTCTGGTCCCTGTGGTGCATCCGCGTGCGCCCCGGCCACCGGAAGCAGGGGATCTCGCACGCCCTCATCTCCGGTGCCGTCGAGTTCGCCCGCAGTCACGGCGCGCCGGTGGTCGAGGCGTACCCGCTCGACAACGGTGCCGCCAAGGTCGACCTGACCATGGCGTACGCCGGGATCCGCAAGAACTTCGAGCGGGCCGGATTCACCTACGCCGCCGACACGACCTCCGTCCTTGCCGGTCACCCCCGGGTTGTGATGCGGCTCGACCTGCGCTGACGCGGCGGACCCGTGCCGAGGCGGCGCGTCAGCCCGGCGTGTCCGCCCCTTCGGCCGCGTCCGCGTCGATGACGTGCACCGCGGCCTCCTCGGCTGAGGCGGCCCCGCCGTCGATGCCCATGTCCTCGCCGATCATGTCCTGTTCGGCGTCGTCCTCCGCGTCACCGCTCGCCCCGTCATCGGGCGCGAACAGGCGTCCGGCGCGGGCGTCGCCGACCTGTGTCTCGTCGATCGGCTCGCCGTCGGTGTCGGTCGTGTCCCCGATGCCGTCGTCGTCCTCGGCAGGACCGGGAACCGCGAGCGCGGGGTCGGGCCGCTCCTCGGAGAGGCGTTCCGCCAGGGTCTCGCCGTCCTGCTGCTCCTGGGCGGTGGTGCCGGTCTGGGCCACTCCCAACGGCCGCTCGGGAGGTGACCAGCCCTCGTCGTATGGATCCGTCCCGCGGTCGCTGAGTGTGTCCTCCGCGTCGAGGATGCCCTCGTCCTCGCGGACCTCCTCCGCGTCGGGCTGGTAGACCTCGTCGCCCATGACCTCGTCGTTTCCCACGGTGCTCGTCCTCCTTCACGCGCGACTGATCGTGTCGTCCTGCCGTCTGTCCACCTATCCACCCTGATCCAGAACACACGTTCCGGCATGCGAGGGCGGAGTCACTGCGTTCCCGGCGGGCGCCATTCGAGGAGCAGCAGCGTGGCGTCGTCGCGCAGTTGGTTGTCCTGCCGGTCGAGGATGGAGTGGATGAGCTGGCGCAGCGCCTCCGGCGCCGGTTCGCCCGCGGCGGTCGCGCGGATGATGCTGTCCGTGAACCGCTCAAGGCCGAACTCGGCGCCGCCGCCGGTCCGCAGCTCGGTGACCCCGTCGGTGTACATCAGCACCCGGTCACCTGGTTCGAGCGTCTCCTCGTGCACCTCCCACACCATGTCGGCCAGCAGGGCGGGCGTACCCATGGGCGGCTGGGCAGGACGTTCGAGGGCACGGTCGAGCACGCGCTGATCCCGGATCAGCAGAGGCGGCGGATGGCCGCAGTTGCACCACCGCAGCACGCCGTCGGCCAGGTCGAGCTGGGCGAGGATCCCCGTGCAGAACTGCTCGGGCAGCCACCCGGCCAGCGCGTGCTGGACGGTGTCGACGAGCTCGGGCAGCTCGGCCTCGGCCCGGCGGGCGTTGCGGCAGCCGGCCATCGCCACGGCGGTCGTCAGACCCGACGCGAGGTTGTGGCCCATGGAGTCCAGGATCGCCACGTGCAGGGTCGACGGGGTCAGCGAGTGATCGAAGGCATCGCCGCCGATCTCGTACGCCGGTTCGAGCACGGCGGTCGAGATCACATGGGAGTTGCCGATGGTCCTGGGCGGCAGGAAGGCCCGCAGCATCTCGGCGGGCAGCTGCATGGCCTCAGACCGCGTCCGGCGCGCGAAACTGTCGCTCGACGCACGCTTCGAGGTGATCGTCATGGCCAGGACGGAGGCCAGCATGCGACAGCGCCGCAGCAGCGCGACATCGATCACCGACGCCGTGGCGCCGATCACGCCGAGGCGCTCGGCGCCGTCGATCAGCGGCAGCCAGGCGACGATCCGCCCCTGGGGCAGTTCCTCGACGCGCAGCGCGTGCGCCCGGTAGGCCGAACCGGCGACGGAGGTGTCCACACCGAGGGTGGGCGGCCCCTCGGCCAGCGGCACCAGACACCGCTGCTGGAGGTCCACGAGGTAGACGTCGACGCGGTCGAGCCCGACGGCATCGGCGAACCGCTGTGCCAGGACGGAGAGCTCCATCGGAGCCGCCGCGTGCGCTTGAGCGAGCAGCTGCTCGAACAACTGCTCCCCGGGACCGGGCTGCCGAGGGCCCGGCTTCGGCTTCCCGGTACCGGCGCCTTCCGTGGCGGGGCTGCCCGGATCGGCGTGTCCGGCACCGGCGCTTCCAGGCCCGTGGCTCTCAGGCCGGGTCCCCGGGCTCTGAGGTCTGGGCTCCCTGGGCTGGCTCGACATCTGTGATCACCGCCTCATCAGCAGTCTCACATCGGGCCCCGGATCCCGCTCGGCTGCGGGCCGACAGGGCGCCCATTTCGCCTACGCCAGCCGGATTTCGGGCGTACGCGCCCTCTCCCCGGCGCAGCGGTCCCGCCGTCTCAGCGGTCGACCCCGGTCCGCAGAGGACCGCAAGCGCAGCGTAAGGTCGCGGACCGGCCGTATGCGGCCGAACTGAACCAACACAGTCACCCGAACAAGGAGCCGCTGGTCATGCCAGCCCATGACGCCGCTGAGGCGCCGATCTACGAAACCCTCGTCCAGGAACACGGCGACGTCCTCGCGACAGCCCGCAAGGCCGCCGAGGAGACCCAGCAGAGAGCCGAGGCCGTGCTGGACTTCAGGGGGCCGATCACGGTCGTCCCGGACGCCCCCTCCGCCGAACCCGCGGCGTAGGCGTCCCCCGGGGCGGGGGAGGATCCGGTCACGACCCGGCGTCTCGCATGCCCCGCAGCCCTTTGTGGGTCACGCTGGAAGCACACGTACGCCGTCGCAGGACCCGACGGCCGGAGGTGCTGATGGATCCCGTGGAGGCGCTGGAGCGGATCGCCTTTCTGCTGGAGCGCGGCCGTGCCCCGACCTACCGCGTGAAGGCCTTTCGCACCGCGGCCGCGGTGGTCGGCGACCTGGCCGACGGCGAGGCCGCGCGGCGCGTCGCCGACGGGTCCCTGGAGTCGCTCAAGGGCATCGGACCCAAGACCGCCGGCGTGGTCCGCGAGGCCTTGGCCGGTGACGTGCCGGGGTACCTGGAGCGGCTCGAGGGCGAGGCGGACACCCCGCTCGTCGAGGGCGGCACCCCGTTGCGGGCGCTGCTGCACGGCGACTGCCACCTGCACTCCGACTGGTCCGACGGCGGCAGTCCGATCGAGGAGATGGGCCGCGCGGCCCAGGCGCTCGGCCACGAGTGGGCCGTGCTCACCGACCACTCGCCCCGGCTGACCGTCGCGCGCGGCCTGTCGCCGGAGCGGCTGCGCGAGCAGCTGGCGGTGGTGGCCGACCTCAACGAGCGCTGGGCGCCCTTCCGGCTGCTCACGGGCATCGAGTGCGACATCCTCGACGACGGTTCGCTCGACCAGGAGCCGGAGCTGCTCGACCAGCTGGACCTGGTGGTCGTCTCCGTGCACTCCAAACTGCGCATGGACGCCGCCGCGATGACGCGCCGCATGGTCGCCGCCGTCAGCGATCCCCGCGCCGACGTGCTCGGCCACTGCACCGGCCGCCTCGTCACCGGGCGCGGCAGACCGGAGTCGCAGTTCGACGCGGAGGCGGTGTTCGCCGCATGCGCCGCCGCGGGCACCGCGGTGGAGATCAACAGCCGTCCGGAGCGGCTCGACCCGCCGCGCAGGCTGCTGCGCAAAGCCGTGGCGGCAGGGGTGCTGTTCTCCGTGGACACCGACGCGCACGCACCGGGGCAGCTGGACTGGCAGGTGTACGGGTGCGCGCGGGCCGAGGAGTGCGGCGTGCCCGCCGAGCGCGTGGTGACGACCTGGACGGCGGAGAAGCTGCTGGCCTGGACGGCGGACAGCAGGGCCGCTGCCTGAGGACCGCGTGACCGGCCCGGCGGCAGAGGTGCCTCGGTCTCAGAGGCCGCCCGCAAGGATGCGGTCCGGAGTGAGGGGCAGTTCGCGCAGTCGCAGCCCGGTCGCGTGATGCACCGCGTTGCCGATGGCGGCGGCCGTCCCGACGATGCCGATCTCACCGATCCCCTTGCTGCCCATGGGGTTGAGGTGGGGATCGTCCTCGTCGATCCAGTGCGCCTCGATCTCGGGTACGTCCGCGTGCGCCGGTACGTGATAGGCGGCGAGGTCGGCCTCCGTGAAGTCGCCGAAGGCCGCGTCCATGGTGCTGCCCTCGGTCAGCGCCATGCCAAGGCCCATCGTCATCGCGCCGATGAACTGGGATTGTGCGGTACGGGAGTTGAGGATGTGCCCCGCCGCGTAGACGCCGAGCAGCCGACGTACCCGGACCTCGCCGGAAACCGTGTCGACGCCGACCTCGGCGAAGTGGGCGCCGAAGGCGTGGCGGGCGTAGTCGCTGTCCGCGTCGGCCTCGCCCGCCGTGTCCGCGGTGGCACCCACGCCCTCCGGGGGCAGCTGCTGGCCCTGCTGTCCCGCCAACCGCTCGGCAAGCCGCGTACAGGCCTCGTGGACCGCCCAACCCCAGGAGGCCGTCCCGGACGAACCACCCGCCAGCGAGGCGGCCGGCAGGTCGCTGTTGCCGATGTCGGTGCGCACGGAGTCCAGCGGGACCCCGAGCGCGTCGGCGGCGACCTGGGCGAGGACCGTGCGGGCGCCCGTGCCGATGTCGGTGGCGTTGACGCGGACCACGAAGCTGCCGTCCGGGTAGGCGTGGGCGCTCGCCCGGGACGGCGCGACGATCACCGGGTACGTCGCCGCGGCGACCCCGCTGCCCACCAGGAGGGGCCCCTCGACGCGCGAGCGGGGGCGCGGGTCGCGCTCGGACCAGCCGAACCGCCGGGCGCCTTCGCGCAGACACTCGGCGAGGTGACGGCTGCTGAAGGGCTTGGAGCTGTCGGGTTCCCTGTGCGTGTCGTTGCGCAGGCGCAGCTCGACGGGGTCGATGCCGAGGGTCGCGGCGAGCTCGTCCATCGCCGACTCCAGGGCGTACATGCCGGGCGCCTCGCCCGGGGCCCGCATCCAGGACGGGCTCGGCACGTCGAGCGGCACCACACGGTGAGTGGTGCGGGCGTGCGGCGAGGGGTACATGACGCGCGTGGCGGCGGCGGCCGTCTCGACGAACTCCTTGATGCGCGAGGTGTGCGCGGTCACCTCATGGATCACGGAGGTCAGCGTGCCGTCCCTGTCCGCTCCGAGACGCACCCGGTGCAGGGTCGGCGAGCGGTGGCCCACCACGGCCGCCAACTGGCGCCGTGGAAGGGCGAGTTTGACGGGCCTGCCGGTCATGCGGGCGGCCATGGAGGCGAGCACCACGTGCGGACGGGGCGTGCCCTTGGAGCCGAAGCCGCCGCCGACGTGCTCGGAGACGATCGTGATCTGCTCCTTCGGCAGCGCGAAGAGACCGGCCAGGACGTCGCGGACCGTGCTGGAGCCCTGGCTGGAGTCGTGCACGGTCAGCCGCCCGTCCTGCCACTGCGCCGTGGCCGCGTGCGGCTCCATGGGGTGGTTGTGCAGGGGCGCCACCCGGTAGGAGACATCGACGCGGGAGGGCGCGGAGGCGAACGCGCCCTCCGCGTCGCCGCGCACGTGCTCACCCGATGTGCCGTCCTCGTCCTCCGGTACGAACGCGTCGGGGTGATCGGCCTTCAGGGTGACGTCGTACTTCTCCTCGGCGTAGCTGACCTCGACGGCCGCGGCGGCTTCGCGGGCGGCCTCCAGACTGTCGGCGACGACGAGAGCGACGTACCAGCCCCGGTGCGGGACGCGTGCGTCCTGCAGCACGGCGAGCGTGGCGTCGTCCGGCTTCTCGAGGCGCGGCGCGTTCAGGTGCGTGAGGACTTCGACGACGCCGGGCAGCGCAAGAGCAGCCGATGCGTCGACGCCCGTGACCTCGCCGCGCGCCACCGTGGCCGGGACCGGCCAGGCGTAGGCGCACCCCTCGGGGGTGTGCTCGGCGGCGTAACGGGCGGTCCCGGTCACCTTCTGGGGGCCCTCCCTGCGCTCGGCGGGCGTCCCGAGGGCGCTGGCGGTGTCCGGCATGGGGTTCTCCCTGGAGGCGGGCGGGGGACGGGTCAGGAGGCTGGGTCAAGAGGCGCAGTCGAGTCGGCGAGACGCCTCAGGACGTCACAGGCGAGATTGCGGGCGAGGCGCACCTTGAACGCGTTGTCCCGCAGCGGTTCGGCCGCGGAGAGTTCGGCGTCCACGGCCCGCAGGAACGCCTCCTCGCCCGGCGCGGAGCCCAGCAGCTCCCGCTCGGCACGCCGGGCACGCCAGGGCCGGTGGGCCAGACCGCCGAAAGCGATCCGCACCTGGCGTACGACGGAGTCCTCGACGTCCAGGACCACGGCCACCGAGGCGAGCGCGAAGGCGTACGAGGCGCGGTCGCGGGCCTTGCGGTAGGCGGACGGCAGCCCCGCGGACGCGGACGGCAGCAGTACGCCGGTGATGAGTTCGCCGGGTGCGATCTCGGTGTCCAGGTCCGGACGGTCGCCGGGCAGACGGTGGAAATCGGCGGCGGGCAGCACACGTCGGCCCCGCACGCCGTGCAGCTCCACTCGGGCGTCGAGCGCGGCGAGTGCGACCGCCATGTCGGAGGGGTGCGTGGCGATGCACTGCGGGGAGTGTCCAAGGACCGCGTGGTCGCGGTGGACGCCGTCGCGCGCGCCGCACCCGGTGCCGGGCTCCCTCTTGTTGCACGGCTTGCTCAGGTCCTGGAAGTAGGGGCAGCGGGTGCGCTGGAGCAGGTTGCCGCCGGTCGTGGCCACGTTGCGCAGTTGGCCCGAGGCCCCCGCCAGCAGCGCCTGGGACAGGACGGGGTAGCGGTCGCGCACCAGCGGATGGGCGGCGAGGTCGCTGTTGCGCACCGTCGCCCCCGCGCGGACGGACCCGTCGGGCAGCTCCTCCACCGTGTCCAGCGGCAGCCTGCTGACGTCGATCAGCGTCCCGGGCCTTTCCACGCCCAGCTTCATCAGGTCGACGAGGTTGGTGCCGCCGCCCAGAAAGCGGGAGCCCGGTCGTCCGGCGTGCGCCGCGGCGGCCTCTTCGACGCTGTAGGCGCGTACGTAGCGGAAGGGCTTCACCGGGTCACGTCCTCGACGGCCTCGACGATGTGCGGATAGGCGCCACAGCGGCAGAGGTTGCCGCTGAGCCGCTCACGGATCTCGTCCCGGGTCAGCTCCACGGGGGCGCCGGTGTGCGCGCCGGGATCGGTGACGTGCGAGGCGGTGCCGGCCGCGGCCTCCGCCATCATGCCGACGGTCGAACAGATCTGTCCCGGGGTGCAGTAGCCGCACTGGAAGGCGTCACGCTCCAGGAAGGCCCGCTGCACGGGATGCAGACCCTCACCGTCAGCGGCGCACAGCCCTTCGACGCTGGTGATCTCGCACCCCTCCTGGGCGACGGCCAGCAGCAGACAGCTGTTGGCGCGGCGCCCGTCGACGAGGACGGTGCAGGCACCGCACTGGCCGTGATCACAGCCCTTCTTGGCACCGGTGAGCCCGAGCTGCTCGCGCAGGACGTCCAGCAGTGTCGAACGGTGGTCGACGGTGACGCGGCATGGTTCGCCGTTCACCGTCAGGGGCACTTCCGAGCGGAACACATCGGTCCCCATGGCGCTCTGCTCCCTCGTCGAAGCGTGGTCTGCGGTATGACCGCGTAACCAGCCTGAGCCAGGACCCACGTTCCGGCATGCCGGACGCGCGCAGGCGGCGCAGCGACTCACCCACGGGGACGGCCAGAGCGTTGCCGTTACGGCTTGCGGGCGAGGCCGCCGTGTTCGCCGATGGGCTCCGGGGTGGGGGAGCCGGGGGCCGGGCGCCAGAAGGGGACCGAGACGACCCCGGGGTCCAGGAGTTCGAGGCCCTCGAAGAACGCGGTGATCTGGTCGACCGGGCGCAGGAAATAGGGGACGGCGCCGGTTTCGTTGTACGCGTCCTGGGCCTGCTCGTAGTCGGCGTCGGTGCCGCGGGAGCCGTCGTTGATGGAGAGGTAGCTCCCGGAGGGCAGGCCCTCCATCAGGCGGGTGACGATGGCCCGTGCCTGGTCGTAGTCGGCGACGTGGCCCAGGATGTTGCTGAGGATCAGGGCGGTGGGGCGGGTGAGGTCGAGCGTCTCGGCCGCGGCCGCCAGGATGCGGTCGGGGTCGGAGAGATCGGCGTCGATGTACGCCGTCGCTCCTTCGGGGGTGGAGGTCAGCAGGGCGCGGGCGTGCGCGAGGACCATCGGGTCGTGGTCGACGTACACGATCCGGGTCCGGGGATCGAGCCGCTGGGCCACCTCGTGGGTGTTGTCCACGGTCGGCAGGCCGGTGCCGATGTCCAGGAACTGCCCGATGCCCGCCTCGGTGACCAGGAAGGTGATGTTGCGGCGCAGGAAGGCGCGGCTGCTGCGGGCGACGGTGACGATGCCGGGGAAGACGGCGCTGTAGGCGTCGCCCGCCTGCTCGTCGACGGGGTAGTTGTCCTTCCCGCCCAGCCAGTAGTTCCAGATCCGGGCCGAGTGCGGCACCGATGTGTCGATGTTGTGATGCGCCGCAGGTCCGGGCGTCGTCGCGGGATCGGTCATGGGTTGCGTCCGTCTTTCCACCGAGGCGTGAAACTTTCCAACGCACAACCTACGTCCCAACCGTCCGAACGCGTACACCAGTTCACGCTCGGCGCGTTCGACGACCGGAGCCGGGTGAGAGGCCGCGTCAACGGTATGGCGGCGCCGTCCGGCCTCCGCGAGGATGCCCCCCTTCGCATGAGGCGTCCGCCGGGTCCCGTGGGGCGTGTGCGGCCGGGAGGAAGGGCATCGCGATGGGATCACACGCGGCGGCGGGACGGCGCAGGCCGTTCGTGCTCGCGGCCCTCGGCACCACCCTGCTCGCCGCTCTGCTGGCCGTCCCGAGCGCCGGGGGAGCGCCGCGGTCGGCCGACGCCTGCGGCAGCGTCGGCACCGAGCTTCCGCGCGGCGACTGCGGGCCGTTCTGGCAGGTCGTCGCCGAGGACTTCAACGGGGACCGCGTGCCGCTGGGCGCCTTCAGTGACTGCGACCACCACGCCGACACGTCCGCCGCGTACTGCGGCGGCCTCGAAGGCTCCTACCGCGACAACTGGTGGGCCTACCCCACCGGTTGGCGCGACACGGCCAACGACCGTGGCCGCGACGTCGTCGGTGTCTACCATCCGGAGGACACCGTGAGCGTGGGCCCTGCGGCGAACGGCGACGGCCGTATGCGCGTCCGGATGTGGCGGCCGGACGACGGAGGTCCGGTCCACGCCGCGGCGGTCGTACCGCGTGCCGTCATGCAGATGAAGTACGGCAAGTACAGCGCACGCATCAAGGTGACCAAGCCGGCCCCCGGTTACAAGTCGGCGTGGCTGCACTACGGCGGGGGCTGCGAGATGGACCACCCCGAGGGCAACTGGTCCGGCTCCCTCACCGCGTTCCACCACCCGTGCGGCGGCGGGGAGCAAGGCACGTTCCACGGCGCCGACGAGTGGACCGAGTGGCACACGGTGTCGACCGAATGGACCCCCGGCCGCGTGCGCTTCTTCGTGGACGGACGCGAGACGGGACAGGACACCCGCAGCGTGCCGGACCGCCCGCTGTCGTGGATCCTGCAGAACGAGAGTGCGCTGGAAGGGCCGGGTGCGGCGCCCGGCAGCAGCGCACAGCTGGAGATCACCTGGGTCGCGGCCTACGCGTACGACTGGAAGTGAAGTGCAGCCGGAGGGACCCGGGTAGCCCCGCGCCGCGCGGGCAGTGGCCTCACGTGGCCGCTGGTGGTGATGTTTCAGCGGGGACAGTTCGGCAAAGCGTACACATATGGTGCAAATCGGCTACACGATGATGACCGAGCAGGCGGGCCCCCGCGCCCTCGTCGACGACCTGGTAGCGGCGGAGCGAGCCGGTTTCGACTTCTCCGTCACGTCGGACCACTACTTCCCCTGGCTCGGTTCCCAGGGCCACGCGCCCTATGCGTGGAGCGTCCTGGGCGCGGCGGCACAGGCGACGTCGCGTATCCCTCTCATGACGTACGTGACCTGCCCGACGGTCCGGTACCACCCGGCCGTGGTGGCGCAGAAGGCCGCGACGATGCAGTTGCTCTCCGAGGGCCGCTTCCGGCTCGGGCTCGGCTCGGGGGAGAACCTCAACGAGCACGTGGTCGGCGAGGGCTGGCCGTCGCCGCAGGTCCGCCTGGAGATGCTCGAGGAAGCGGTGGACATCATCCGCGCGCTGTTCACCGGCGAGAACGTCAATCACCAGGGGACGCACTTCGACGTGGCGAACGCCCGCCTGTGGGACGTCCCCGACGAGCTGCCGCCCATTGGAGTGGCGGTCTCCGGCGGCCGTTCCTGCGCACTGGCTGGACGCCTGGCCGACCTGGTCATCGCGACCGAACCCAAGGCCGACCTGCTCGCCTCCTTCGACCGGCACGGCGGCAGCGGCAAGCCGCGCGTCGGCCAGCTTCCCGTCTGCTATGACACCGACAAGGACGCGGCGATCGCCCGCGCCCACGACCAGTTCCGCTGGTCGGTCGGCGGCTGGCCCGTCAACGCCGAGCTGCCGGGACCTTCCGGCTTCGCGGGCGCCACCCAGTACGTCACCCGTCACGACATCGCGGACCAGATCCCGTGCGGCGACGACGTCGACGCGTTCGTCGACGCCGTACGTCCCTACGTCGAGGCGGGCTTCACGGAAGTCGCCCTGGTCCAGGTGGGCGGAGACCACCAGCGCCCCTTCATCGACTGGGCGGAGCAGAAGCTGCTGCCCGCCCTGCGCGACCTCTGATCCCCTCAGATACCTGCCCGCACATCGGGTACCCGTGACCACACGTCAGCAGGTACCGCGACCCCACTGGAGAACAGCGTGAACGACACACCCGGCCCGGCCTCCCCCATCGCCCAGTCCGACTCGCCCCATCTGGTGCAGGTGGTACTCGGCGAGTGCTCGGCCGCCGACGCGGACGCCGTCTTCGGCGTGCTGCGGACCCACTTCCCCTGCGACCGCGGCGAGGACGCACCGCACCGGACGGAAGAGCCCCGCCCCGCCGTCTGGACCGGCGGCTTCCTCGCCGTCGGCAGCCCGGGACCCGTCCGGGGCGTGCTCCTGGCGGGCCCGGTCACCGCCGACCTGCAAGGCAGCCCGGTGGCGGTGGACCGCCTGCGCACCACGCTGGAGTCGGCCTTCGTCGTCTCACCCGGCGGCACCGTATCCGGCGACCAGGAGGTACAGGTGCAGCTGCGCCTGACGGGCGCCGAGCAGGGGGAGCCTCCGCTGCCCGGCCACTGAGCAAGGCGCTCCTGTCAGCACAAGGCGGCTCCTGTCAGCCCTTCGGGTCCGACGGGCCGTACCAGACCGTCGTAGCGTTGCAGAACTCGCGGATGGCGTGCCCCGCGAGTTCGCGTCCATAGCCCGAGCGCTTGACGCCGCCGAAGGGCAGGCCGGGGTGGGAGGCGGTCATGCCGTTGAGGAAGACGCCGCCCGCCTGGAGGTCCCGTACGCAGCGTTCGACGTCGGCTTCGTCGCGGGTCCACACGTTCGAGCTGAGCCCGAACGTCGAGTCGTTGGCCAGGGCCACGGCCTCGTCCAGGTCCGCCACGCGGTACAGCGTGGCGACCGGGCCGAACGCCTCCTCCTTGTGGATGCGCATCTGCTCGGTCACGTCGGCGAGGACGGTGGGGGAGTAGTACCAGCCCCGCTCCTGCTCCTTGGGGCGCTGCCCGCCGCACAGCGCGGTGGCGCCATGGGCGAGAGCGTCGTCGACGAGTTCCTCCAGATCGCTGCGGCCCTGTTCGGTGGAGAGCGGGCCGACGTCGGTGTCCTCGCTCGCCGGGTCGCCGACGGTCAACTCCCGCATGCCCGCGACGAATCGATCGCGGAAGGCGTCGTAGACGTCGGCGTGCACGATGAAGCGCTTCGCGGCGATGCAGGACTGTCCGTTGTTCTGCACCCGGGCGGTCACCGCGGTCGCGGCGGCACGGTCGATGTCGGCGCTCGGCAGCACGATGTAGGGGTCGCTGCCGCCCAGTTCCAGGACCGTCTTCTTGATCTCGTCGCCCGCGACGGACGCCACCGAGCGTCCTGCCGGTTCGCTGCCGGTGAGGGTCGCCGCCACCACGCGTTCGTCGCGCAGGATGCCCTCGACGGCGCCGGAACCGACGAGCAGCGTCTGGAAGCAACCGTCGGGGAACCCGGCGCGGCGGAAGAGGTCCTGGAGGTAGAGAGCCGTCTGCGGCACGTTCGACGCGTGCTTGAGCAGGCCTACGTTGCCTGCCATGAGGGCGGGGGCCGCGAACCGTACGACCTGCCAGAGCGGGAAGTTCCACGGCATCACGGCGAGCACGACGCCGAGCGGGCGGTAGCGGACGATCGCCCGGGTCGCGCCGGAGTCCGTCACGTCGGCCTGCGCGGGGTGCTCGTCGGCGAGCAGGTCCTCGGCCCGTTCGGCGTACCAGCGCATGGCCTTGACGCACTTGGCCGCTTCGGCCCTCGCCGCCTTGATGGGCTTGCCCATCTCCGCGGTCATGGTCCGGGCGATGGCCGCGTTGTCCTCCTCCAGGAGGTCGGCCGCCCGGTTCAAGAGCCGGGCACGTTCACTGAAGGCGCTGGTGCGGTACTGGCCGAACGCGGCGTGGGCGACGGCCAGGCGGTGCTCGACCTCCGCGTCCGTCAGCGGCTCGAAGGTCTTGAGCGTCTCGCCGGTGGCGGGATCGACCGTGGCGATGGGCATGCCGTTCCTCCTCGGGGCTCCTCCTGGTGGCGCCTAACGCGACTGGGGAGGATCCTGGCGGTCCTCGTGGGGCTCGTCGGGTTCCTCCCAGGAATCCGCGCGTGGCTGGGGCTGCTGGGGTGGGTTGGGGCGTCGGGTGGCCTGGCGCCGTCCGAAATAGAACAGGGCGAGGAGTACGACGACGATCACCACGCCGATGATCAGCATCAGCGAGGAGGTTCCGCTTGCGGCAAGGAGCATGGAGCGTGCCTCCTGTAGGGCCCGAAGCCTGTGGCTCCGGGCGTTGCGGGCCCCGGATTCACCCTAGAGCGACATGCTCGGGGAAGCATGCGCAGCGACTGACGGGTGCCCCGACAAGCGGAGCGCACACTTCAGAGGATCTCCAGGGGCTCCTTGCGCACCGGCGCGGGGAACGCGGCGTCCAGCGTCTTGAGGTCCTCGTCGGTGAGGCCGAGGCCGAGGGCGGCGTGGTTCTCCTCCACGTGCGCCGCGGTGGAGGCCTTGGGAATGGCGATGACGTCGTCGTGACGCAGCACCCAGGCCAGCGCCACCTGAAGCGGTGTACTCCCGTGCGCCGACGCCACCGACTCCAGGGCCTGGACGCCCGCTCCTCGCTGAAGCCGTCCCTGCTCCAGGGGCGAGTAGGCCATCACGGGCACCGAGCGTTCGCGGCACCAGGGGAAGAGGTCGTACTCGGGGCCGCGGCGGGTGAGGTTGTAGAGCACCTGGTCCGTCTGCGGGAGGGCGTCCGCCGGGAATTCCTCCAGGTCGTCCACGTCGAGGTTGCTCACGCCCCAGGCGCCGATGCTTCCGCTGCTCACCAGGCCTTCGAGAGCCTCTACGGTCTCGGCGAGCGGTACGCCGCCGCGCCAGTGCAGCAGGTACAGGTCGATCCGGTCGGTGCCAAGGCGGCGCAGGCTCGCGTGGCAGGCGTCGACGGTGCCGCGGGCGTCGGCGTTCGACGGCAGCACCTTGCTCACCAGGAACGCGTCGTCGCGCCGTCCGCGAATCGCCTCGCCGACCAACTCCTCCGAGGCGCCGCTCCCGTACATCTCGGCCGTGTCGATCAGCGTCATGCCGAGGTCGAGGCCCCTGCGAAGGGCGGCAAGCTCCTCGGCGCGGCGCGTGGGGTCGTCGCCCATGCGCCAGGTTCCCTGGCCCAGGGCGGGCACGCTCACACTGGAGGGGAACGTCACTGTCTTGGCCGCTGCCATCGCGAATCCCTTCTCGTCACTCTGCAGGTCGCATGCTCTGCGCTGCTCTGCACATATGCACTGATCCGCACCCGTCAGCGCGGATGCCCGGATTCATCTCACTCCATGCCCGGCCTTCACGCCAAGAACCTCACCACCAGTAGGCGGGATAGCGCGGCGCGCTGGGACGGGCGCACGAGGCGGCCCAGCCCGCGAGCACGACCACGAGGACGGCCCCGGCGAGCAGGGGCACGAAGGTCGTGGGCCGGGGCTGGTGCAGGACGATGACGACGGCGGTCGCGCAGGCAGGCGAGTGCGGAGTGCGTGCCGCGGTCATGACGGCCAGGCCGACACCCGCGGCAAGGGCGGCTGCCCAGGGGGCGCTGCCCAGCGCGGCGAGGATCGCGTACCCCACCCCGGCGCACAGCAGATGGCCCGCGATCACGCTGCGCGGCTGGGCAAGCGGCAGCCGCGGCACGCTGTGCACGATCGCGGCGGACGCCGCCAGCGGGGGTATCAGCACCGGCTCGTGGACGACGGAGCCGACAGCGACCAGCGCCAGGAGCACGGCGGTGACGGCACTGATGTTGTGCAGGGCGGTGCCCGCGGGCGGCGGGGCGGGGGCGCGGCCCGCGAGGCGGGGCAGGATGCGTGGGCGTGTGCGTGTACCCCGGGCAGGGGAGCTCGGCGGGGCAGGCGCGGGCGGCGCCTCGATGATTTCGTCGGTGCTCAAGAGAAGGACGTTCCGGACTTCAGCCGGCGGGGGACCCGGACGGCGGGGTGACAGAGGGCAGGAGTCGCCACACCCGCCCGTGCGGTCGGCAGGGGGCGCGGGCAGCGTCGGCGGCCCGGGGTCGGGGCATCCGCGTACTCACCCAAGATCTTACGAAGCCCTGCCGAGCGGCCTGTGGTCAGGTCCGGTGATCACTGCGCTGACCAGGCCCAATGCGGCGATCGCAAGGCTCGCACCGAACCGTCGCCGACCGCGCGGTCCGTCGTGGGGCACATCGGATCGCGCCGCCGCGTCGACGCGGCGCTTCGAAGATCTCTACGATGCTGATCGTCGTTGTGGGGTGACCGGATGGGTCGGGTCGTGTCGGTTGGGGTGGGCCGTGGTTAATGTTCCGTACACGGGAGGGCCGCAGAACGGAGGGCCAACTCCCTGGACCGCGTTGGACGATCATCTCCTGTACGCGTGTTTCGTCGTCGACGACGTCGCGCAGGACAGGCTCGGCGAACGGTCGCCGGTGCCCTCGATGGCCCGCCTCGCGCCCGGTGAACTGTCCCTGGCGGTGGGGCCCGCCTCTCGTGTCACGTGGCGTGCTCTCGGCGACGGCTCCTACACCTCCAACACGACGCTGGCCGTCGGAGGGCCCGGGTTCGTCATCGGGAGCATGGTCGGTTCGGCGCTCGGCAATGCCGCGCGCCGGAATCGGGCGGCCGCGGATGCCCAGCCCCGCTGGGTGGGCGATGGTCATGGAGAGGTGACGGTCACCAACAGACGGGCCTATTTCGGGCATCCGCAGAGCTGGTTGGATCTCGAATGGGGTGGTCTCGACGCGGTGGACCTCGTCGGGCCCGACATCTTCGAGTGCGCCTTCCGCGACATGTACAACGGTGCGTCACGGTTGATACGACTCCACAGCCTCTGGGCGTCGTTGATATTCGCCCTGGCTGCTCGCGCCGCCTTCCCCGCTCACCCTCGACTCCTGGGCGGACACTGGCTGCCGCCGGACTTCGAGGCCAAGTGCCGGGCATTCGGAAGGACTTGCCCCCAGGTGCGCTGAACCCGGCAGGCGGGTGGCGCGCACGGTGGCTTCCGCCTGCGCGCGGCTGCGTGCGAAGACGACAAGGCGCAGCACCACGAACCGTGCGACGTGCACCCCCGGCCTTGCGAGGCCGAGGGGTGCGTTACCAATGCCGCTCGCCATGGCGGATGAATGACGCCATGGCGAGCGGCATTGCGGTGCCGCTTGCGCCGTCGGTGGTGCCGCGGTGCAGAAGGTGCGGCGAACCTGCAGCGAACGTGCAGGTCAACGGCCCGGCGCCGCGAGTTCGGGTTCGGGGTGCTGCTCGGTCGGGTGGCTGGTCCTGCCCGCGCCGCGCAGCACGATCAGGCAGAAGAGACCCGCCCCGGCCATGACGGTCGCCGCGCCGATCGCGGCGAAGCCCATCCCGTGGGTGAAGGCGTCCCGCGCGGCGGTCAGCACCATGTCCGCTGTTCGGGAGGGGAGGTGCGCGGCCACTGTCGTCGCGCCGCCCAGGGTTTCGCGTACCGCGTCGGAGTGGGGAACGTCCGCAGGCAGGGCGTCGGCCATGTCGCGGCTGTAGACCGCCGCGCCGATGGAGCCGAGGATCGCCATGCCCAGCGCCCCGCCCAGTTCCTGGCCCGATTCGAGGACGGCCGCGGCCGAGCCCGCGCGCTCCGGAGGCGCGGCCCCGAGGGCGAGTTCATTGGCGAGCGTCATGGCGGCGACCAGGCCACCCGCGTAGACGGATGCGGCGGCCAGCGGGACCCAGAGGGCCGTGTCGGTGTGCACCTGAGTCAGCCAGAGGAAGCCGCAGGCGGAGATGAGAAAGTCGCCGCCCATCACATATGCGCGGTCGAAGCGCTGGGCCAGCGCCGCCGCGGTAGGGGCCGTGACGGCCATGCCCACCGCCGGCAGCATGCTCCACAGGGCGGCCTTGAACGGGCTCATGCCCAGGACGGATTGCAGGTACTGGGTGAGGAAGACGGCCATGCCCACCGTGGCGAACATGGCGAGGAGATTGGCGAACAACGGTCCACCGAAGGAGCGCCGGCTCAGCAGGCCCAGGTCGATCATCGGGTGCGCGAGGCGCTTCTGGCGGTGTACGAAGACGAAGCCGAGTACAAGGCCCGAGGTGAGCCCGAGGGCGGGCAGCGGTTCGTAGCCGTGCTGGGCCAGTTCTTTGATGCCGTGGATGACTGGGAGCAGTGCGGCGAGCGACAGCGCCGCGCTCAGCAGGTCGAAGCGGCCCGGCTGCGGCGACTTGAACTCCGGCACCAGGAAAGGGACAAGAGCGAGCAGCAGCGCCATGGCGGGCAGATTGATCAGGAAGACAGAACCCCACCAGAAGTGTTCGAGGAGCAGTCCGCTGACCACTGGGCCGAGCGAGATGCCCGTGGTCATGACGGCCGTCCACAGGGTCACGGCCTTGGCCCGCTGCCTCTTGTCGCGGAAGAGGTTGCGGATCAGGGCGAGCGTCGATGGCATCAGGGCGGCGCCGCCGAGCCCCAGCAATGCCCTTACGGCGATGAGCAGTTCGGCCGAGTGCGCGTACGCGGCGGCCACCGAGGCCGCGCCGAAGACCGCGGCGCCCCCGAGCACCAGTGTGCGCCTGCCGATCCGGTCGCCGAGGGCTCCCATGGTGATGAGTAGTCCGGCGAGGACGAAGCCGTACATGTCGAGGATCCACAGTTGCTGGGTGGCGCTGGGCTCGAGGTCCTGGGTGATGTACGGAATCGCGAAGTAGAGGATCGACACGTCCATCGAGACGAGCAACAGGGGCAGCATGAGGACGCAGAGGGCGGACCATTCCTTGCGGCCCGCGAAGGGGTCGGGTGTGTTCTCCATGCCAGGTACGGAATCGGCTCGGCGTGTACGCCGCAAACAGAGACCTAGTGCACTGCCCTGAGTACCCTTCCTGCCCCGGGGAATGGCGCATCCGGTGCACTAGTACAGTGGACGCATGGCCGCCGATCCGCCCTACCTCCGTATCGCGGGAGACATCCGCCACCGCATCGCCTCCGGCGATCTCGCTCCGGGCGATCGCGTCCCCTCCACCCGGCACATCACCCAGGAGTGGGGCGTCGCCATGGCGACCGCGACGAAGGCGCTCGCCGCACTGAACCAGGAGGGCCTGGTGCGCGCCGTACCCGGTGTCGGCACGGTCGTCGCCGAGCCGCCGGGCCGGGAACCCCGTGCGGCTCCCGGCCAGGGGCTGAACCGCGAGCGCGTCATCCGCACCGCGATCGCCTTCGCCGACGTGGAGGGACTCGCGGCTCTCTCCATGCGCCGCGTGGCCGCCGAACTAGGGACCTCCACCATGGCCCTGTACCGGCATGTGCCGAGCCGGGGCGAACTCGTACGGCTCATGTCGGAGGCGGTGTTCAGCGAGGAACCGTCCGGGCCCCGACCGCGTGGCTGGCGGGCCCAACTGGCCCAGGAGGCACGGTGGTTGTGGGGTCTGTACGAGCGCCATCCCTGGCTCGGGCGGGCCATGGCCGGCCTGACCCGGCCGATGGCATCGCCCCACGCGATGCGGTACACGGAGCGGGTCCTGGCCGTCCTGAGCGGCCTTGGGCTCACGCCGTACCAGATGATCCATGTCCATCTCGCGGTCCTGGGGTACGCCCAGGGCGTCGCGCTGGCCATCGAGCTGGAGTCCCAGGCGCGGCAGGACACCGGCATGACGCCCGAGGAGTGGATGGCGTCCAACGAGCCCCGCATGGAAGCGATCCAGACCGCCACGGCCTATCCGGTCCTGTCCTCGCTCTTCGGCGAGGACGACTTCAGCCTGGAGCTCGGCACACTCTTCGAGTTCGGGCTCGAGCGCTTCCTGGACGGAATCGAGGCCCTCATCGAGGGGCCCCCGCCGGTCAGCCGGAAATCCTGAGCTGTCGCACCGCCGCGGGAGCGGTGTGGGCCGTCATACCCTCGGCCTGCTGCTTCTCCAGTGCCAGGTCGTACAGCGCGGCGATACCCGCGTCGGCGCCGAGGTACTCGGCGGCGCCCAAGAGGGTGAGTGGTTGCCGACCGCCCCGGCCCCGTCAACGCACCAAGCAGGGACGCTTGTTGTCGAACTGCCAGTCGGGGATGAGGTAGCGCATGCCGGTGGCGTCGTCGCGTGCGCCCAACGCCTTCCGCCGGTAGAGGTCGTGGGCCGCCAGGAGGCGGTCCATGTCGAGTTCGATGCCCAGGCCGGGGGCGTCGGGCACGGCTATCTCCCCGTCGGTGATGCGGGGCGGGGCGGTGGTGAGGCGCTCCAGGCCCTCCTGCCAGATCCAGTGGGTGTCCAGGGCGTTGTAGTCGCCCGGGGCCGCGGCTCCGCAGTGGGTGACCATGGCCAGGGAGATGTCGAAGTGGTTGTTGGAGTGGCATCCCCAGGTGAGGCCCATCGCGTTGCACAGCTGCGCCACGCGTACGGAGCCCTGCATGGTCCAGAAGTGCGGGTCCGCGAGGGGGATGGAGACCGACTGCAGGGCCAGGGCGTGGGTCAGCTGCCGCCAGTCGGTGGCGACCATGTTGGTGGCGGTCGGCAGGCCCGTGGCGCGGCGGAACTCGGCGAGGACCTCGCGGCCCGAGTAGCCGCCCTCGGCTCCGCAGGGGTCCTCGGCGTAGGCGAGCGTGCCGGTCAGGGGGGTGCACAGCTCGATCGCCTCGCGCAGGGACCAGGCGCCGTTGGGGTCGAGGGTGATGCGGGCCTGGGGGAAGCGGTCCTTCAGGGCGCGTACGGCCGCGACCTCATCGGCGCCCTTCAGGACGCCGCCCTTGAGCTTGAAGTCCCGGAATCCATAACGGTCGTAGGCGGCTTCGGCCTGCCGGACGATCGCCTCGGGGGTCAGGGCCTCCTCGTGCCGGATGCGGTGCCAGTCGACAGGGGATTCGGGCTCGCGGACGTACTCCAGATCGGTGCGGTCGGGATCGCCCACGTAGAAGAGGTAGCCGAGGACGCGGACGGAGTCGCGCTGCTGCCCGTCGCCGAGCAGCGCCGCGACGGGCACCTCCAGATGCTGGCCGAGGAGGTCGAGCAGCGCGGACTCGACGGCGGTGACTGCGTGGACGGCGGTGCGCAGGTCGAAGGTCTGGGCGCCGCGTCCGCCCGCGTCACGGTCGGCGAAGCGGTCGCCGATCCCGCGCAGGACGCGCTTGTAGTCACCGATGCGGGCGCTGACGACGAGGGGCTCTGCGTCGCGCAGGGTCTGGGTGATCTTCTCGCCGCCCGGTACCTCGCCCAGACCGGTGCGGCCCTCGGAGTCCCGCAGGACCACGATGTTGCGGGTGAAGTATGGGCCGTGCGCGCCGGAGAGGTTGAGCTCCATGCAGTCCCGGCCCGCGACCGGATAGACGCTGAACGCGGTGACGGTCGGCTGCCTGTTCATGATCAAAGACTCCTCGATTGAGAGATGCGGGGGAGCGGTACGGTGCCGGCCGGTGGGTCAGAGGCTGAGGACGTCCAGGGCCCACTCCACCGCGAGCACGCCGCCGAGGCCGAGGATCGCGAGCACCGTCGTATACGTGGTGCGGACCTTGATCGCCTCGATGACCGAGAGGTTGAAGTACTCCTTGAAGAGCCAGAATCCGGGGTCGTTGACGTGCGAGAACGCGATCGACCCGCAGGAGACGGCGAGCACCAGGATCTCCGGGTGGACGCCGCTGTTCGCCAGGAGCGGCAGCACCACTCCCGACGCGGTCACGACGGCGACCGTGGCGGAGCCGAGGGCGATGCGGAGGATCACCGCGATGAGCCAGGCGAGGACGAGAGGTGAGATGGACCAGCCGTCGGTGGTGTCCTTGATGTGGTCGGAGATGCCCCCTTCGACCAGTACGTTCTTGAAGGCGCCGCCCGCCCCGATCACCAGCAGGATCATGGCCATGGCCTGCGCCGCCGACGTACAGGAAGCGCTGACGTCGGACAGGCTGCGGCCGATGCGCGGCCCGAACGCCCAGATCGCCAGGAGAAGGGTCAGCAGCAGCGCGATGGGTGCCGAGCCGATGAAGGTGATGACGTTGAGGAGCGGGCTCTCGCCGGAGGCGGCCATCTCGGTCACCGACGCACCGGCGATCAGTACGACGGGGAAGAGCGCCACGGCCAGGGCCCAGCCCGTGCCGGGCATCTCCTCGTCGGTGAACTCGCGCTCGCTGACCAGGCCCTTGGGGATGGAGGGGTTCATCGCCCTGACGAACGGAAGCCGCGGCCAGGCCAGCGCGATCAGCGCGCCGGCGGGTATCGCGATGAACAGGCCGTAGACCAGCGTCAGTCCGACGGAGGCGTGGAACGTGGCGGCCACGGCGGTGGGGCCGGGGTGCGGCGGCAGGAAGCTGTGCATCGTGGAGAGCGTGATGGACATCGGCAGGCCGATCCACAGCAGCTTCGCCCCGGTGACGCGTACCAGGGTGAACGCGATGGGCACGATGATGATGAAGGCGACCTCGTAGAACATGGTGACGCCGATGAGCATGGACGTGACCACCATGGCCACTTGGACCCACCGCGGCCCGAAGGCGTCCAGCATCTTGTTGGCGATGCGCTGTGCGGCACCGGAGTCCCCCATCACGCGGCCGACCATGGCTCCGAGCCCGATGACGAGCATCGTGTCGCCGATCTGACCGCCGATGCCCTCGGAGAGGACGTCGGGGATCGTGGCCACGGGTATGCCCTGCACCAGCGCGACGGCGACCGCCACGAACAGGAGCGCGGCGAAACCGTTCAGTTTCAGCCGGGTCATGAGGAACAACAGGATCAGGACGCTGACCCCGACTACGACGAGCGGCATTTCAGTTCCCCTTTGAACTGTTCCGAACTGTGGATCAAGTCGCCGGCAGGCTCCGCCGGTCGTCCCGCACCGCCGCGACCAGATCCAGTCCGGCGTCGAGCACCTTCTCCAGCTCGGCGATGTCGTCCGGGCCGGGATCGGTGAGGGGCGCGCGCACCGGGCCGACCGGCAGACCGCGCAGCCGGGCGGCGGCTTTGACCAGCGAGACGGCGTAGCCCGGCGCCCGGTCCCGCAGTTCGACCAGCGGGACGTAGAACTCCCGCAGCAGCCGGTCCACCGCCATGTCGTCCCGTTCCCGCAGCGCGGTGAGGAAGGCCTTGGCGATCTCGGGGGCGAAGGCGTGCACGGCCGAGGAATAGGCGGGGACGCCGACGGTGGCGTACGCACGGGCCTGGATCTCAGCGGTGGCGGCGCCGTTGAAGAAGAGGAAGCCGTCGGGGGCGGCAAGGGTGAGGCGCTGCAGCCGGTCGAGGTCGCTGTGCCCGTCCTTGAGACCGATGACGGTGGGGATCTCGGCGATCCGGCGCAGGGTGTCGGCGCTGAAGGTGACCTGGCCGCGCTGGTAGGCGATGAGAGGCAGCCGGGTGCCGGCGGCGATGCGGCGCAGCTGTTCCACCAGGCCGTCCTGTGACGCATCGACCAGGTAGTGGGGCATCACCAACAGGGCATCCGCGCCTTCCTCTTCCGCGATCCGGGCGAACCGCAGCGACTGGGCCCAGCCGTATCCGGTGCCCGCCACCACTGGCAGCCGGCCGTCGGCGACCTCGACCGTGACCCTGATGACCGAGCGGTACTCCTCCTCGTCGAGCGAGAAGAACTCGCCGGTCCCGCAGGCGGGGAACACGACGCCCGGCTCCGCCGCCAACTGGGCCGTCAGATAGGCCCGGTAGGCCTCCGCGTCGAGGCTGCCGTCACTCCGCATGCTGGTGAGAGGGAAGGACAGCACGCCGCGGGCCATGCCCTCCCGCAGCCGCTGGGCCACGTCTTGGGGTCTCGTACTGAGCTCGTTCACGAATCTCATCTCTATATGCAGATGGCGTCCATGTATGAGAATGGAGGCTAGAGTCGTGAACGACCGGGGTCAATGGGCAGGCGTCACCGATCTACGATGGGCAGATGGCGGAGAGCGGAACGGACCGCGGGGTGGATCGCGGTGCCGGGCGTGGTGGGGGTGCCGGGGTTCGCGGGGTGAAGTCGGCGCTGCGCACCGTCGCGCTCCTGGAACTGCTCGCGGAACGCGCCGAGAGGCCGGCCCGTCTGGACGAGCTCGCGGAGGAGTTGGACGTACCGCGCAGCAGCATGTACCAACTGCTGCGCACGCTCGTCGACTGCGGCTGGGTGCGCACGGACACCACCGGATCCCTCTACGGCATCGGCATCCGCACGCTGCTCACCGGCACGAGCTACCTCGACAGTGACGTGCGGGTGCGCGCCATCCGCCCGTACCTGGACGAGGCCTCGGACGCCCTGGGCGAGACGATCCATCTGGCGCGCCTGGACGGCCCGAACGTCGTCTATCTGGCGACGCGGGAGTCGCACGAGTACCTGCGCACCATCAGCCGGGTCGGCCGCCGCGTCCCCGCCCACGCCGGTGCCCTCGGCAAGGCGCTGCTCGCCGAGCGCCCGGACGGTGAACTCCCGCTCGCCGACGGCCCGTTGACCGCTTTCACGCCGGGCACGCACACCGACCGCGCCGCACTCCTCGCCGACCTGGGGCGGGTGCGTGAACGCGGCTACGCCATCGACCGCGAGGAAACGGTGTCGGGCATCGCGGGCTTCGGCTTCGCCCTGCGGTACGACGTGCCGGCCGTCGATGCCATCAGCTGCTCCGTGCCCGTGGCCCGGCTCACCGAAGAGCACCAGAGTCGTGTCGTGTCCGTCATGCGGGAGATCCAGACGAAGGTCGAAAGCCTGCCGTCGTCCGCATCGGGTGGTCCCGACTGGCGTGGGGTCCCGCTTGATAGGTAAGTCGTGACTTGCCTATGGTGGGCTCATGACGGAGGATGTTTTCAAGGCGCTGGCCGACCCCACCCGTCGGCGCATCCTTGACGAGCTGGTGGAGCGGGACGGCCAGACCCTGTTCGAGATATGTGCGCGGCTTCTCACCAAGCACGGTCTGGGGCTGTCCCGGCAGGCGATCAGCCAGCATCTGGCCGTCCTGGAATCCGCGGACCTGGTCCGTTCCCGGCGGCAGGGTCGCTACAAGTTCCACGACCTGAACACCGAACCTCTTGAGGTCATCGTGACCCGATGGCTCAAGCCCGACACATCGGAGAACACCCCATGAGGATCCACCTGACCAGTGTCTTCGTCGACGACCAGGAGAAGGCCCTGCGCTTCTACACCGACGTACTGGGCTTCGTGAAGAAGCACGACGTCCCGGTGGGCGGCGAGGACCGATGGCTGACCGTGGTCTCCCCGGAGGAGCCAGGAGGGACCGAACTGCTCCTTGAGCCCTCCGGGCACCCCGCGGTGAAGCCGTACAAGACGGCGCTGGTCGAGGACGGCATTCCGGCCACGTCCTTCGCCGTGGACGACGTGGCGGCAGAGTTCGACCGGCTGCGCGGGCTCGGGGTGCGGTTCACCCAGGAGCCGCTGGAGATGGGTCCGGTCACCACGGCGGTCCTCGACGACACCTGCGGCAACCTGATCCAGATCATGCAGAGCCAGTCCTGATCCAGATCATGCCGAGCCAGTAAGTCGGTGGCGGGCCACCAATAAGTCGGTGGTGGCCCGGCTCCGCACGGGCCACCATGGCCCGCATGAGTGACGAACCCGAACGATGGAGCCAGGCGACCACCTACCCCGACATGTGGTCGGACCCGGACGACGACCCCCGCAACAGCGACGTGGTCAGCCCGGACGGTGAGCTCGCCACGCTGCAGGACTTCCTGGTGAACTATCGCCTGACCCTGCGGATGAAGTGCGAGGGCCTGGACGCGGAGCAGCTGGCCCGCCGGTCGGTTCCGCCGTCCACGATGTCGCTGCTCGGTCTGGTGCGGCACCTCGCCGAGGTGGAGCGGGACTGGCGCAACTGGATCCGCGAGGGCGACCCCCTGCCCAAGCTGTACGGCGAGCGGGACGCGGACTTCGACGGAGCCGTCGGCGAGCAAGCGCTGGTCGATGCCGCATACGCCGACCTGGAGCGCGAACAGGCCGCGACGGACGCCGAGTTGGCCGAGCACCCGGACCTGGGGGAGCGTCTGGGGAAGGACGGGTTCGCCGTCCGGGAACTGATGGTGCACAGGATCGAGGAGTATGCCCGTCACTGCGGGCAGGCCGACCTGTTGCGCGAGTGCGTCGACGGCAGGGTGGGCCAGTAACGAGGGGCGGGGAGACAGGGGGCGGGCGGTGACGTCACGGCCATGGACTTCCGGCGCGCGGATGGCCTCCGAGAGCGCCACGGCGGGGGTCCGGCAGGTGTCGCCGCCGTGGCCGCGGGCGCCCAGGACTACCCCCGAGGAAGAGGCCCTGACGTGACCACCCCTTACGCCCGGCCGATCAGCCGGGTCGTACGCCTGCCCCGCCGCCACGGCTGAGGCGGCGTCCGGCTGGGGCGCATCCGGCTCGGGCGCGTCCGGCTCAGGCTTCGGCCGGGTGGCGGCGCGGCTCGCGGCGCATCGACCACAAGGTCGGTCCGCCGCCCGGGAGTTGCACCTCTCCGAGCACCGAGAAGCCGAAGTGCTCGTAGACGGGGAGGTTGGCGGGTTTGGAGGATTCCAGGTAGGTGGGCAGACCGTCCGCGTCCGCCTTGGCGAGGCCCGAGCGCAGGAGAGCGGCTCCGTGGCCCTGTCCCTGGGCGGCCGGGTCCGCGCCGACCACGGCGAGGTACCAGTGCGGCTCCTGGGGCCCGTGCTCGGCGGCAGCCGCCACGGCCTGCTGGAACAGCGGGGCCCGGTCGCCCAGGATCGCCACGAGTTCCTCGATGGTCTCCGCGTCGGGAACGGCCTTGTCCTGCGCGCCCGGCGGCACCCAGTAGGCGGCTGCCGCGGAGGTGTGTTCGCAGACGCCGTGGTGGACGTACTGCCGGGTGAAGAGCGTGGTGAAGTAGCGGCCGAGCCCCACGGCGCGCGTGGCCTCGTCGGGGAAGAACCAGCGCATCATCGGGTCGTCGTCGAAGGCACGGGCCAGGGCGCGCCCGATCGGCGCAGCGTCTTCGATTGTTGCCGTCTTCGGAGTGTTCGATATCGACATACGAGTCATTCTGCACCGGATGATCTTCGCCGGGCAGGCCGGGGTGCCGATCGCACGCGAGGGCCGATGAGGCGTGCCGGAAGGTGCTCGGCACGCGGGGCGGGCGCCGAGATAATGAACTCGCCCCCGGACCGGCGCTGTCCCTATCCTCGGCGGAGCGAGATCGCGCAGTCTCGTAGGTTGCGGAGCCGTGGCAGAGCGGCCCAATGCGATCGGCGTGAGGGAAGCCCCTCTCACGTCGACTGACGGGAGCCGGGCGGGCCTTGCCCTTCCCTGTCCGCGGGTTCGAATCCCGCCGGCTCCGCAGCCGACCAGCAGGAGCCGACCAACACGAGAGCTGTACGTCCAGGAGGTGCGCCGAAGCTACCGACTCGCCCCTGGGTGTCCCTCCCGCGCCGCCCGCATCAGCCGACTGGAGTCCGCATGAGCACCCCTGCCCCCTCCGCTCCGGTGTTCGTCGGACCGGAACAGACCGCGGCCGTCGGGCGAGGTCCGATCAGCGTCCTGTGGTCGCTCGGCGACCGCACGAGGGACCTGGACTCCGACGTCGTCCGGCTGGCGCCGGGGGCGAGTGTCGGCGAGCACGTGGAGGAGGAGTTCGGTGTCCTGCTCACCGTCCTGAACGGCACCGGTGAACTCCGCACCCCCGATATGGCCTGGCACCTCGCGCCGGGCGCCCTCGCCTGGCTGCCCGCGGGGATCACCCGCTGCGTGGACGCGGGGGAGGAGGGGATCGTCTACACGACCGCCCACCGCCGCCGCCCGCTCCTCGGCACAGGTCCCGCCGGTGGTTCGGAGGCGGGTGAGCCGGTCTGCCTGCTCGACCGTGTCTGCCCCGAGTGCGGCCGACTCGCGGCCGAACACGACGCCCGCTACTGCGCCCGCTGCGGGACGCCGTTGGCCGACTGACGGATCCATCCGCATGCCGGGGGGCGGCGAAATCGACGCGTACTACAGGAGTTCTCTCACGATGTCAGAATCGAAGGCGGGTCATCCCGGTGCTCAGGACGTCCTGTCCGGCGACCACCGCTCCGCGCACCTCCTCGCCGAGAACGTGCACTGCGCGCTCGGGGACCGTCTCGTCCTGCGCGATGTCTCGCTGAAGGTGTCCCGGGGCGAGCGGGTGGGCCTGATCGGCGAGAACGGCCGGGGCAAGTCGACGCTGCTGCGCGCCCTCGCCGGTGAACTGCCGCTGCAGCGCGGGCAGGTCGTACGCGCGGTCGCGGGGCAGGTGGGGTTCCTGCCGCAGCAGCCCGGCTTCCCGGCCGGTGCGACCATCGCGACCGTGCTCGCGCGGGCGACCGCCGAGTTCGGTGACATGGCCGAACGGATGCGCGCCGCTGAGGAGTTGATGTCTTCCGGCTACGGCGATGGCGGGTACGACGATGCCGGCTACGACGATGCCGGTTGCGATGATTCAGGCAAGGGTGATTCAGGCAAGGGCGATTTCGGCAGGGGTGATTCGGGCAGGGGCGATCTGCGCGACGTACTCAGTGAGTACGGCCGCCTCCAGGATGAGTTCGCCCGGCGCGGCGGCTGGGAGCTCGACGCCCGTGTCGGCGAGGTCCTCGACGTCTTCGGCCTGGGCGGCCTGGACCGGCTTCGGCCCACCGAGACGCTGTCCGGCGGCGAGCGATCGCGCCTCGCGCTCGCCGGGCTGGTCCTCACCGAACCCGCCGGGCTGCTGCTCGACGAGCCGACGAACCACCTCGACGACCGTGCGGTGGACTGGCTCGTCCAGTGGCTGGCCCAGTACCAGGGGCCGTGCCTCATCGCGTCGCACGACCGGCTGCTGCTCGACACCGCCGTCACCGCCATCGTCGACCTGGACGGCTCCCGCGGCTCCACCGTGCGCTACGGCGGCGGCTACCGCGACTACCTCGACGAACGCGCCGCCGACCAAGCCCGGTGGTGGCAGGAGTACCGCGACTGGCGCCAGGAACTGGCGGAGACCAAACGGCGGCTCGACAGGGCCGGGAGGTCAGGCCGCACCTTCGGCGGGATGCGGGACAGCGACAAGCTGTCGTACAACCTCGCCGGAGGCGGCGCCCAGGCCGCTGCCGCCCGCGCCACCCGCGCCGCCCGCCAGCACCTGGGGCGGCTGCTGGACGAGGAGGTGCAACGCCCGCCCGAGCCGCTGGCCTTCAGGCCGCTGGAGAGCGAGGGCGCTGAGCTGTCCGACGGGGTGCTGCTCCGGGCCGAGGGTCTGGTCGTCGGCGACGTGGTGCGTGGCGTGGACCTGGAACTCGCTCCGGGCTCGCTGCATGTGATCACCGGAGCGAACGGCGCGGGCAAGTCCACGCTCCTGTCCGTCCTGGCCGGTCTTCGGGCACCCGACGCGGGAGCGGTCGTGGCCGAGCCGGGCCTGCGGATCGGCTACTTGCCGCAGGAGAGCCACTTCTCCCAGGAGCAGCGCGGCGTACTGGAGGCGTTCGCCGCCCACCGCGCTGCCTACGTCGATGACGCCGCGAGGGAACTGACTCGGTTCGGCCTGTTCGGAACCGCGGAGTTCGAGGTCCCGGTGAATCGGCTGTCCGTGGGGCAGCTGCGGCGGCTCGAACTCGCGCTGCTGTTCTCCAGACGTCCGCACCTGCTGCTGCTCGACGAGCCGAGCAACCACCTCAGCCTGGGCCTGGTCGAGCAACTGCAGGAAGCGGTGGAGCAGTTCACAGGGCCGGTCGTGATGGTGACCCACGACCGGGTCCTGCGCGAACGCCATCAGGACAGCCTCCTGGAGCTGGCCGAAGGGCGGTTGGCCCAGCGGGCCTGAGGTCCAGGCTTATCCGTCCACGTCTCCGTACGTCGTGCCGACCTTCAGCCCGTCGATCCAGTTGATGACGCGCTTGTCCTTGACCTCGGAGCCGTAGGACCCGAAGCGCGTGTCGTTGCCCAGGTCGTCCCAGGTGCGGCCGGAGAACTCGGCGACCTTCGTGCCGTTGTAGAACGCCGCCACCCAGCCGGCGGAGGCGTCGGACGACGTGTGGATGCCGAGGACGATGCGCTTGTACGTACTGGTGGTGACGGGCGTCGACCACTTCAGGGTCCACTTCTCGCCGACCTCGATGTGGAACAGCTTGAGGACGCCACCCTCGACCTTCATCAACACCGGGTAGTTCTGCTGGTGTTGGTCGTTGGTGCCGTACGACTTCCACTGGAAGATCGTGCCCGCGTCCGGCGTGTTGGTGGAGGTGTCCCAGCCGATCCAGTACGTCGAGTTGTTCTTGAAGGTGTAGCGCGAGCCGCCGACGCTGATCCCGTGGGCCTCGCAACGCTCAAGGCCGAGCGGCTTGTTGAACTTGAAGACCTGGCCGCGGCCGTCGCCGTTGTCCTGTGCGGTGACGCTGCCGGGGGCTTCGCACAGCGTCGAGGAGAAGACTCCGGTCCCTCCGGAGGCGTCCCCGTCCCAGATGACGGAGGCGTCGGCGGGAGACGCGGTGAGCAGGACCAGTGAGGAGGCGGCGGCCGTGAGTGTGCCGGTTCGCTTGCGCATGAGGGGCTCCTTGCGAGTGGGGGGAGGGGCTCGCGTGGCTGTGTTCATCCGTGCGACGAGCGGAGAGTAAGCGGTTTCTAGCATGGTCGTGCTTGAACACTCAAGAGAGAAGGGTCAGTTGAGCATCGCTTCGCAGAAAACGTTATCTGTCGCGAGCCGGTCTGGTCGGAGGTGGTGACGTCACGCCGTCCTGCCTCTAACATCCGATGTACCCGTCCCCATGACTCCCTCTCGGTACTCAGGGCCTCCGTATCGGCTCTTAACATCGGATGAATCGGCAGGGGCAGTTGTAGAGGAGAATCGTGATGCGCAAGGTGATCGGCGTCATGCTCGCGCTCCTGCTCGCCGTCGGCGCGGCAGTGGCAAGTCCTCCCGCGGCGGTCGCCACGCAGGCGGACCGGACCGGCGGCCCCCGCACCCAAGGCATACCCGGCGAGATCGAACCCGCCGACGACAAGGACCTCGCGGTCTGGCAGGAGCTCCAGTTCGGGATGTTCATCCACTGGGGCCTGTTCTCCGAACTGGGAGGTGTGTGGAAGGGCAAGCCGGTCACCAAGGGCTACAGCGAACAGATCCAGATGTGGGCCGACATCTCCGAGGAGGAGTACCTCGAAGTGGCCCAGCGGTTCCGGCCCGACAAGTTCGACCCGGCGGAGATCTGCTCCCTCGCGAAGCGGGCGGGGATGCGCTACGTGGTCATCACCAGCAAGCACCACGACGGCTTCTCCATGTTCGACACCGACACCACCGACTACGACGTAGTCGACGCGACCCCCTACGGCAAGGACCCGCTGAAGGCACTCGCGGACGAATGCCGCGGCCAGGGGCTGAAGTTCGGCTTCTACTTCTCGCTCGTCGACTGGCACCAGGGCCACGACTTCGACGGCAACAACAACAATCCGATCCCCGCGTCGATGGAACCCGTCATCGAAGGGCAGCTCCGTGAGCTGATGACCCGGTACGGGGAGATCGCCGAGGTGTGGTTCGACATGTCGTCGCCCACTGCCGCCCAGAGCCGGAAATTCGCCGGGATCGTCCGCGAACTCCAGCCGAAGGCGGCGATCAACAGCCGGGTGTGGAACAACCAGGGCGACTTCCGCACCCTGGGCGACAACGAGATTCCCGCGGACACCCTCGACGGTGCCTGGCAGACACCCGCCTCGATCTACCACGAGACCTGGGGCTACCGCAGTTGGCAGAAGCGTGAGGATCTGCCGGGAAAGATCAGGGACTTGGTCGGCGGCCTGACCGGCGTACGCGCCCGCGGCGGCAACTACCTGCTCAACATCGGCCCGCGCGGCGACGGTTCGGTCGTCGATTTCGAGGCCGACGTCCTGCGCGGCATGGGCGACTGGCTGGACCGCCACCCCGACGCCGTGCTCGGCGCCTCCGCCACCCGCTTCGGCGGGCAGCCGTGGGGCGAGGTCACGGTCAACGACCGCGACCTGTTCCTGCACGTGAGCCAGTGGCCCGACTCCGATGAACTGCGGCTGCCGGGCCTCGCCACTTCCGTACGAGATGTCCGCGAGGACGGGGCGACGGACCGGCTCACGTGGCACCGGGACGGGGGCGACCTCGTGGTGACGCTGCCCGACCGGCCGCGTGACGAGGTGCTGCCCGTCGTGAAGGTCGAACTCGGCGGCGAGCTGAGGATCATCCCCAAGAACACGGTCGCCCTCGGCAAGGACAAGGCCGCCGTCCTGGACGGCGCCGACCTCGAGCACGGCTACAGCTATGCCGACGACGGCAGTTACTCCAGCACTCACCGGACCACGGTGCGGCACACCGCCCACGTCACGGCCGACCGTGCCGAGCGGCTGTCGGTGGCGGTACGCGGCGAGGCCCGCCCCGAGGCGCTCTACCGGGTTCAGGTCGGCAAGCACTCCCGGCTGGTGAAGGGCGCGGACCTGACCCGACGTGCGGTCGGCCCCTTCTCCGTACGGGGCGGACAGGTGACCCCCGTGACCCTCACCCTCGCGGAGCCGGCACACGCGGGAGAGGAACTCGGCCTGAGCCTCGACTCGTTGCTGGTCGCGCCCACCGGCAGCCTCGTGTCCCGGCCCCAGGCGCTGCACCGCGCAATTCCCCCTGTCCGTACCGGCTGACAGCACCACAGGACCGCAGCCCCTCGAGGCCACGCCGTCGCTGACCGGCTGCGGTCAGGGCGAGGTAGCCGGTCCGCTCGGCGGGCCGGTCACCCGAGGACGAAGGGGAGTTTTGCCGCAAGCTCACCGAGTTCGGCCCGCTCCGCGTCGGTCGGGGCACGCCGCCCGGTGCCGACCAGCAGCGAGTCCGCGTCGGAGAACGACGCGGGAAACGCGGCACCGGCGATCTGCTCCAGCATCTGGCGGCTCCGAGCAAGGCCCTCCGAGGGCGGTCCGGCCACGTGCGGCAGATGGGCGATCAGGTCGAGGTGGTGCAGGGTCCACTCCATGACGTACGTCAGGAGGTAGTCGCCCGCGGTGAGGACCTCGTCGCGGGTGCTCACCCGGGCGCCGGGATCGGCGAGTTCGGCGGCGCGGCCGGCCGCCGAGCCGACGTCGTCGAGGTGGAACTTGAGCAGCCAGGGCTCCTCGTACGCCGCCGCAAGCCGGACGGTCAGCGCGTCGAGCGGGTCCTCGCCGGTCGGCAGCGCCTCGGTGATCTCCCAGTAGGTCAACGCGTCGCGGGTCGGCTCCGTGTCGGCGGGCGTCACCAGGGTGATCAGCACGTCCTGGGAATCGATGACCAGATGACACACCAGGTCCCGCACGAGCCACCCGGTACATCCGGAGGGCCGCGCGAAGTCCTCGTCCGGCAGGTCGGCGACGGCGGCGCGCAGGGCCGCCCAAGAACGCGAGAAGAGATCCACGGCGCCAAGGTAGTGCGGTGCCGCGAAAGGGGACAAGCGCATGGGGCGGCCGGCGCGCACGCACCGGCTCACCGGGAACACGCATCAGCTCATCGGGGAACAGCCCCGCCCGGCAACGGCCTCAACTCCCGCTGCGCGATCCGCAGCACCTCACCGCGTGACAGCTCATCGACCCGCTCGACCACGGCGCGCCGCCCGCCCTCCCGGCGGACTGCGCCAAGGGCCACGGCATGCTCGCGCAGCAGATACTCGACCGCTGACGCGGCGTCGGTCACCGGCGGGGACACCTCATAGGGGGCGAGTCGACTTGCCCACTCCGGGAGATGCTCCGCACACCGTGATCAGAACCGTCATGTCCGCCGAGCCTGGGCTGCCGCGCGCCCGCGCGGCGATTTCCGGCACCACTCCGCCGAACCGGGCGTGCTCGTCCATGCGCGACGCCACCGCATGGGGTAGTTGTTGCAAATCATGTGCAATACGGGTACGACGAAGACCACCTGGCCGGTGTCCGGCCAGGGCCGGACAGTAGAGTTCGGGTGCGTCAGCCCCCCGAACACCGAGGTACCGTCCGTGACTCCCGCATCCGCCGCACCCCCCGCCCCGCCTGCCGTGAGCGTGGTGGGCATCGGAGCCGACGGGTGGGGTGGACTGCCCGACGCGGCACGTACGGAACTCATCGAGGCGCGGGTCCTGATCGGCGCCCAGCGTCAACTGGGCCTGCTTCCACCGGAATGCGCAGGGCTCCGCGTGCCGTGGCCGTCGCCGCTGCGGCCCGCCGTTCCCGGTCTGCTCGCCGCGCACGCAGGCAGCAGGATCGCCGTCCTGGCCAGCGGGGACCCGATGTTCTACGGCATCGGCCGGGCCCTGACCGAAGTCCTCGGCGCCGACGGGCTGCGCATCATGCCGCACCCGTCGTCCGTGTCCTACGCCTGCGCCCGCGTCGGCTGGCCCCTGGAGGACACCGAGGTCATCACCCTGGTCGGGCGGCCCGCCGCCCGGCTTGCCGCGGCCCTGCACGACGGCCGCCGACTCCTCGTGCTCAGCGCGGACGCCACCACGCCCGCCGTGGTCGCCGCGCTGCTGCGCGAGCACGGCTTCGGACCGAGCCACATCCGCGTACTGGAACAGCTCGGCGGCGAGAACGAGGCGTACGCAGAAGGAACAGCGGACGCCTGGGCGCATCCGCCGGGCGATCCGCTGAACGTCATCGCGGTCGAATGCCGACGCGCCCCCGACACCCCGCGCCTCGGTGCCGTCCCCGGGCTGCCCGACGACGCCTACGAACACGACGGCCAGCTCACCAAGCGCCACGTCCGGGCCGCCACCCTCGGGGTGCTCGCCTCCGCCCCCGGCGAACTGCTGTGGGACATCGGCGGCGGTTCGGGCTCCGTGGCGATCGAGTGGATGCGTACGCATTCCTCCTGCCGGGCGATCAGCGTGGAGCGCGATCCGGTTCGGGCGCAGCGCATCGAGCGCAACGCCGCGCACCTCGGGGTGCCCTCCCTGCGTGTGGTCACCGGGCGTGCGCCCGAAGCCCTGGCCGAACTTCCCACGCCCGACGCCGTGTTCATCGGCGGCGGTCTTACCGTGCCCGGCCTGCTCGACGCCTGCTGGGACGCGCTGCCCGCAGGCGGCCGCCTGGTCGCCAACACCGTCACGCTGGAATCCGAGGCACTGCTCGCCGAGCGGTACCGCCGCCACGGCGGAGACCTGGTCCGCCTCGCCGTCGCGCACGCCGTGCCCGTCGGCGGCTTCACCGGCTGGCGCCAGGCGATGCCGGTCACCCAGTGGTCCGTACGCAAACCTTCGACCGCCCCCACCGCGGAACGCTCAGCAGAAGCCCCCGCAGAACCCTCAGGAGACAACAGATGACCGTGTACTTCATCGGCGCGGGGCCCGGTGCGGCCGACCTGATCACGGTGCGCGGGGCGCGCACGCTCGCCGCCTGCGGCGTGTGCCTGTACGCGGGCAGCCTGGTGCCCCGTGAACTGCTCGCCGAGTGTCCCGAGGACGCCCGCCTGGTCGACACCGCGCAGCTGGACATCGACCAGATCACCGCCGAACTCGTCGCCGCGCACGAGGCCGGGCAGGACGTGGCCCGCCTGCACTCGGGCGACCCGTCCGTCTTCAGCGCCGTCAACGAGCAGATGCGGCGCCTGGACCAGGTGGGCGTGCCCTACGAAGTGGTGCCGGGGGTGCCCGCGTTCGCGGCCGCCGCGGCGGCGCTCAAGCGGGAGCTGACCGTGCCGACCGTCGGCCAGACCGTCATCCTCACCCGGATCGCCAACCGCGCCACCGCGATGCCCGAGGGGGAGGACCTGGCCACGCTCGGCCGCAGCGGCGCCCTGATCGTGCTCCACCTGGCCGCCAAGTACGTGGACCGCGTGGTCGAGGAACTCCTCCCGCACTACGGGGCCGACTGCCCGACGGCCGTCGTGGCGCTGGCCTCGCGCCCCGACGAGCTCATCCTGCGCGGCCCTCTCGACGAGATCGCGGAGCAGGTGAAGGCGGCAGGCGTGATCCGTACCGCCGTCATCATGGTGGGCCGGACCCTGGGCGCCGAGCAGTTCCGCGACAGCCACCTCTACTCGCCGGAACGCGATCGCCACGTCTGCTGAGGGCTCCGCCGAGCGGTGCCTTCTCAGCGCACGCCGCTGCGCCCCACGACCGTGCCCGCTCGGTCGATGCAGATGACGTCCACGGCGACCGGTGCGCCCCGCAGGACCGACAGCGCCTCGTCGCGCGCTGCCACGGCGACCAGGTCACCGAGCGGGACACCCCGCGCCCGGCACAACTGGAGCGCGGCCAGCCCCGTGTTGGCGACTGCCACCTCGCCCGCCAGGGCCTCGTCCGCGCCGCCCCGGCGGGCGAGCTCGGCCAGGAAGGGTTTGTCGACCTGGGAGCGGGCCGAGTGCAGGTCGAGGTGTCCGGCGGCGAGCTTCGACAGCTTGGCGAAGCCGCCGCACACGGTGAGGCGGTCCACCGGGTGCCGGCGCACGTATTTGAGCACCGCACCCGCGAAGTCCCCCATGTCCAGCAGAGCGATCTCCGGAATGCCGTACTCGGCGACCACGGTCTTCTCGGAGGTCGAGCCCGTGCAGCCCGCCACGTGCGTGTGCCCGGCCGCGCGTGCCACGTCAACGCCCCGGCGGATCGAGTCGATCCACGCCGAGCAGGAGTAGGGCACCACGACGCCCGTCGTGCCCAGGATCGACAGGCCGCCCAGGATGCCCAGGCGCGGGTTCCAGGTGGAGCGGGCGATCTCCTCGCCGTGGTCCACGGAGACAGTGATCTCCACGTCTCCCGAACCCCGGTGCTCCGCGGCCACCCGCGCGACGTGGTCGCGGATCATCTGCCGCGGCACGGGGTTCACCGCGGGCTCGCCGACGTCGAGCGGCAGACCGGGCAGCGTGACCGTGCCCACGCCGGGCCCCGCCTTGAAGACCACGCCCGAACCCGGCGGCAGCCGCCGCGCGGTGGCCCGCACCAGCGCCCCGTGCGTCACGTCGGGGTCGTCGCCCGCGTCCTTGACCACGCCCGCCGTCGCCCGCCCCTCGGCCAGCTCCTCCACGGCCAGGGCGAAGGCCGGTGTCTGTCCCCTGGGCAGGGTGATGGTCACCGGGTCGGGGAAGTCGCCGCTGAGCAGCGCCGTGTACGCGGCCGTCGCCGCCGCGGTCGCGCAGGCACCGGTCGTCCAGCCGGGCCGCAGACCCGTGTGCTTGAGTTGGGCGCTGCGCCCGCCTTTCGCCTCACCCATGGATGGATCCGATGCACGTACTGGTACTTGGCGGGACGACGGAGGCCCGCCGCCTCGCCGAGGTACTGGTGGAGACGCTGCCCGCGGCCGCGAAGGTGACCAGCTCACTGGCCGGACGGGTGGCAAGCCCGAAGCTGCCGCCCGGCGAGGTCCGCGTGGGCGGTTTCGGCGGAGCCGACGGCCTTGCCGCATGGCTGCGGACGCACCGGGTGAGCGCGCTCATCGATGCCACCCATCCTTTCGCCGAGACGATCAGTTTCAACGCGGCCGCTGCCGCCGCTGCCGCCCATGTTCCCCTGCTGGCGTTGCGCAGGCCCGGCTGGGTGCCGGGCGAGGGCGACGCCTGGCACACGGTCGGCTCCCTGACGGAGGCGGCCGACGCTCTGCCCGCGCTGGGGCAGCGTGTCTTCCTGACCACGGGGCGCATGGGGCTCGCGGCCTTCGCCGATCTGGACCAGCTGTGGTTCTTGACGCGCTCGGTGGACGCCCCTGACGCACCGCACCCCGCGCGCATGGAGGTGCTGCTCGACCGCGGCCCGTTCACCTTGGAGGGTGAGCGCGAGCTGATCCGCCGTCATCGCATCGACGTCGTCGTCACGAAGGACAGCGGTGGCGCCGCCACCGCCCCCAAGCTGACCGCGGCCCGCGAGGCACGCATCCCGGTGGTCGTGGTGCGCAGGCCGCCGGTTCCCGAAGGCATCGCGGTGGCCGACACCCCCGAGCAGGCCCTGGCCTGGCTGCGCGCACACGTCGGCAGCCAGGCCTAGCGAAGCCTCGGGCTCAGTCCTCCGGGTAGCGGCGGGGCGTCCACACGATGTGCTGCCCGTCGCCCCGCTGCTCCCAGCGCGTCTGCGAGGACCCCACGAGCAGGATCGTGCGCATGTCGACCTCGGCCGGATCGAGATCACCGAGGCGCACGGTGCGCACGCTCTCGGTCGGCCCGCCGACATCGCGGCCCAACACCACGGGAGTGTCCGGCGAGCGGTGTTCGAGCAGCAGGTCGCGGGCCTTGCCCACCTGCCAGGTCCGGCTGCGGGAGCCGGGGTTGTAGAGGGCGAGCACCAGGTCGGCGCAGGCCGCGGCCGTCAGCCGCTGCGCGATGACCTCCCACGGCTTGAGCCGGTCGGAGAGCGATATCGTCGCGTAGTCGTGGCCCAGCGGAGCGCCCGCGCGGGCGGCGGCCGCGTTGGCCGCCGTCACCCCCGGAAGCACCCGCACCGGCAGGTCCGCGTACTGCTTCTGCGAGGCCACCTCGAGGACCGCGGTCGCCATGGCGAAGACGCCTGGGTCGCCGCCGGAGACCACGGCAACGCGCCGACCGCGGCGGGCGAGGTCCAGGGCGAATTCGGCGCGCTCCGACTCGACCTTGTTGTCGGAGCCGTGCCGCACCTGCCCGGGGCGGACCGGCACCCGGTCCAGGTAGGTGGTGTAGCCGACCAGGTCGTCGGCGGCGGCAAGCACGCCGCGGGTCTCGGGCGTGAGCCACAGCGGCCCGGCGGGACCGGTACCGACCACGGCCACCTCGCCCGCGTCCGCGGCGCGCTCGGGCCGCGGGGCGTCGATCCTGCTGGGCAGGACCGCGACGGCGAAGTACGGCACGGAGTCGGCGTCGACCGCGGCCAGTTCGTCCATGCGCTCGCCGGCCATCGTGGCGCGCTCGACATAGCGGGCCTCGGGCAGCCGCCCGGACGTCTCGAAGGCGCGGCGCACCGCGGGGAACGTACGGCCCAGCTTCATCACCACCGCGGCGTCCGTGGCGGCAAGACGGGCGGTCAGCTCCTCCTCCGGCAGGGTGCCGGGCAGGATGGTCAGCACCTCCTCGCCCTCGGCGAGCGGGGTGCCGAGCCGGGCCGCGGCGGCGCTGACCGAGGTGACGCCGGGGATCACCTCGGTGGGATAGCGGTCGGCGAGCCGCTTGTGCATGTGCATGTACGAGCCGTAGAAGAGCGGATCGCCCTCGGCGAGGACGGCGACCGTGCGGCCGGCGTCGAGGTGCACCGCCAGGCGGGCCGCTGCCTCGGTGTAGAAGTCCTCCATCGCGCCCCGGTAGCCGCCGGGGTGGTCGGTGGTCTCCGTCGTGAGGGGATAGACCAGCGCTTCCTCGATGTGGTCGGCGCGCAGGTGCTTGGCCGCGATGGACCGCGCGATGGACCGTCCGTGCCGGGCGCTGTGATACGCGACGACATCGGCCTCGGCGATGACCTCCACCGCCCGCAGCGTCATGAGGGAAGGATCACCGGGGCCGAGCCCGACTCCGTACAGCTGACCCGTCTTGTGCTCGCTCACGCTCATTCTTCCTCGCTGGCGATCGCGTTGAGCGCGGCGGCCGCGATGGCGCTTCCGCCCCGACGGCCCCGCACGATCATGTGTTCAAGGCCGGACGGATGCGCGGCCAGGGCGTCCTTGGACTCCATGGCGCCGACGAAGCCGACGGGCACACCGATGACGGCGGCGGGGCGCGGTGCGCCCTCCTCGATCATTTCGAGCAGGCGGAACAGGGCAGTGGGCGCGTTGCCGACGGCTATGACCGCGCCCTCCATCCGGTCGCGCCACAGTTCCAGGGCAGCGGCGCTGCGGGTGGTGCCGAGCTCGGCCGCGAGACCGGGCACCGCCGGGTCGGACAGGGTGCACACGACGTCGTTGTCCGCGGGCAGCCGCTTGCGGGTGACGCCGCTGGCGACCATGGCCACGTCGCACAGGATGGGCGCGCCCGCGCGCAGGGCCTCGCGGGCACGGGCCACCACGTCCGGGGTGAAAGCGAGGTCGCGTACGAGGTCGACCATGCCGCAGGCGTGGATCATACGGACCGCGACCTGGCTCACGTCGGCGGGCAGGCCCGCCAGATCCGCCTCCGCGCGGATCGTGGCGAAGGACTGGCGGTAGATCGCCGGTCCGTCCTTCTCGTACTGGTGCACAGTGCGTTCGCTCTCTTGATAGGGCAGGGGACAGTCGGGTCTTGCGGGGTTGATCATGTGTTCATGTGTGGTCAGTCGCGGGCCGCGGCCACGGCGGCGGCCAGTGCGCCCGAGCTGCCGGGGATGGTCGCCGGCGTGTCCCGTTTCTCGCCGCGTACGCGGGAGATCTGGTGCCCGTCGGGAGTGGCGACCACGTCGATCCACTCCCCGTGCGGATGTCCGCACCGGCGTTCGCACCCGGACCAGTACACGGGCAGCGCCCCGACGGGGCCCACCGCGGCTGTCGCCGTCGCGCGTACGTCGTCCAGCGCCTTCGCGCAGCCGGGCCTGCCGATACAGGCGCCCACGCCGGTCCACGGCGATTGGGGCCCGGTGATGAGACCGGCGGCCCCGAGCTCCTCCAGGAGCCGTCCGGCCGCTGACCGCTCGACTCCCGGCAGGACGACTCCCCGCCAGGGGGTCAGCCGCAGTTCGCCGCCACCTCGGTGGCGTGCGGCGTCCGTCAGGGTCTGCCACTGGGGCGCGCTGACGGAGCCGAGGGGCAGGCCGAGGGAGAGCGCGGCCGTGTCGTGCGGGCCGGGCACGATGCCGAGGGTGGGCCCGCCCGCATCCCGGGGGAGCGGTTCGGTGGTGGTGGTGGCGCGGAGCCCGGCCTGGCGCAGGCGGCTCACTACCGCGTCGAAGAGGGGGCCGACGCCGTCCGGCAGATCCGTCACCCGCCAGGCACCCGCGTCGGGCGCTTGCTCCAGGAAGGTCTCGGCCGCGATGAGGGCGGCGCGCGGTGCCCGCTCGGCGCAGATCAGGACGGCGTCGTGCGCGGGGCCGATCCGCAGCAGTGCTTCGTCCTCGCCCCGCGCCGTCAGGGTCACATCACCGCCGAGGGCCGCCACATCGCCACGGCCGTCGTCGAGGGCGAACAGGAACCTGCCGGACAGATCGGCGGCCCGGTCGCCGGCGCACAGCAGCTCGTCCAGCGCGGTCAGCCACGGGCGGACGTCCTGCTCTCCGAGGCCGTCGAGACCCGAGAGCGGAGAGGCCACCACATTACGCACCCGCTCGTGGCGTTCGGACGGCAGAAGTCCCGATGTGCCCAGCAGAGAAGCCAGTTCGCTCCCGCAGTCCCAAGGCAGTCCGCGCAACTGCACGTTGCCGCGCGATGTGAGATGCAACTCCCCGTCTCCCAGCCGCTCCGCCAGGTCCCGCAGCACGTCCGCCTGCCCCGCTGTCAGCAGGCCACCCGGGATGCGGACGCGGGCCAAGGCCCCGTCGTCGGCCCGGTGCAGCCGCAGCGTCCCGGGGCAGGCGTCGCCGCGGCCGCGGGCAGACTCGTCTCCCGAGAGTGCTGGCGAGGGGACCGATGGGGGCATGGCGGCGAGCATACCGACCCATCGCAGCAGGTCCGCCTGCCCCCCGGCAGTTGATCGGCCCTTAGTATTCCTGGTGACGGGCCAGCCGGCCCGTCGTCGCCACAGACGGCGACAAGGGGAGGAAGCCCGGTGTGATTCCGGCGCGGTCCCGCCACTGTGAGCCCGGTGCACCTGCCGGGTGAGCCAGGAACTCCCTTCCCCGAGCTCTCGTCCGCTCGAGCAGGGGAGACGCCATCGACACCACCCGGGGCGTGGACACCCCGAGGAAGGCCCGACGCCGCATGATCCTGCTCCTGTCGACGTCCGACACCGATCTGCTCAGCGCCCGCGCCGCCGGCGGTCCGGTGGCCTACCGCTACGCGAACCCCTCCCGGCTCCCGCTCGATGACCTTCCGCAGCTCCTGGACGGTGCCGACCTGGTGGTCGTGCGTCTCCTCGGCGGCGTACGCGCCTGGCAGGACGGCCTCGACCAAGTCATCGCCACCGGGCGCCCCGTGGTCGTCCTCACCGGCGAACAGGCCCCCGACGCCCAGCTGATGGCCGCGTCGACCGTCCCCATCGGTATCGCCGCCGAGGCCCACGCCTACCTGGCGCACGGCGGCCCCGACAACCTGGAGCAGCTGGCCCGGTTCCTCTCGGACACCGTCCTGCTCACCGGCCACGGCTTCGAGCCGCCCGCCCCGGCACCCTCGTGGGGCCCGCTGGAGCGCACCGCACGCCAGGTCGAGGGGCCGACCGTCGCGGTGCTCTACTACCGCGCCCACCACATGAGCGGCAACACCGCCTTCATCGAGGCCCTGTGCGGCGCGATGGAGGACGCGGGCGCCCGCCCGCTGCCGCTGTACGTCGCCTCGCTGCGTACCCCCGAGCCCGAACTCATCGACGAACTGCGCGCCGCCGACGCGATCGTGACCACGGTCCTCGCGGCAGGCGGCACCCGGCCCGCCGAAGCATCCGCGGGCGGCGACGACGAGTCCTGGGACGCCGGAGCCCTCAGCGGCCTCGACGTCCCCATCCTCCAGGCGCTCTGCCTCACCAGCTCGCGCACCGACTGGGAGGACAACGACGAGGGCGTATCGCCGCTGGACGCCGCCAGCCAGATCGCCGTGCCCGAGTTCGACGGCCGTCTGATCACCGTGCCGTTCTCGTTCAAGGAGATCGACGAGGACGGTCTGCCCGCGTACGTCGCCGACGCCGAGCGCGCCGCGCGCGTGGCCGGCATCGCGGTCCGGCACGCGCGGCTGCGCCACATCCCGGCCGCCGACAAGCGCATCGCGCTCGTCCTGTCCGCGTACCCGACCAAGCACTCGCGGATCGGCAACGCGGTCGGCCTCGACACCCCCGCAAGCGCCGTCGCCCTGCTGCGCCGACTCCAGGCCGAGGGATACGACTTCGGCACGGACGAGGTGCCCGGCCTCGCCTCCGGTGACGGCGACGAGCTGATCTACGCGCTGATCGAGGCGGGCGGCCACGACCAGGAGTGGCTCACCGAGGAGCAGCTGGCCCGCAACCCCGTGCGCATCCCGGCGGCCGACTACCGCCGCTGGTACGCCACGCTCCCCGCCGAGCTGCGCGAGTCCGTGGAGCAGCACTGGGGCCCCGCCCCCGGTGAGATGTTCGTGGACCGGTCGAGCAACCCGGAGGGCGACATCGTCCTGGCCGCCCTGCGCCGCGGCAACCTGCTCATCCTCATCCAGCCGCCGCGCGGCTTCGGCGAGAACCCGATCGCGATCTACCACGACCCCGATCTGCCGCCCTCGCACCACTACTTGGCCGCCTACCGCTGGATCGCGGCCTCCGCCGACGACAACGGTTTCGGCGCCGACGCGATGATCCACCTCGGCAAGCACGGCAACCTGGAATGGCTGCCCGGCAAGAACGCGGGCCTCTCCGCCGCCTGCGGCCCCGACGCCGCCCTGGGCGATCTGCCCCTGATCTACCCGTTCCTGGTCAACGACCCGGGGGAGGGCACGCAGGCCAAGCGGCGCGTGCACGCCACCCTCGTCGACCATCTCGTACCGCCGATGGCCCGCGCCGACAGCTACGGCGACATCGCGCGCCTCGAGCAACTCCTGGACGAGCACGCACAGATCGCGGCCATGGACCCGGCGAAGCTGCCGGCGATCCGCGCCCAGATCTGGACCCTGATCCAGGCCGCCAAGCTCGACCACGACCTGGGGCTCGAAGGCCGCCCCGAGGACGAGGGCTTCGACGAGTTCATCATGCATCTCGACGGCTGGCTCTGTGAGATCAAAGACGCGCAGATCCGTGACGGCCTGCACGTCCTGGGCGGCGCCCCGGCCGGCGCCGACCGCGTCAACCTCGTCCTTGCGATCCTGCGCGCCCGCCAGATCTGGGGCGGAACCGCGTCGCTCCCCGGCCTGCGCGAGGCACTTGGCCTCGACGAGTCGGCGGCCACCCGCACCAGCGCCGACGCGGTCGAGGAGCAGGCCCGCGCCCTGGTCCAGGCGATGGACGACGCCGACTGGGCCCCGGACGCCGTGGCGAGGGTGGCCGAAGGGCACCCGCGGTCCGTCGCCGACATCCTCGCCTTCGCCGCCCGCGAGGTCGTACCGCGCCTTGCCGCCACGACCGATGAACTGGACCACGCCGTCCACGCGTTGAAGGGCGGCTTCGTCCCCGCAGGACCCTCGGGATCCCCGCTGCGCGGCTTGGTCAACGTCCTGCCGACGGGCCGCAACTTCTACTCCGTCGACCCCAAGGCGGTGCCCTCACGCCTCGCCTGGGAGACCGGACAGGCCCTGGCCGACTCGCTCCTGGAGCGCTACCGCACCGACAACGGCGACTGGCCGACCTCGGTGGGTCTGTCCCTGTGGGGTACGAGTGCCATGCGCACCGCCGGTGACGACGTCGCGGAGGCGCTCGCCCTGCTCGGCATCCGCCCGGTCTGGGACGACGCGTCGCGCCGCGTCACGGGCCTGGAGGCCATCCCCGCCGAGGAGCTCGGCCGCCCGCGCATCGACGTCACCCTGCGCATCAGCGGCTTCTTCCGCGACGCCTTCCCGCACACCATCGGCCTCCTCGACGACGCGGTGCGCCTGGCCGCATCGCTCGACGAGCCGGACGAGGCGAACTTCGTCCGCGCCCACACGCGGGCCGACTTGGCGGCCCACGGCGACGAACGCCGCGCCACCACCCGCATCTTCGGCTCCCGCCCCGGCACGTACGGCGCCGGCCTGCTCCAGCTCATCGACTCCCGCGACTGGCGCACCGACGCCGACCTCGCCGAGGTCTACACGGTGTGGGGCGGCTACGCCTACGGCCGTGAGCTCGACGGGCGTCCGGCGCGCGAGGAGATGGAGACGGCGTACAAGCGCATCGAGGTCGCGGCGAAGAACACCGACACCCGCGAACACGACATCGCCGACTCGGACGACTACTTCCAGTACCACGGCGGCATGGTGGCCACGGTCCGCGCGCTGAAGGGCCGCGCCCCCGAGGCGTACATCGGCGACTCCACCCGCCCGGAGACGGTCCGCACCCGCACGCTGGTCGAGGAGACCTCCCGCGTCTTCCGCGCCCGCGTGGTGAACCCCAAGTGGATCGAGGCGATGCGCCGCCACGGCTACAAGGGGGCCTTCGAGCTCGCCGCCACGGTCGACTACCTCTTCGGGTACGACGCGACGACGGGCGTGGTGGCCGACTGGATGTACGACAAGCTCACCGAGACGTACGTCCTTGACCCGACCAACCGTGAATTCCTCCAACAGGCCAACCCCTGGGCCCTGCACGGCATCGCCGAGCGTCTCCTGGAGGCCGAGTCCCGCGGCATGTGGGCGAAGCCGGACCCGGCGGTGCTCGCTGCGCTGCGGCAGGCCTACTTGGAGACGGAAGGCAATCTGGAGGGTGAGGACTGAGCGGCGGCCTGCGGGCCGGTGAACGAAGTCAGGGCCCCATCCCGACGCCCGGGATGGGGCCCTTCCTTCTCATGGGGTGCTAGGGCAGGGCCGTGGCCCGGATCGCGGAGATGTCGAACTGCAGCCGGACCTTCTCGCTCACCATGGCGCCGCCCGTCTCCAGACGCTGGTTGTAGACCAGGCCCCAGTCGGTGCGGTCGATGGTGGTGGTGCCGTCGAAGCCCGCCCGCTCGAAGCCGAACGGGTCCACGACCGAGCCGAGGTAGTCGAGTTGCAGCTCGACGGGCCGGGCCACGCCACGGATGGTCAGGTCGCCCGCCATGCGGAAGGTCTCGCCGCCCTCATGGACGGTGGAGGTGCTGCGGAAGGCCATCTCCGGGTGGCGGCGCGCGTCGAAGAAGTCCGTTCCTATGAGGTGCGCGTCGCGCTGCTCCACACCCGTGTCGACGCTGGCGACCTGGATGACGATCTCGGCCCGCGACTCGGAGGGCCGGGCTCCGTCGAAGTACAGCGTGCTGTCGTAGTCGGCGAAGGCACCTCGCACCGTCGTGACCATCGCGTGCCGCACGGAGAATCCGATGCGGCTGTGCGGACGGTCGATGGTCCACTGCCCGGTCAGCGCACGAAGCGCCGGGTCGAGGGCGGCACCGTCGGCCGTGTTGAAGGACGAACCGGAGCCGACAGGCGCCGATTCGAGGGTCGCGGTCTGGCGACGGCTGAAGATACCCATGATGTCGTCGTCTCCTTGGAATTGATCACTCCGTGTTATCACGCTGCCCGACAGGCGCGCTCAGCAAGATGTGAGCTCTCGTCCGGGTTCCATGCCGCTGACTGCAAAGATGCACAAGATCAGCACGGATGTGAATGCACGATGGGATGGCCCGGCGTCACGCTCGGTCACATTCGCCCGGCCCGGCTGAGGGCTCGGTCGTCGCCGAACTCGATTCCGCCCGCCCGCCCCAAGACGAGGGTGTATTCACCAATTTCATAGGTGCATACTTGAAATAGTTCTGAGGGTCGGAGGGCGCAATGATCGTACTCGGAATAATCCTGCTCCTCATTGGCCTATTGGCCGGCATCTCCATTCTGTGGACCATCGGCGTCATCCTCGTCGTCGTCGGTGTGATCCTGTGGCTTCTCGGTACCGTCGGCCACGCGGTGGGCGGGCGAAAGCATTACTGGTAGGCCATTCCGCATTGCTGGGTCCGCATGCGGACGGCCCCGCCGGGTAGCAGGCTGAGTTCGATGACCTGCTGAACGGATCGGAGTCGGTGCATGGCCGGCGAGGGCGGAGGGCAGCGGACGGACGTCGCGGCCCAGGGGTGGTTCGACCGCGTGCGGCAATGGTGGCAGCGGGCCCGGGAGGTGCCGGGGTACGAGCGCCATGCCCTGCTCCTCGTCCTCAAGAGCACGTTGGCCGCGACCCTGGCCTGGGTGGTCTCCTACTACGCGCTCGATGCGCCGTCACCGGCGTTCGCGCCGTTCTCCGCGGTGCTGATCATGCAGGTGACGGTGTACCAGTCCCTACTGCAGTCGCTGCGTTATCTGGCGGCGGTGGCGGCAGGCGTCGCCATGGTGGCGGGCCTGGGGTTCCTGGGCGGACCCGACCTGCTGACGTTCGTCCTTGTCGCCCTGGTGGGCCTGTCCATCGGACGCTGGCCCGCACTCGGCGCGCAAGGATCGCAGGTCGCCACGGCGGCGTTCTTCGCCTTCTCCACGTATGCCGCCGCCACGTCCGCGACCGAGAAGGTCTCCCAGCTCGGGCAGATCATCCTGCTGGTCCTCATCGGCTGCGGCATCGGCGTCGTCGTGAACGTCACGGTGGCCCCGCCGATGCGCTACCGCAGCGCCGAGTACGGGATCCGCTCGCTGTCCACCGCCCTAGGGGAGCTGATGAGCGACATGTATCCGGTGCTGCGCGAGGGCGAGTTGGACGAGGAGCGCTGCCGGCAGTGGCGCAGGAGGGCCGAGCAGACCGGAGGGCTGATCACGCAGGCCAGGGACGGTTTCCGTACGGCGGAGGAGAGCCTCTACTACAACCCCCGGCGGCTGCTGCGCAGGCATCGGGGCAGGACCTCCTTCGAGGGGTACGGCGCGGTGTTGGCAGCCCTGGAGCGCTCGCTGTACCAAGTGGCCTCCCTGACGCGCAGCCTGCACCAGTGGCACGAGGAGGAGGGGGGCCGGCACGACGACCGGGCCTTCCTCCTCGGCTACGCCGACTTCCTCGAGGCTCTCGCGCAGATCGCCCAGGTGCTCGGCGACCTGGACGAGGACTCCCTCGCGGAGCAGGCCCGCCAGTTGCGAGACCTGGCCGACGAAGCGCGGGGACACTGCCGGAACGTGACCGACGGCGCGAGCCGGGCCGGCCTCCCGCTGGCCGACCCGGCTCGCCCGTACGGAGTTCTCGTCGTCGAGGCCACCCGCCTCATGGAGGAGTTCCAGCACGCCTGCTATGTGCTCGAACGGTACGTTGACCAAAAGGCGTGAGCGCTATAAAGGCTCACCACCCTGGAATTCGGTGATTCTCGGCGTCGGCTCCCGCTATCGGCTCCCACTATCGGCAGATTCTCCATGAGGGGTCCGGCAGGTGATTCGGTCGCGCGGTCACCCGATTAGGCCTGATCCAAGTGGGCACGCCTCACAGGGCAACGACGTCTGCCACCGACGAATGGAGCTCCTCATGCGCGCGCTGTCCTTGGTCTGCACCCTGAATTCCTCGCCCACGCCGTCCAGCAGCCACGCGTTGTCCGATCAGGTCATGGCCGAATTCGACAAGCTGGGTGTCGAGGTCGAGACGGTCCGGGTGGCCGACCACGACATCCGCCCCGGGGTCGCTGTGGACCTGGGCGACGGCGACGCCTGGCCGTCCTTGCGCGAGAAGGTGATGGGGGCCGACATCCTGCTGATCGCCACGCCGATCTGGATGGGGCACCCGTCGAGCGTCTGTCAGCGGGTCCTGGAACGTCTGAACGCGGACATGTCGGAGACCGACGACGACGGTCGGCCCCTGATGTACGGAAAGGTCGCGGCGGTGGCAGTCGTGGGCAACGAGGACGGCGCCCACAAGGTGAGCGCCGACGTCTTCCAGGCCTGCAACGACCTCGGCTTCTCGCTGGCACCCTGGGCGGTCACCTACTGGGTGGGCGAGGCCAAACAGGGCACTGACTACCAGGACCTCGACGAGACTCCCGACGCCGTCGCTTCGTCCACGCACGCCCTCGCGGTCAACGCCTTCCACCTGGCCGAGCTGCTGGGCCGAAAGCCCTACCCGGCACCCTGACATCCCCACGTCCATCGGGCCGCTTCCCGCCATGCAGAAGGGGGGAGCAGGTGGCGGAGAGGGAGATGACGACGAGAACAGGTGCCGGTAGATGGAAGTGACTGCTGCGGATGTCGGGTACGCCTGCGTGGGGCTCGGCGCCCTGCTCGCCGCGGTCCTGCCCCGGCTGGTGGCGCGCCAGCCCATGTCCATGCCCATGGTCTTTCTGGCCGTGGGGTTCCTCGTCTATCTGCTGCCGACCGGGCTTCCGGACCTGGACCCCTACCAGCACAGGGCGTGGCTCGAGCACCTCACAGAGGTGACCGTGATCGTGGCCCTGATGGGGGCGGGGCTCGCGATCAACAGACCGTTCGGCCGCGGGTCCTGGTCGACCGCGTGGCGCCTGCTGGGCATCACGATGCCCCTGACCGTGGCGGCTACCGCCCTCGTGGCCTGGGGCCTGGTGGGCTGGCCGCCGGCCGTGGCCCTCCTGCTGGGCGCGGTGCTCGCACCGACCGACCCCGTGCTCGCCGCGGAGGTCCGCGTAGGTGAGCCGACCGACGGCGAGCACGACGAGGACGAGGTGCGCTTCGCCCTCACCGGCGAAGCGGGCCTCAACGACGGACTGGCTTTCCCGTTGGTCCTCGCGGCCCTCGCGATGTTCGCCGCCACGGAGACGGGCTGGTCGGGCGAGTGGGTGGGCCACTGGCTGTGGAGCGACCTGGCGGTGCGCGTCACGGTCGGCGTAGCGGTCGGCCTGCTGGTCGGCCGGCTGCTCGGCTGGATGTTCTTCCGGGCGGGCTGGGAAGCGCTGCGGCTGTCCGAGCACAGGGAGGGGTTCGTCGCGCTCGCGGCGACCTTTCTCTCGTACGGCCTCACGGAAGTGCTGCACGGGTACGGGTTCCTGGCCGTGTTCACGACGGCCTGCGCGATCCGGTCCGCCGAGCGCGCCCACGGCTACCAGGTGGTGATGCACACCTTCATGGAACAGGTGGAGCGGCTGCTCACGGCCGGTGTGCTGTTCCTCATCGGGGGGTTCATCGCCTGCGGCGGTCTCTCCGCCCTCTCCTGGGGCAGCGCGGTGACGGCCGTCCTGGTCCTGCTCGTGATCCGTCCGCTCACGGGCTGGATCGCCCAACTGCGGGGGAGGACCACCTCAGGCGAACGCGTGGTGACCTCCTTCTTCGGCATCCGGGGCATCGGGTCCGTCTTCTATCTGGCGTACGCCCTGGGAGAGGAGGATCTCCGCGCGTTCCAGGAGGAGCTGTGGGCGGTGGTGACGTTCGTCGTCCTGCTGTCGGTGATGCTGCACGGGGCGGCGGCCTCACCCGTGCTCAGGCGCCTGGACAGAACCGGCTACGGCTGACGGCTCGCCGGGCCGCGGGAGCGGTGCCTATCCGTCCGGTCCAGGGGCACTCGGTCGGTGAGAGGGCGCCAACAGAGGGGCAATCGTGGAGATTTCAGGTCTCATCAGTGCTGTGGTGATCGGCACCGTCATCGGGATACTGGGGCGGCTCGTCGTACCGGGGCGGCAGCACATCGGCATTCTCTGGACGCTCGTCGTCGGCATCGCGGCGGCCCTGGTCGGTACGGCCGTCGCCGCGGGTCTGGACGTGGCGGACACCGACGGCGTCGACTGGGTCGAGTGGCTCATCCAGATCGGGCTCGCGGCGCTGGGCGTCGCCGCGTTGAGCAGGGTGAAGCGGCTCGACTGACGCCGGGGCAGCCGTCGGCGGGGGAGTGGTACGCCGGACCGCGCTGACCGCCGTCAGGCATAGCCGTCCGCTCTCTCCCAGGGGGGCGGGCCCGGTGCCGTCGAGCCAGGCGTCAAGCTCCTCGCCGTGGCCCCTACGTCACTGCGTACGGCCGCGGGTGCGCCCGCCCTGCCGGGCCGCGCATGCCATCCCGACGTGCCGCCGTCGCAGGCGGGCCATAGCCTGGCCCTCTCGGGGCTGCTCTGGAGGTACCTCATGCCCCGCCCCGTCTGGTCCGGCGCGATCTCGTTCGGCCTGGTCACGATCCCGATCAAGGTGCTCCCCGCCACCGAGAACCACTCGATCTCGTTCCACCAGTACCACCTGGAGGACATGAGCCGGGTCCGCACACGGAAGATCTGCGATCTCGACGGCAAGCAGCTCACGAACGCCGAGATCGGCAAGGGGTTCGAGGTCAGCAAGGACACGATCGTCGCGGTCAGTGACGAGGAGCTCGGCGAAATGCCGCTGCCGACCGCGAAGGCCATCGAGATCGCGGCGTTCGTGCCGTACGAGAGCGTGGACCCGATCCGCATCGGGGAGGGCTACTACTTGGAGGCCGACGGGCAGGTGGCCACCAAGCCCTACCTGCTCCTGTGCAAAGCCCTCGAGAGGAACAGCAAGGCCGCCGTCGCGAAATTCGCGTGGCACGGCAGGGAGCGCCTCGGTCTGCTCCGCGTGCAGGACGGCGTGATCCTGCTGCACGCCATGAAGTGGGACGACGAAGTCCGGGATCCGCAGGAGCTGGCGCCCAAGGCGGTCGACGTGAGCGACGAGGAGATCGACAGGGCGGTGCTGCTCATCGACTCCATGACCACCGATGGCATCGCCGACCAGGACTGGGCCACGGACCGCTACACCGCAGCCCTGGAGCAGCTCATCCGGGCGAAGGCCGGTGGGAAGAGGCCGCCCAAGCCGGACGAGGAGGAGGCACCGGCCGGGCAGGTCCTGGACCTGATGGCCGCGCTCCAGGAATCCGTGTCCAAGGCGAAGGCTTCGCGGAGCGAGAGCGGCAAGGACGCGACCGTCCACGAGCTGCCGAAGAAGCGGTCCGCCAAGAAGACCACCGCGAAGACGGCGACCGCCAAGAAGACGACCGCCAAGAAGACGACGGTGAAGAAGACCGCCTCCAAGAAGTCCACGGCGAAGAAGACGACGGCAACCGGCAAGAAGACGACGGCGAAGAAGCGCGGGGCCTAGGGAAGGTCCTTGAAGCGGGTGACCTGCCTGGCCGGTTCCCTCGTAGGCTGAATCCCGCAGGTGAGGACAGGAACGGGTGGGGATGGGAGGCTGAGGTGGCCGAGACGGTGGTGGCCGATGTGATGGCCGAGCTGGCGGAGCTGGAGGACCCGAAGGCGCGCGAGGTGAACGAGAGACACGGTGACGATCACGGTGTGAACCTCGGCAAACTGCGCGCGATCGCCAAGCGACTCAAGACGCAGCAGGAACTCGCGCGCGAGCTCTGGCGGACGGATGACACCGCGGCGAGACTGCTCGCGCTCCTGGTCTGCCGCCCCAAGGCGTTCGAGCGGGATGAATTGGACGCGATGTTGCGCGAGGCGCGCACGCCCAAGGTGCACGACTGGCTCGTGAACTACGTGGTGAAGAAGAACCCGCACGCCGAAGAGCTGCGCGTGGCTTGGACGGCCGATCCGGATCCCGTGGTCGCGAGTGCCGGCTGGGCCCTGACCACCGAGCGCGTGGCGAAGAAGCCCGAGGGCCTCGACCTGACAGGACTGCTCGACGTCGTCGAGGCAGAGATGAAGGACGCCCCGGACCGGCTGCAGTGGGCGATGAACCACTGCCTGGCTCAGATCGGCATCGAGCACGCCGAGCACCGCGCCCGTGCGCTCGACATCGGTGAGCGCCTGGAGGTGCTCAAGGACTACCCGACTTCCCCGGGCTGCACGTCCCCGTACGCGCCCACCTGGATCACCGAGATGGTGCGCAGAAAGCAGGACGCGACGGTGGCCTGACCGGCGGTTCCCGCTTCCCGGCGTCACCCGGGAAGCGGTCGGCCGAGAGATCGACGCCACGCGCTTCACCCGCCTCACACGGGTTCGGGCTGTGGCTCCGGTTGCTGCGTGGGTGCGGCCTTCGGCTCCCACAGCTTGGTGGTCCGTACGTAGCCGTGGATCACCGAGATCATCGCCAGCATGAGCAGCGGTCCGAACAGCCACGGATGCTTGGCCATCTGCATCGGCAGAAAGCGATACGACACCAAGAGCAGAGCGAAGACCGTCGTGCCGTAGACGACCAGTTGGATTCCCGCTCGGTCCCAGCCGCGGTCGAGTGAGCGCAGCGCGGCGTCGATCGTGAAGGCGAACACCACACCGGCGATGATGTCCACGCCGTAGTGGTAGCCGAATCCCAGCGTCGCGCCGAGCGTCGCGACCAGCCAGAACACACCCGCGTAGCGCAGGAGGCGTGGCCCCTTGCGGGAGTGGATGAAGATCGTGGTCGCCCACGCCGTGTGCAGGCTCGGCATGCAGTTGCGCGGAGTGATCTCGTCGAAGGGAATCTCGTGCGGGGCGGCGATCGGTGGCGGCGTATTGGGCCATAGATTGGCGAGGGCCCAGTGCTCGCCGCCGGTGCCGAAGGCGCCCGTGCCGTAGGTGAAGATCGGTCCGACCACCGGGAAGATCATGTAGATGGCGGGCCCGAGCAGGCCGATCACCAGGAACGTGCGCACCAGGTGGTGGCCCGGGAAGCGGCGTTCGACCGCCACATTGCGCAGCTGGTACAGCGCGACGATGACCGCGGCCACCGCGAGTTGGATGTAGACGTAGTCGAGAACGTGCGCGCCGACCGGGCCGGTGGCCGAGACCAGCCTGCCGACCACCCACGAAGGATTGCCCAGCGCGTGATCGGCCATGGCCACGTACTGGTCGAGCACCATCGGGCGGGTCTCGGACGTGATGAGCAGCCAGATGTCGCCCGTCTTGCGCCCGGCCACGAGCAGCAGGCCGAGCCCGACGCCCTTCAGCAGCAGGACACGTTCCTGGCCGGTACGGCGCGTGACGGCGATGACCGCATAGCCCAAGATCACCCACAGTGCGCCGTTGCCGAACATCATGTCGGCGCCGACGGCCCAGCGCACCAGGAAGAAGACGATGTCGATGCCGACCGCGACACCTGCCGCGATGAGTCGTTGCCGCCAGGTGAGCACCACCATCATCAAGGCCATGGAGGCGTACAGCAGCGGCCCGGACTTGGGCGCGAACACCACCTCACGCACTTGGTTGGCGATCGGCCCCCGCACGCCGTAGTGACGTGCGGCGATCTCCAGTGCGACGAGGAACCCGAGGGCCACCACGACTGCCGCGGTCCACAGGATCGCCCGTGGCTGACGCCACGCGGCGAACAGCTTTGTGGCGTTTTTCCGTGAAAACATTTCGGATGGTATAGATATCAATGGTTTGGCCGATTTGTTAGATGTTATTTAATAGCTCACTCTTTGTGCTAGATAGCAGTGTTTTGCGGTGAAGTACGGGCGATCAGGGCACTCGTTGTGAGTTCGATCATGTTAGCTGAGCGATCCGCATGGGTCCGGCGGGTTACGGAAGCGTGAATCGGCTGAACCGGTCGGGACATCCGCCGAGCCTTTGTTGCGAGCCGGTCGGCCGGGACGGGTGACCGGCGGCGCTCAGTCCGCGTCGGTGGTGGAGCCGGTGACCACGTCGACGGCAAGGCGGCGGTGCGCGGCGAAGAGGTCGAGGGCGGCGCCGGTGTCGCGTGCGCGCAGCGCGGCGACGAGCCCGCGGTGCTCACTGGGCACGCGGGCGAGGTAGCCCTCGGTGCTGCGGCCGATCCGGGTCAGCAGGAACAGGTGGACCTGGCACCGGATGCCGTCCCACGCGTCGGTGAGGCGCTGGTGCCCCGCGGCGGCGAACACCGCGTCGTGGAAGGCGATGTCGTGGCGCACCATCTCGTGCGCGTCCGCGGCCCGCTCCATCAGGTCGGCGCTCTTCGCGACGGAGGCGAGGGCCTCGTCCGAGGCCCGAGCGATGACCTGACGGACGGCGAGATCTTCAAGGGCGCCGCGCAGGCTGTCGAGTTCGGCGACGTCCTCGGGGGACAGGGTCGTCACCGTCGTGCCCCGGTGCCACGCGCAGTGGACCAGACCCTCGCGCTCCAACAGCCGCAGGGCTTCCCGCACGGGGCCGCGGCTGACGTCCATGTCGCCGGACAGCTCCACCTCGCGCAGCTGCGCGCCCGGGGCGTAGGCCCCGCTGAAGACGGCCTCGCGGATGCGGTCCGCGACCTCATCGGCCAGGCCACGACGGCGGGCCGGGGTCACCTTGCGCTGCTCACTCATGTCCGGTTCCGCGCCTCCTCGATGATTGTCCGAATGTTAACATTGGCCTCCACGCTCCAGTCCACGGCAGGAAGGCATGTCATGACCGTGCTCAACTCCCCGATCCCGCGGTTCCACCTGGCCATGCCGGTCGACGACCTCGCCGCCGCGCGTCACTTCTACGGCGAGGTGCTTGGCCTGGAGCAGGGCCGCAGCGCGGACACCTGGGTGGACTGGAATCTGCACGGCCACCAGTTCGTCACCCACCTCGCGCCGGAGCGCGCCCAGCGCATACACAACCCGGTCGACGGCCACGACGTCCCTGTGCCGCACTTCGGACTGATCCTGACGATCCCCGCCTTCCAGGAACTCGCCGACCGGCTGCGCACGGCAGGCGCCGAGTTCGTCATCAAGCCCTACGTCCGCTTCGAGGGCCAGACCGGCGAGCAGTGGACGATGTTCCTCCTCGACCCGGCAGGCAACGCCCTGGAGTTCAAGGCGTTCGCCGATGACTCCCAGGTGTTCGCAGCCTGAGGAGGGCGGCGGTTGGACGGCGGCCGCGCGACGGTCATCGCGATTGATTCCTGCGCCGGAGCGGCCTCACCGATCTTCTGGTTTCGGGAGGGACCGTCGACTTCGCTTCCCCGGACGCTCCCGATGGCGGGGCTCCGCGCCGGCCTGATCAAACCGTCCCGCAGCACTCCTCTCTGCGTGGTCAGAGCCTGACGGGCGCTGCCGCTGGGCATGGCTTCCTGAGGTCGTCAGGTTCGCCCCTGCGCCAGAGCGGAGGCCTCGGGTGGCAGAGTGGAAGAGATCGTTCCGTCCAGTGGAGGTAGTCCCCGCAATGCGTCTGTTGCTCATACGTCATGGTCAGACCCCGTCCAACCTCAAGCACCTCCTGGACACCGGGGCACCGGGACCGGCGCTGACGCCGCTGGGGCAGGACCAGGCGGCGGCGCTTCCGGAGGCCCTGGCGGGGGAGGGGATCGACTCCCTGTACGTCTCCACGCTGCTGCGCACCCAATTGACCGCCGCGCCGCTGGCTGCCGCGACCGGGCTGGAGGTCCAGGTCCGGGACGGGATCCGGGAGTTGAGCGCCGGGGATCTGGAGATGCGTGGCGACGAGGAGGCCGCAGCCGTCTATATGAACACCGCCTTCGCCTGGTCCGCGGGCGACACCGAGCGCCGGATGCCCGGTGGTGAGAACGGCGTGGAGGCAATGGGGCGCTTCGACGCCGTCGTCGCCGAGGCGGTCGCCACGGGAGCGGACACGGTGGCGATGGTCAGCCATGGCGCCGCCATCCGGACATGGGTCGCCGCTCGTGCGGTCAACGTGGACGTGGCGTACGCGTCGAGCCACCCGCTGGGCAACACCGGCGTGGTCATCCTGACGGGCTCACCCGATGAGGGCTGGCGGGCCCTGGTGTGGGAGGGACGCCCGCTGGGCCCGGAAGGAGACTCTCCCGAGGACAGTGGGCCGACAGGCGAAGTCACCGTTCCGGTGGCTTGAGACATGGTTGTCCTGAGACACGGTTGTCGTGAGGAACGGCTGGCCGTCCTCCGCCTTCAGCCCGGCGCGCGCCAGTAGTTCGAAGGTGCGGGAACGCCTCAGGCATCCGCGCTCGGCATGCGCGTCGGCTCGGGTGATCGTACGGTGGCCGCATGCGTTCCCGAGGACGCTGTGGGTGGGCCCGTTTCCGTTCGCACGTGGCGGGCCCGCCCTTCTTGTTTCTCGCAGGGTCAGGCGCGGCGCGCCGCCCACACCGTGCGTTCGGTGCGCACCGCGAGGTCGCCGCGGCGCAGAATGCTGAGCGGGCTCTCGGCGTCGAGCAGTTGGTCGACGGCGCGGAGGTCCTCGGCGGAAAGAGAGTGGGTGGCGCTGTCGCGCAAGAACTTCAGGCTGCTGAGTGCGTACCGGCCCACCGCCTCGCTCCGGGAGCCCTCGACGTTCACGGTGATCGCGCGCTCGCCCTCGACGGCGAACCCGGCGGCCGCCAGCTTGGGGCCCCAGTCGGCTCCGCGGTGCGGCACGTGCTCGGCGTCGTGGTGCGCGAGGGCTGCGTGGCAGCGGTCCTCGAGGCCGGGCCGCTCCTCCGGGGCGTCGGGGGGCAGGAAGCGCGGGAAGCCGGCCAGCTCGACCACGGCGAACAGGCCGCCGGGCGCGATCAGGTCGTGGACCTTGCGCAGGGTGCGGTCGGGGTCGGCCATGTGATGCATCGACGCCGAAGCCCACACCAGATCGGGGTGGCCGAGCTCGGGCCAGTCGGTGTCGAGATCGGCCGACACCGTGCGCACCTGGTCGGCCACTCCGAGCGCTTCGGCCCGCGCCCGCAGGCGGCTCAGATGGCCTGCCGACGCGTCGACGGCGGTCACCTCCGCTTCCGGGAAGCGCGCGAGCAGGGCGAACGTGCCTGCCCCCGTCCCGCATCCCAGGTCGACGATGTAGCGCGGCGCCTTCTCGAGGGGCAGCCACGCGGTGATCGACGCGATGTGCTCGGCGAGTACCTCGGCGTCCAGATCGAGGATCTCCGCCTGGCCGTCGGCGTCCTGGTCGTGGTGCGGACCGTGGTGGGCGTCGGCGGCGTGGGCGTGGGCTGCGTACGAGGAAGTGTGGTTCATGACAGCGACGCTAGGCCGGTCATGCCCCGGCGGCACCATGGATCCCGGAGTGCGCAAGAAGATGGCCGTCCGCGCTGCCGCCCGCGCAAACCTGCCGACCATCGCGGTGCGGTCCGGTCATCGCGATCCTGCCGGGCGTGTGCGGGGACTGCCCGCTGCTCACGTGTCCTCGCCGCGTTGGTGGCCGCGGCGGGCGTCGCGGTCGAAGATGCCGATGATCTCGCACGGTCCGCCCTCGGCGCCGATGGCGTGGGGGAGCATCGTGGGGAACTCCGCGGCTTGATTGGTCTCGACACGCAGGCGCCGGTTGCCCAGCAGCAGGACCGCGGTGCCGGACAGGACGACGAGCCATTCGCGGCCCGGATGAGCGCGCATGCGTGAGGGGCTGTCGGGCGGCGGGTCGGTCATGCGCTGGCGTACGACGCTCATGCCGGGCTCCGCCTTGATCGGCCAGCGCATGGCCCCATGGGCCGCGTCGATCGCCGGGCTGGTGATGACGTCATCGGTGGCCGTCTCGACGAGCTGGTCCAGGGAGGTGTCCAGGGCTCGGGCGAGCGTGACGAGCTGGTCCAGGGCCAGGCGGCGCTGACCGTTCTCGATGCGGCTGAGCGTGGACTGGCTGACCGATGCCCGGGTGGCCAGCTCCTCCAGGGACCAGCCCTGCGCCACGCGCAGCGCACGGATCCGTTTGCGTACCAGGCTGTCCATCTCGCCATTGTCTTGCGTCATAGGCAACATCATATGCCCTGTCCGCAAGTCGCGCCTATCGTCGTGACCGCAGCCCCCGAACCGCGGGGGGTTCGCGCGAAGGAAAGGGCGAAGCCATGTCTGAGAGCACTGAGAGCACTGAGAGCACTGAGAGCACTGAGAGCACTGAGGCCACTGCTGTGCATGCGAGCGGCCAGCTGCCGGGCGAGACCGTCGACGCCGTGGTGATCGGCGGTGGCGCCGCGGGCTTGAACGGCGCACTGATGCTCGCCCGCTCCCGCCGTACGGTCGTCGTGATCGACAGCGGCACCCCGCGCAACGCACCCGCCGAAGGTGTCCACGGACTGCTCGGCCTCGACGGTATCCCGCCGGCCGAACTGCTGCAGCGAGGGCGCGAGGAAGTGCGCCGCTACGGAGGCCTCGTCGTGACCGGGGAAGTGGCAACCGCTGCCCCGGCCGTCCCCTCCGCCGAGGGGGATCGGCGCTTCACGGTCACCCTTGCCGACGGCAGAACCTTGTCGGCGCGCCGCCTGCTCGTCGCCACCGGACTGCGCGACGTCCTTCCCGACGTTCGCGGGCTCGCGGGGCACTGGGGACACGGGGTGGTGCACTGCCCGTACTGCCACGGCTGGGAGGTGCGCGACGAGCCCATCGGGGTCATCGCCGTCGGCCCGGCCTCGGTCCACCACGCGCTGCTGTTCCGGCAGTTGACCGACGACCTCGTCTACTTCACCCGCGGCACCGACCTCGACGAGGACACCCGTGTGCGCTTCACCGCCCGCGGCATCCGCGTCGTCGACACCCCGGTGAGCGAGGTCGTGACCGCCGAGGACGGTGGCATCGCGGGCGTACGCCTGAGCGACGGGCAGCTGGTGCCCCGGCGTGTCCTAGCCGTCGCCACCACCATGGAGGCCCGCACCGAGGGACTGGACGAACTGGGCCTTCCGATGCAGGAGTTGCCCGGCGGCATGGGTCGCCACTTCGCCACCGGCAAGGCCGGCGCCACCGATGTGCCGGGAGTGTGGGTGGCAGGCAACGCCACCGACCTGGCCGCCCAGGTCGGCGCATCGGCCGCGGCAGGTGCCCTGGCCGGCGCCCACATGAACGCTGATCTGGCCGCCGCCGACACCGAAGCGGCCCTGGCAGCCACACAGCGATTGCTCACCCACGCCTGACCACCCGCCCATTCCCCGGCGGCGCTGCCCGCTCTCGACCCATCACCCCTGCTGCGCCCCATCGCTTGATGGGGCGCTGATCTCCGCATGCCCTTGTACCTGGCCTTGTACCTGCCCTTGGGCATGGCCTTGGACCTGCCCTTGGAGAGGAATCCATGAGCACGAACCAGCCCCCTCAACTGCCCCCACAGCTTCCCCCAAAGCCGTCTCCACAGCTGAGTGCCGCCGATCCCAGCGGCGCACCGGGCGGCGGTATGGGCGTCCCGGACGCGCGCCACCGTCGCACCATTCTGATCGCGGTCTGTATCGCCTTGATGGCAGTGATCGCCTCGGTGACCGGGCTGAACGTGGCCCAGCCCGACCTCGCCGTCGCCTTCGGCGCCTCGCAGAGCACCGTCCTGTGGATCATCAACATCTACACCCTCAGCCTGGCCGCACTGCTCCTGCCGCTCGGCGCGCTGGGCGACCGCTGGGGACGCAAGCCCATGCTGCTCGCCGGCCTGTCCATATTCGGCGTCGCCAACGTGGTGGCCCCGCTCGCCTCGTCGGCCGAAGTCATGCTCGCCGCACGCCTGGTGAGCGGCGTCGGCGCTGCAATGATCATGCCGATCACCCTGGCCGTCATCACCTCCACCTTCCCCGCGGAGGAACGCGGCCGGGCGATCGGCGTGTGGACCGGCGTCGCCGGCGGTGGCGGTGTCCTGGGAATGTTCCTCTCCGCTGCCCTCGTCGACTTGGCGAGCTGGCGCTGGCTCTTCGTCCTGCCGGTCGTGCTGGTCGTCGTGGCCCTCGCCATGGCGCTGCGGTCCGTTCCCAACTCCCGTGAGACGTCCGGGCGCAGCTTCGACACCGTCGGCGCGCTCACCTCCGTCGTCGCGGTGGTCGGGCTCATCTTCGTCCTGCAGGAAGGACCCGAGCGGGGCTGGACCGCTGCTGCGACCCTGCTCGGCCTCGTCATCGGTGTCATGGCCGCCATCGGCTTCGTGGCCTGGGAGTTGCGCCGACGGGACGCCGCGCTCCTGGACGTGCGCCTGTTCAAGGAGCGCTCGCTGGCAGGCGGCTCGGTCACGCTCCTGGTCGTCTTCGGTGTACAGGCAGGCATCTTCGTGGTCCTGTTCCCGTTCTTCCAGGCCGTGTTGGGCTGGTCGGGCCTACTGTCCACGCTGGCGCTGATGCCCATGGCCGTACTGATGATGATGGCCTCGGGCCTTGCACCCCAACTGGCCGCGCGCATCGGGGCCCGGTCGACCATGGCGGCCGGAATTCTGTTGGCGGGCGCCGGACTTGGCCTCATGGCCGCTTTCGTCTCCGTCGACGGCGGCTACCTCTCCGTACTGCCCGGCATGCTCGCCATGGGCATCGGCATGGGTCTGTCGATGACGCCCTCGACCGAGGCCATCACGGGCTCCCTGCCGCGTGAGCGCCAGGGTGTCGCCTCCGCACTCAATGACGTCACACGGGAGTTCGGCACCGCGCTCGGCATCGCCCTGCTCGGCGCGCTGCTGTCCTCCGGCTACCGAAGCGCCATCGACTCCCGGCTCGAAGGCGTCCCCCAGGGCGCCGCCGACACCGCACGCGAAGGAGTCGCCAACGCCGTTGAGGCCGCGGACGGCGCCGGTACGCAGGCCCAGACGCTGATCCGTGCCGCCCAGGAGTCGTTCGTCGAAGGCTGGCAACAGGCCATGTGGGCAGGCGTCGGCGTCATGGCCGCCCTGTTCGTCTACGTCCTTGCCCGAGGACCGCGGGGCGCGGTCGGCATACCGGAGGACGCGGCCGAGAACGCCGAAACCGTCGAGCGCGAAAGGGCCGAGGCCACGAAATCCCAACTGAAGGAGTGATCTATCCGCTCGCACGAGTGACGCTCCTTGCTGGGCCGCCGCCCAAGTTGTGACCATCGCCGGATGGACGGACAGAAGCGGAAGGCCAAGCTGGATGGCGTCGCCGAGACGACGCTATGGACGTTGCACCACCGCGCTCTGGCCGCGAAGGACCCTGGCTCGGCCCTGCTCGACCCGAAGGCGATCGAGGTGATCGACGCCGTCGACTTCCCCTTTGAACGGCGGTTCGGCACCGGCAACTGGGGCCTGGCGCAAGGAATGGCGGTACGGGCGCGTTGCTACGACCGAGAGGTGCGCCGCTTCCTGAAGGATCACCCGGACGGCACGGTCGTCTCGCTCGGGGAAGGCCTGGAGACGCAGTTCTGGCGGGTGGACAACGGCAGGGTGCGCTGGATCGGGGTCGACCTGCCCGAGGTCGCGGCGCTGCGGCAGCGGCTGCTGCCGGACGAGCCGCGCCACCGCACCCTGTCCTGCTCGGCGACCGACGCGGGGTGGATGGACGAGGTCGACGCCACGCGCGGGGTACTGATCCTCGCCCAGGGGATGCTCATGTATCTCCCTCGGGATGTGGTGCACCGGCTCATCGAAGCCTGCGCCGCCCGCTTCCCCGGAGCGGAACTGGTCTTCGACACCCCGCCCGCCTGGATGGCCGCCCGCACCGAACGGGGGCGGTGGAAGTACCCCGCCGGGTACCGGCCGCCGCCCATGCTCTGGGGGATGACGCCGAGGGAGCAGCGGAAGCTGCGCGCGGTGCATCCGAACATCGCCGCCGTACGAGCGGTACGCGAACCACGGGGCCGGGGCCTCCTCTGCGGGTGGGTCCTGCCCCTGGCCAACTTTCTTCCGGCGATCCGTACGCGCAAACCCCTCTGGGTCACGCGCGTGTCGTTCGGTCTGTCGGAACATCACCAAGGAGTCAGCAGATGACGGATCGCCTGGAAGCCGAGCGGGAGCAAGCCCCTTTGTGGGCTCCGCGAGACCCGGGCCAGGCGCCGGTCGACGAACGGCCGCCGCGGGAGCCGGAGCAGCGTGGGGTTCTCATCGAAGGCGCCACGCTGCGACTGCGGGAGTTCCTGCCCAGCGACGTCGACGGCGTGCTCGGCATCTTCGGTGACCCCCGCACGACCCGCGAGTTCGGCATGCCGCCCTTCCGCCGTGCCGAGGCCTCGGCGCTCGTTGAGCAGGCCAGGGCCGGTGCCCGGCGGACTCCTCGCTCGCACTACCGGCTGGGCGTCAGCGAGATCGCCACGGGCGAGTTGATCGGCTCCGCGAAGCTGATCGTCGAGGACCAGTCGGGCGAAGGCGGGATGGTCCGCGTCGGCTACCGCAGCGCGGAGGTGGGTCTGGCTCTGCGCGCCGACCGCGTCAGCGTCGGCCACAGCGTCGAGATCGGCTTCCTGCTGGGCGTGTTGGGCTTCGACCGGCTCGGGCTGCACCGCGTGTGGTCGGGCTTCATGCCCTCCAACATCGCTGCGCAGCGGGCCATCGAGAAGGCGGGCATGGTGCGGGAGGGACGCTTGCGGCACTACGGCCACGTGGACGGGGTGTGGCACGACATCGTCCAGTACTCCATCCTCGAGGACGACTGGAAGGCCCTGCGGGGCGCGACCGCCGAGCCGTCGCGCCCCGCCGCCGTTCCGGCGGCCGGGACCTGACCGCTGTTGGCCGGCGGCGCGCCGGCCGGAGCCGGTGAGCCATCGCCTGGTCCGAGGCGCGCGGGGAGGGCAGAATCCCGGACTGTGAAGATCAGCGCGCGCGAACTCAACCGAGCAACCCTCAGCCGCCAACTGCTCCTTGAACGTGAGCCCTTGACCGTCCAGGACGGGGTACGGCGCGTGGTCGCGCTCCAGGCGCAGCACCCGGCATCGCCGTACCTCGCGCTGTGGAACAGGCTCACCGGGTTCACGGCGGACGACCTCGACGCAGCGTTCACCGGGCGTTCGATCGTCAAGGCGACCCTGATGAGGATCACGCTGCACGCCGTGCACGCAGACGACTATCCCGTCTTCCGTGCGGCGATGCAGCCCACGCTGCACGCCTCCCGGCTCGGCTTCCGCTTCGCCGACGCGGGACTGAGCCCCTCGGACGCCGACGAACTGGTGGCGGAGTTGCTGGCCTTCGCCCGCGAGCCGCGGACCTCGGCACAGGTGCAGGCATGGGTCGAGGAACGGCTCGGCGCCGAAAAGAAGGACGGCGCGTGGTGGGGGCTGAAGGGGTACGCACCCCTGCACCATGCCCCGACGGGCGCGCCCTGGTCGTTCGGCCATCGGCCGTCGTTCGTCGCGGCCCCGAGCGGGCCGGCGCGTGCGGGCCGGGCCATGGATCCTGACGCGCTGCGTGCCTTGATCCTGCGCTACCTGGCGGGGTTCGGGCCCGCTTCGGTCCCGGACATGGCGCAGTTCGCCATGGTGCAAAGGGCACCCGTCCGTGCGGCACTCCTCGCCCTGGGTGACACCGTGGAGCAACTCCAAGGCCCGGACAAGGATGTGCTGTTCGACCTCCCGGGTTCGTCCCGGCCGCCCGCGGACACCCCCGCACCTCCCCGGCTCATGGCCATGTGGGACAGCGTCCTGCTGGCCTACTCCGACCGAGGCCGGTTGATACCTCCGGCCTACCGTCCTCGGGTGATCCGGCGCAACGGCGACGTACTGCCCACCGTGCTGGTCGACGGCCATGTCGCCGGAGTGTGGCGCTCGGTGGAGGACGGCATCGAGGTCACGGCCTTCCACCCGCTGGCACCCGCCACCTGGGCCGGACTCGCGGAGGAAGCCCGGTCACTGACGGCCTTCCTCAGTGACCGCGAGACGGCGGTCTACAGCCGGTACCACCACTGGTGGACGAAGCTCCCCGAGGCCGAGGTGCGGATTCTGTAGCCGGTTCGCCGTCAGCCGTGCCGACTTCACCCACGCAGAGGTGTGCGTCCGTCAGCCCGCCAGTAGCCGCTGCGCCGCCGCTCGGCCCGTGGCGACGCACGCCGCGATGCCCACCCCTTCGTACAGCGCTCCGCACAGCTCGACGCCCGGCAGCTTGCCGGTCGCGTCCCGGATCGCGGCGACGCGGTCGGCATGGCCCACCTCGTACTGCGGCAGGCCCTGGCCCCAGCGGGTGACCTTCGTGGCCAGCGGAGTGCCCAACGGCCCCACGGCGGCGGACAGTGCGGCCAGTGCGAGCCGGGTGAGATGACGGTCGTCGTGGTCCAGGAGGTGTTCCTCGCCCATCCGACCCACCGACGTGCGCATGATCAGCTTCGAGGGCGCTTCGTCCCGCTGCCAGGCCCACTTGTGGGAGAGGAAGGTGGCGGCCTTCACCGTGCGGCCGTCCACCGGCGGGACCAGGAAACCGTTCAGCTCCGGGTAGGGACCCGACTTCGTACGGGCGAACGCCATGGTGACCACGGCCGATCCGGCGTACCGGACCGCGGTGAGCTCGGCCCGTGCTGCCGGTGAGTGCGGGCCCAGGAGGGAGGCCGCGGCCGGCGCGGGCAGCGCCAGGATCACCGCGTCGGCAACGAACGTCACGGGCCCCTGGCCGGTGACGACGTGCGCACGCCAGCCGCCGCCCGGGGCTCGTTCGAGGGCGAGCGCGGTGCTGCGGGTCAGCACGCGTGCACCGGCGGCGGCCGCCACCGCCAGGGGCAGCCTCCCGGTGCCGCCCGCTATGCCGCGGACCGGGCTCGGCCTGGGGCCCGGCTGCTGCGATCGCGTGCGGCGGCGCAGGGTGGCGAGCAAGGAATCGCCGGAGGCGGCGACGGCCGCGACGGGCGGCATAGCGGAGCGCAGCGAGAGCTGGTCGGTGCGGCCCGCGTAGATCCCGCCGAGCAGCGGTTCCACGAGACGGTCGACCGCTTCCTGGCCGATCCGGGGGACGAGATATCCCGCGACGGTGACATCCGCGTCGACGGGGCGCGCGGGGACCGCCTCTTCGCGGGCGAGCGCGGCGAGCCCCTCGTTGGAGAGCAGGCCGGTGCCGTCGAGGGCCGACGGGTCGGCGGGGATGCCCATCAAGTGCCCGACGGGCAGCGGCCGCAGGGCATCGCGGGTCCACAGGGTGACGGGTGCGGAGGCCGGCTCGCGCAGGGCGTCGCCGAGGCCGGTCTCCTCCGCGAGCCGTACGGCCTCGGGCCGCATCGCCATGACGGACTCGGCGCCCTCGTCCACGGGTACGCCCGCGAGTGAGCCGGTGCGCAGTTTGCCGCCGACGCGGTCGTGGGCCTCGATGACGGTGACATCGGCCCGGCCGCGCAACTCCCAGGCGGCGGCGAGGCCACTGATGCCGCCGCCGATGATGATCACAGAGCGCACGACGACTCCTTGTCGCGGGAACAGGAACAGGAACAGGAAGACGAAGAGGAAGACGAAGAGGACACCGGGGGCTCGTACGCGCACCAGAGGTCGGCCGCGAGGTGGTCGCCGGTGACGGCGTACGCGCGCGAGCGCGAGCCACCGCACAGGGTCCGGTACTCGCAGCGGCCGCACTTGCCGCGCAGCAGCTCGGGGTCGCGTAGTTCGACGAAGAGCGGAGACGTCCGATAGATGTCCGTCAGCGGGCGGTCCTTGGTGTTGCCCGCGGACAGCGGTAGGAATCCGCTGGGGGTGACATCACCGGTGTGCGAGACGAAGACGAAGCCGCGCCCCGAGGAGACGTCCATGGGCGGTCGGCGGACAGCACGCGGCACGCCGTCGAAGAGCCCGAGCGCTCCCGCGCGCGCCGCGAGCCGTGCGTGCAGCGCTCCGGTAGGGGGCGCCTCGCCGCGTTCGGCGAGCGCGGTCCGCTGGAGGACGACCCGCCGGAAGTGGTGCCCCTCGGTCGTCTTGGTGGCCATGAACGCACCGCAGTCGTACAGGAAGTGCAGTACGTCCTCGGTCTCGGCGGCGGTGAGCGAGTCGAGCGCGGCGCCGCGCCCGGTGGGCACAAGGAGGAAGCCCGACCACAGCATGGCCTTCTCGCGGTGGACCAGGGCGGCGATGTCGGCCAGGTCGTCGAGGCTGTGCCGCGAGACGGTGGTGTTGATCTGCACCTTCAGGCCCAGCTCGCGGGCGGTGCGCCAGCCCTCGAGAGTGAGGTCGAAGACCCCGTCGACGCCCCGGAAGGCGTCGTGCCGCGCGGCGGTCGACCCGTCGACGCTGAGCGAGAGCGCGATGGCACCCGCGTCCCGTACCGCCGTCAGATTCTCCCGCGTGAGGGTGGGCGTACCGGACGGCGAGACCGCCACGCGCAGCCCCAATTCCGTTCCGTACGCGATGAGTTCGCAGAGGTCGGGGCGCTGGAAGGGGTCGCCTCCGGTGATGGCGAACAGCGGGTGGGGCCGCCCGAAGGCAGCGATCTGGTCCATCAGCGCGCGGGCCTGAACCCCGTCCAGTTCGTGCGGACTGCGCCGTGTCACGGCCTCGGCCCTGCAGTGCAGGCAGGCCAGCGGGCAGGCGCGGGTGGCCTCCCAGATGACCAGGAACGGGCGGTCCGCGACGGCGTGCCGGGGTGTGCGCACCAGCTTTCCGGGAGCTGCGGTCGCCCTTCGAGGCGCTGCGGTCGTCATCGGACCCGCTCCCAGCCGCGCCGCTCCGGACCGGGCGTGAGCCGCTTGGGGTCGCGGCTGCGGTAGACGACGTACGGCCGCCATACGTACCGCACCGGCGCGCTGAACATGTGCACGAGCCGCGAGTAGGGGATCAGCGCGAACAACGTGAAGCCGAACAGGATGTGCAGCTTGAAGGCGAGCGGAGCACCCGCCATGAGCGTGTAGTCCGGCGAGAAGGTGAACAACGAGCGGAACCAAGGGGAGATGCCCTCGCGGTAGTTGTAACCATCCGTCGCACCGGTCGAGTTGAGGATCGTGGCCAGCAGGCCGAGGACGATCGCGCCGAGCAGGAAGGTGTACATGAGGTGGTCGCTGCGCAGCGTGGCCCGGCGCACGGCGGGCACCTTGAGGCGGCGGTACACGAGCAGCCCGATCCCGACGGCCGCCGCCGCGCCCGCGACGGCGCCGGTGCCGACCGCGACCAGGTGATAGGTGTGGTCGCTGACGCCGACCGCGTCCGTCCAGCTCTGTGGGATCAACAGGCCCACCACATGGCCGAGTACGACGAAGAGCATGCCGAAGTGGAACAGGGGCGAACCGATCCGCAGCAGCCGTGACTCGTGGAGCTGCGAGGAGTGGCTCGTCCGGCCGAACCGGTCGTAGCGGGCGCGCCAGAGGGTGCCCGATATCAGCAGGGCGATCGAGACGTAGGGCAGTACGCCCCACAGGAGCAGATCGGTCATGCCGGCGGCCTTTCGGAGGTTCCGTTGACGGTGGGCCAGGGCAGGTCGATGCCGGGGCCGAACGGCTCCAGCGGGGAGCCGATGCCGACGAGTTCCTGCGGCGGCCCCTTGCGTGCCATCGCCTTGGCCTCCTCCTTGGTCTGTGGGGACGGGCCGGGCAGGGTGCCGCACAGCGCTTCGAGGACCGCTCCGTACGGGGTGTCCGCCGCGGTCACCGCCAGGCGCAGCAGCTCCAGGCCGACCCGGTGCTCCTCGAGGAGTTCGGTGCCCGCATCGGGGCGGCGGGCGGCGAAGTCGAGGACGACGGGGAGGAAGTCGGGCAGCTCCTCGTCGGCGTACCGCAGGCCGTGCTCGTGGTAGATCTGCTTGACGCGTACGAGGGACATGCCCCGGCGGCGGGTGTCGCCGTCCGCCCACCAAGTGAGGTACAGGCAGCGGCGGTTGCGGGTATCGAAGGTGGCCGTGTAGTGCGCGCACAGGTCCAGTGGGTCGGTGGCGGCGACGTGATCGAGGAATTCGGCCAGGAGGGCGGCTGCCTGCGGGGAGGCATCGTCGAGTGCCGCGCGGAGGAAGGGCAGATCCGCGTACAGGCGGGACTCCGGGTACTCCAGACAGCGGCCGGCGATCAGCCGCGTGACGGTGTCCGCGGTGACCGGCGAGGCCACGGGCGCGGCGACGGGCGGGGTCATGCGCTCCTCCGGGTGGCTCCGAGGTTGAGCAGCACACGGCCGGGGGATGCCGAGGCGTCGGGCAGTCCCGCGACCGGACAGGCAGCCTGTGCCGGGTCGTGCGCCGGATCGTGTGCCGGGTCCTCGAACGGATGGGCTTCGGCGAGTGCGTCCGCGTCCGCGTGTGCCGCGCTCGGCACCACGAAGCGGTCCTCCAGCTTGGCCACGGCGAGCAGACGGAACATGTCCTCCATCTCGACCCCCGTCAGGCCGACGGCCTGCGCGATCCGCTCGTCGCGCTCCTCGCCCAGGTTGACGCGCCGCATGTACGCGCGCATGGCGGCCATTCGGTGCAGCACGGCGTCGACGACGGCCGTGTCCCCGGCGGTGAGGATCTCCGCCAGGTACTCGACGGGGATGCGCATCGCGTCGATCGCCCCGAACAGGTTGCCCGCGTCCTCGCCGTCGTGCCCGGACGCGGCGACCGCTTCGACGACGGGGGAGAGCGGCGGCACGTACCAGACCATCGGCATCGTGCGGTACTCCGGGTGCAGCGGCAGGGCCACCTGGTAGGTGGCGATCAGGTCGTACACGGGGGAGCGGCGGGCCGCCGCGAGCCACTCGTCGCTGATGCCGGACGTGCGCGCCGCGGCCTGCACGGCCGGGTCGTGCGGGTCGAGGAAGCTCTCCAACTGGGCGGGATACAGGTCGTGTTCGTCCTCGACGGCGGCGGCCTCGGCGACCTTGTCGGCGTCGTACAGCAGGACCCCGAGGTAGCGCATCCGCCCCACGCACGTCTCGGAACAGACCGTCGGCATACCGACCTCGACGCGCGGGAAGCAGAACGTGCACTTCTCTGCCTTGCCGGTGGTGTGGTTGAAGTAGACCTTCTTGTACGGGCAGGCACTCACGCACATCCGCCAGCCCCGGCAGGTGTCCTGGTCGACCAGGACGATGCCGTCCTCGGTCCGCTTGTACATAGCGCCGGACGGGCACGCGGACACGCACGCCGGGTTGAGACAGTGCTCGCAGATGCGGGGCAGGTAGAACATGAAGGACTGCTCGAACTCGAAGCGGATCCTCTCGCCCACCTCGTCGCGGATCTTCTCCACGATCGGGTCGCGCGGCCCGTGTTCGGGGGCGCCGCCCAGGTTGTCGTCCCAGTTCGGGCCCCATTCGATCTTCTCCATGGGAGCGCCGGTGACCTGCGAGACGGGCCGTGCGGTGGGCAGGTCGTCCCCAGCGGGTGCATCCGTGAGATTGCGGTACTCGTAGCTCCAGGGCTGGTAGTAGTCGTCCATGCCGGGCAGGTCGGGGTTGGCGAAGAGGTTGCCCAGGCGCTTGATGCGACTTCCCGAGCGCAGTCGCAGTTTGCCGGAGCGAGTCCGCTCCCAGCCGCCCTTCCAGCGCTCCTGGTCCTCCCAGCGGCGGGGGTAGCCCTGGCCGGGGAGCGTCTCGACGTTGTTGAACCAGGCGTACTCGGTGCCCTGCCGGTTGGTCCATGCCTGCTTGCAGGTGACGGAGCAGGTGTGGCAGCCGATGCACTTGTCGAGGTTCATCACCATCGCGATCTGAGCCATCACTCGTCTCTTGGTGACTCCGTCACGGGGCATCAGTACTGCACCTCCTGGGCGCGGCGGCGTACGACGGTGACCTCGTCGCGCTGGTTGCCGGTCGGGCCGAGATAGTTGAACGCCCACGTCAACTGGGCGTAGCCGCCGATGAGATGGGTGGGCTTGAGCATCACGCGGGTGAGCGAGTTGTGGATGCCGCCGCGCTTTCCGGTCTTCTCGGTGCGCGGGACACCTACGGTGCGCTCCTGGGCGTGGTTCATGTAGACGGTGCCGGGCGGCATCTTGTGGGAGACGATCGCGCGGGCCGTGACGACGCCGTTGCGGTTGACCGCCTCGATCCAGTCGTTGTCGGCGACGCCGATCGCCGCGGCGTCCTGCGGCGACATCCAGATCGTCTGGCCGCCGCGGCCGAGCGACATCATGTACAGGTTGTCCTGGTACATGGAGTGCACGGCCCACTTGTTGTGCGGGGTGAGGTAGCGCACCGCCACCGTCTTCTCGTCCACGCGGCCCAACTCCGGCTCCCCGTACAGGCGGTGCATGTTCAGCGGCGGTTTGTAGACGGGCAGCGCCTCGCCGACCTCGTGGATCCAGTCGTGGTCGAGGAAGAAGTGCTGGCGGCCGGTGAGGGTGTGCCATGGCTTCAGGTGCTCGGTGTTGACGGTGAACGCGGTGTAGCGGCGTCCCCCGGACTCGCTGCCCGACCACTCGGGCGAGGTGATGACGGGCACCGGACGGGCCTGCGTGTCGGCGAAGGTGATCCGCTTGCCCTCGGCCTCGGCCGCCAGGTGTGCCATCTCGGTGCCGACCTGCTTCTCCAGGGTCTCGAAGCCCTGGGTGGCCAAGCGGCCGTTGGAGGTTCCGGAGAGCGAGAGGATCGTCTCGCAGGCCCGCTGGGCGGTGTCGAGGCGGGGGCGGCCGTCGGCGATCCCGCCTCGTACGGTGCCGTTCTTCTCCCTGAGATAGGCGACTTCCTCGCTCACGTCGAAGGTGATGGCCTTGGTGGTGACGCCGAGCGTGTCGACGAGCGGGCCGAGGGCGGCGAACTTCTCGCCGACGGCGCCGTAGTCGCGCTCCACGACGGTCAGGTTGTACATGGTGCGCCCCGGCACCGGCTCGCACTCGCCCTTCGACCAGTCGAGGGCGACCCCGCCGGGCTGTGCCATCTCCCCGCCGGGTGTGTCGTGCTGCAGCGCGCTCGCGACCACGTCGTTGCGTACGCCGAGGTGTTCGGCGGCGAGTTCGCCGAACCGGCGGGCGAGTGCGAGGAAGGCGTCGTAGTCCGAGCGGGCCTGCCAGGGAGGGTCGACGGCCGGGGTGAAGGCGTGCAGGAAGGGGTGCATGTCCGTGGAGGAGAGGTCGTGCTTCTCGTACCAGGTGGCGGCCGGGAACACGACGTCGGCAAGGAGCGTGGTGGACGTCATCCGGAAGTCCATGGCGAGCAGCAGGTCGAGTTTTCCCTCGACGTCCTGCGGATGCCAGGTCACGTCACGCGGCGCACAACGCGGGCCGTCGTCGGGCAGGTTGGAATGGGTGCCGAGCAGATGCTTGAGGAAGTACTCGTTCCCCTTGGAGCTCGAGCCGAGCAGATTGGCCCGCCATACGGTGAGGACGCGGGGCCAGTTGCGCGGAGCGTCCGGGTCCTCGCCCGCGAACTTCAGCCGCCCGGCCTTGAGTTCGTCGACGGTGTGCTGAACGGGGTCCGCCGCGTCGCCGAGTTCGAGGGGGTTGCGGTCGAAGGTGGGGTAGGAAGGCATCCAGCCCATGCGGGCGGACGCGGCGAGGCAGTCGGCCCCGCTCATCCCCTCGAAGTGGCCGTCGGCCAGCGGGGACGCGAGGGACTCTGCGGGCAGGGTGTCGTAGCGCCACTGGTCGGTGTGCAGGTAGAACCAGCCCGCGCCGATCATGTGGCGGGGCGGTCGGCCCCAGTCCGACGCGCCGGCGAGGGTGGCCCAGCCGGTGACCGGGCGGCACTTCTCCTGTCCGACGTAGTGGCCCCAGCCGCCGCCGTTGCGGCCCTGGCAGCCCGTGAGGGTGAGGAGGGCGAGAAAGGCGCGGTAGATGGTCTCGGAGTGGAACCAGTGGTTGGTGCCCGCCCCCATGAGGATCATGCAGCGGCCTCGCGACTGCTCGGCCGTCTCTCCGAACTCCCGTGCCACGCGCGCTGCTTGGGCGGCCGGGACGGAGGTGAGGGTCTCCTGCCAGGCGGGGGTGCCGGGCTGTGAGGCGTCGTCGTAGGAGGTGGGCCACTGGCCGGGCAGGCCATCGCGGGCGACGCCGTACTGGGCGAGCATGAGGTCGAAGACGGTGGTGACGAGGTGCTCGCCGACCCGCCGGACCGGCACGCCACGCCGTACGGTGGCGTCCGCGTCCTCCTCGAAGCGGGGCAGCACGATCTCCGCGGTGTCCGCGCCCTCCTCCTCGTACAGGGTGAGGCGGGGGACCGTGTCGCCGAGGTCGAGGTTCCACTCGGGGGTTTCGTTGCTGCCCCACCGGTGGCCGAGCGTTCCGTTCGGGACGACGGGCGTGCCGGTCGTGTCGTCGACGAGAACGGTCTTCCATAGGGCGTTCTCGGTGGACTCACCGAGGTCGGACGCGTTCAGGAACTTGTGCGGAACGAGCCCCTGCTCGGTGTTCCGCAAGGTGATCAGGAACGGCAGATCGGTGTATTGCCGAACGTAATCCTGGAAGAACGGCGTCTGCCGGTCGACGAAGAATTCCTTGAGGATGACGTGACCCATGGCGAGGGCGAGTGCGCCGTCCGTCCCGGGATGCGGATGCATCCACTCGTCGGCGAATTTCGTGTTGTCCGCGAAATCGGGGGAGACCGTGACGACTTTCTGCCCCCGATAGCGGGCCTCGGCCATCCAGTGCGCGTCGGGGGTACGGGTGACGGGGACGTTCGAGCCCCACATCATCAGGTAGGC